>PMOY01000305.1 GCA_003165655.1 Solirubrobacterales bacterium
GAGCGGACCATGTTGGCGTCGAGGTGACACTCGCCGCCGAAGCTGGGATCGGTGTTCAGCTGGATCACCGGGACGTGCAGGCTCGCCAGCCGGTCGGCGTCCATCGAACCCTGGACGTCGCCCTCGAGGACGCCGACGCGGACGCCGGGAAGGTCGGCCACGACGCGCTCGAGCAGCGTCGTCTTGCCGGCGCCGGGGGCGCTCATGAAGTTGATCACGGTGACGCCCGCGCGGTCGAAGTCCGACCGGTTCGCGCGGGCGATCGTGTTGTTCGCGTCGAGCGCCTCTTCGACGACCTTCACCTTGGTGCGATGCATTCGGCCTCCTCGACCTCGATGGACTCGACCTCGAACTCGTCCCCGCTGGCTACCTCGACGTCGCTGCCGCCGCAGGTTGGGCAGCGAAAGGCGGGTATCTCGATGCCCCACTCCTGCGCGCACGGCTTGCAGCGCAGCCGTGCCTCGATGATCTCGTACTCTAGCCGGGCGCCGTCGCAAACGGTGTCGCGCGCGACGAAGTCGAAGTAGAAGTCGAGCGTATCCGGAACGACCTGGCGCAGACGTCCGATGCGCAGGCTCACGACCTCGACGCGGCGGCCTTTGGCATGCTTGACGACGGTGTTGACGACCGCCGAGCTCAGCGACAGCTCGTGCATGGCGTCATTCGGTGGGCTGCGGCTGGTAGGCGCCGTCGGTCCGCAGCTCAGCGATCGTCTCGAGCACGAGCTGGACCGCCGGTTCTAACGCGCCGGCCACGGACTCACTCAGCTTGAAGCCGATCTCCGCGACCGTGTGCGGCTCGCAGGCGATCACCACGACCTTCCCCGGCCAGGCACCGATCGACTTCACGAAGCGCAGCATGGTCTTGGGATCCATCCCGTGTGGGTTGAGCGTATCGCCGTCCTGGATGCTCCCGTCGATCGATTCCTCGTCGGCCTCGATCACGTAGAGGGTGCCAGGGGTGCCGCCCTGCTCGCTGATATCGAGGATCAGCAGCGCGTCGTAGCCGCGCATCACCTCGTAGGCGAGGTTCAGTCCGCCGGTACCGAAGTCCATCACCGCGACACCGTGGGGGAGCTCGATCTCGCCCAGCCGCTTGACGACCTCGCTGCCAAAGCCGTCGTCGCCCATCCAGGCGTTGCCGATCCCNNAGCTCGGGAGTCCGGGCCGAAAGCTCCTGCGCGGTTTGCTCGAAAGCGTGCTTGGGAGTCGAGTCCGCGGGAGGCTCGTCCTGCTCTCGGGGCCGCTCGGGCGCCTGGTCGGGATTCTGCTCGATGGTCATAGATCGATCACCTCTACCTCCGGGGCGAAGAAGAACAGGTACCTACCGGTGTCCCGCATCAGCTCCTGACCCGGATCGTCGTCGACGGTGACGCCGAGGTGCATCTTGCCGTCGTAGTCGGTGAAGATACGCTCGATCGTCGCCGTGCGACCGTCGAGCATGCGCGCGTGCAGGTCCGCGTCGGGAGAGGGCCGGATCACCACTTTGCCGCCGCGGCGGAACGTCACCCCGTCGATCACTGCCTCGTCCTGTCCGGCGCGGGGATCCTCGAGGCCGGGCGGCTCGGTCGGCGGGCTGTTCGTCTCGGGTGGGCGGTTGACCTCAGGAGCGGGGTCGCGGATCGTCACGCGTCCGTGCAGGGCCATGATGTCCTCCGGCGTGGCGGCGGACGCGCGGGCGAGCATCTCCTTGAGCGTCGGGTCGTCCTGCTCCTCGATATCGGCGCGCTCGTCGTCGGTGAGCACCTGCACGTGCAGGAGCAAGGCTTCTTCGATCTCCGTCGAGTCGAACAGGCCGCCGCGGCTCTCGGGGGCGATCTGAGGGTGGTCGGGAAGCACGATCGCCGCGCCGACGACCGCGTCGTCGGTCGAGGTCGCGAGCACGGGATAGGTGTTGATGCTGGGGCACAGGCGCTCGAGCGGAGAGATGAAGCGTCCGCCACTGACGCGCGCGATCGGATGCGTCGAGAGCAGCGAGTAGGTCAGCGCCGCCGCACGGTCGATGCCGCTCGGGCACTCGGTCCGATTCTCGACCCGCACGCTGACCTCGAACGTCCCGTCACGGAGCGCGCGCGTCTGGAGGCTCACGCCGATGACGAGCTCCACGCCGCCATCGCCGCTGATTCTCTTCTCGAGCTCGATCGGGGCTCCGTCCAGCGCGCCGACCATCTTGCCGGCGAGGTCGATTCGCTGCTCGACGGCCTTGTGTCGGTCGCCGCCGGCGGCGAGGAAGCGCACCTCCGCCGCGAGCGCGGCGTCGGGAGGCGCCTCGAGCACGCATCGCAGCTCAAGGTGGTCGAACGTGCTCGTCAGCGTCGCCGCATACCTCGGCGGGTAGACGATCCCAAAAGGCGTTGGCGTCGCGTTCTTGGTCGCGCCCGGGGTGTAGGGATACAGGGCATAGCCCTCGTACAAGAGTGAGTCGACCAGCTGCTCGAGCATTTCAGGCATTACGAGGTCTCTTTCAGGAGCTGCATGATGCAGGCGTCGGCGTTGGGTAGCGCACGATCGACCTGCGCCTGCTGAAGCGCGTCCATCGTGGCGCCGTTGAGCGCCACCCAGGCGGTGTTCGGGTAGTACATCTCGATCATCTCTTTCCAGGTCGCCACCGACATCCGGTAGTCGCACGACTGGGTCCACGGTACGAGCACCATCTGCATCTGGCCGTCGTGGTCCTTGTAGTAGATCGTGCCGTTGAAGTGGAACGCCAGCGGCGCCTCACCCTCCGGGAGCGAATGGAAGTACTTGGCGGCGGCCACCTCGAGCTCGTAGGAGCAGGTGATCGGCAGCGTCACGGTGGTGGAGCCGGTGAACGCCGGGATGACAATGGACACCTGGGCCCAGACCAGGCTGCGGGTCGTCACCGCCCAACGCTCGGGCTCGCCGAACAGCCCCTTCAGGCGCTCGCGTGTGGCGTCGTCGTAGGTCCGGCGCGCTGGTTCGATCATCACCTGGATCGTGAGCGCGATCATGTACACCTGCCGTCCGCTCGACTCCGAAACGTGCAGATCGAAGTTGAGCATCGGGGCGGCCGCATACTTGACCGGCGTCACGCCCAGTACGGAGAAGTCGGGCGAGGGCCACTCCTCGGACTTCATGGACGCGATCGCGCCCGCCGCAAACGCAGCGCGGCTGCCCGGACTGTGGGGAGGGCGGTCGCTCGCCGCGATCGGCGCACCATTGCCCGGCGAGCCGGCGGCGCCGTTTCCCAGCGTGCCGGCGGCGCCGTTTCCCGGCCGGCTGACGGCCTCGTCGTCTGGTGGGCTCATCGCGCCTGTGCCTTCAGATCGGCGAAGAAGAGCGCGATCGCCTCATCCACACCCGTGCCGCCGGAGATGCCGCTCCAGTTCGCCTTGATCGCGCCGGTGAGCTCGTAGCAGCGGTCGATCGGTGCGATCGCGTACAGGGGCGGGTCCGCGACCCGGTTGGCGATCAGTCCCTCGATGTCGGCCTCGAGCTGCAGGCCGGGATTCAGCGCCAGCAGCCGGTTCCAGGTGTCGAAATGCAGCTCGCTCTCGGTCGCCCCGGCGGGGCTGGGGTACATCGCCACGACGCACTCCGACGTCGTCGAGAACATGAAGAACGCGAGCCCGATCGGGATCTGAAATCCGGCCCAGACGTCGTCGGGCATATCCAGGTCGGGCAGCCAGACCGTGCGGCTCCCGACCGGACGGTATTCGGCGTCGCCGCCACGGAGCGCCCAGCAGCTCTCGCAGGTACAGACGATCCGCCGCTCGTCGATGTTCAGCATGTGGCGGTGATCATCGGGGATCGTCGTGCCGCAGAGGTCGCAGCGCTCGACGTTGGGAGCCTCCTTGGCGAGCGGAGGAGCGCTCGCGCCATTGCCTTGTTGGGCGCCGCGGACAGGCCTCGAAGCGAGCCCGCGAAGGCCCGAGACCATCTGCGATCGGCGGCGCGCCGCGACGGCGTCCGCCACCGGCCGGCGCTCGCGCCGGGGAACGCCATTCCCGTTTCCCGTCATATCGCCAAGGCTACTTTAACGCGGCCCTGCTCCTGCAGCAGCGGAATTGGCTCCAGCTGCAGGTTGTCTCCGTCGAGGGAGCGTCCGGCACGCGGGAGGAAGTACGAGCGCCCACATTCCGGACAGGCGAGTGCGCCGGCCGACAGCTCGCCGCGATCGAGCGCGCCACCACAGGCCGCGCAGCGGTTGTGATAGGCGAGCAGCGTTCCATCGACGTTGGCGATCACCAATCCGTTGCCCTCGACGTCGGTGGCGATGACCTGCTGGAGCCCGAGCCCGACGATTCCGTCGACGTCGTACCACGACGGCGGGCGGGGCGGTGCAGCGGGCGTCGCGGCGACGGGCGGGTTCGCGGCGCCGGGACCGACATTGAAGACGGGGAGCTCGAAGCCGGTGGGGGCTGTGGCCGCCGGTGCCATGGGGAGCGGCATGCCCGTGGTCGGATCTTCGTTGATGCCCTCGACCTCGAGGCCCCACAGGTCGGGCGCCGCTTCCTCGAGCGCCTGCTTGATCGCGAGCTCGAGAGTGACCGAAGACGCCCTGCAGTCGCTGCAGCTCCCCTCCAGGCGGATCCGCGCGACGCCGTCCTGCAGGCTCAGCAGCTCGACGTTGCCGCCGTGAGACTCCATGTAGGGACGAACCTTCTCGAGCGCCTCGTGGATCCGGGTCTCGAGCGGAACCGGGTGCAGGTCGTGAATCAGCAGCAGGCTGGCGACCTCCGGATCCTCGGCGAGGCCGGCGGCGATCCGCTCGCCGGCCTCCCCGTCGGCGGCGAGGGCGCTGAAGATCTGCTCCAGGCCCACGCCGTACATCTGGACGACCGCCGCCACGAGCTCCTCGGCCACCTCCCGGGTGGCCGAGTCGCCCGCGGCGTCGAGCCGCGCCTGCAATTCCTGCACACGTGCGACCAGGTCCTCGCCGGACCCGGAGGCGATCGTGCTCTGCTGCGCGGCAGTCGACTCGGTCATCGCTTACCTCTACGCCATCGCCGTCGGCGTGTGCTGCTGCTTGGTCACGCGTCCGTGCCCGTCGTACATGTGCACGCCACACGGCAGGCACGGGTCGAACGAGCGGACCGCACGCATGATGTCCACGCCCTTGAACTTGTCCGGACCGTTCTCCTCGAAGATCGGCGTGTTCTGCACCGCGTCCTCGTAGGGTCCGGGAGTTCCGTAGACGTCGCGCGGACTCGCGTTCCACGGCGTCGGCGGGTACGGCTGGTAGTTCGCGACCTTGCCGTCACGGATCACCATGTGGTGCGAGAG
>PMOY01000165.1 GCA_003165655.1 Solirubrobacterales bacterium
AACTCGAAGGTGTTCCGCTTCGACATCGAGCGCCTGGCGAGCGAGATCGCCTGGATGTCCGAGCGGCGCGTGGGCTTCGTCTTCTGCGCGGATGCGAACTTCGGTGCGCTCAAGCGCGACCTCGAGCTGACCGAAGCGGTGATCGCCTCCTATCAGCGCACCGGATTCCCGTTCAGCCTGTCGGTCCAGAGCACCAAGAATGCGACCGAGCGGGCCTACCGGATCCAGAAGCTCCTGAACAGCTCGCTCAATGCCTATGGCGTGACGCTCGCGCTGCAGTCGGTCAACGACTCCACGCTCGAGCACATCAATCGCGCGAACATCTCCTCGGAGATGTACCGGGAGCTGCAGCGGCGGTTCGCCGCCGAGGGCGTCTACACCTACACCGATCTGATCCTGGGGCTGCCCGGCGAGAGCTACGACGAGTTCGCCGCCGGGGTCTCGGAGGTGATCGCCGGCGGCCAGCACAACCACATTCAGTTTCATAACTGCTCGGTGCTGCCCAACGCCGAGATGGGCGACCCCGACTACCAGGCCCGCTACGGGATGACGCTCGCCCCGCAGGTCATCCGCAACTTGCACGACACGATCGAGAAAGCCAACTGGGAGGTGGAGGAGTACATCGATCTCGTCGTCAGCACCGATGCGATGCCGCCCGAGCAGTGGCGGCGCGCGAAGGTGTTCGCGTGGATGGTCGACTTCGCCTACTACGACCGGGTGCTGCAGATCCCGCTGCTGGTCCTGCACGGGCGCCACGGCTGGCCGGTGCACGAGCTGATCGAGGCCCTGATCGACGCCGATCCGGCCAAGGCGCCGGTGATCGCCGGCCTCGTGGCGGCCCTGCGCGAGAAGGCGGAGTCGATCCAGCAGGGCGGAGCGGAGTACTTTCCCATCCCCGAGGCCGCGGCGCTGCTGTGGCCGGGCGATCAGCGCTCGATCATCGCGCTCGTGCTCGAGGACCGCGTCGAGGACTTCTACCGCGAGGCGGGAGAGCTGCTCGGTGCGATGCTCGCCGCTCGCGGCCACCCGGAGGATCGGACCCTGCTCGACGAGACGATCTCGCTCAACCACGCCGCGCTGACCCTCCCGTTCGCCGAGAACGACCAGATGCTGGTGCTCTCTCACAACGTCTGGGAGTACTACCAGGCGCTGATCGTCGACGACGCCGTGGAGCTCGAAGAGGGGCTCTTCTTCCATCGGGTGAAGCGCGCGAACCGCAGCTGGGCAACCGTCGGCGAGTGGGCGCAGCACCTGACGTGGGCGCAGGGCAAGGACAAGCGTGGCTACCTTCAGACCGTCTTCAGCCCACCCCGAGCGCGTACGCGCCCGATCGAACTGCTGCCCACCGCCTGACTATCGAGGGACCGATGAATTCAGAGCTGACCCGTTTCGTCCGGTACGTTCTTCCGCCTCTGTACGGGGTGGCGTGCCTAGTCGGCATCCTCGCTCACGCCTTCGTGATCGTCGCCGTCGTCGGGGCGGTCGTGCTCAGCATCGTCTACACAGGGGTGGCTCGGGCCAACGCCGGACCCGGACGCGACCGCCAGCGGAACCGGAACCGGAACCGGAACCGGCGCTGAACAGCGATGGCTAATGGCTCGT
Organism: Solirubrobacterales bacterium; assembly: GCA_003165655.1. GTDB lineage: Bacteria > Actinomycetota > Thermoleophilia > Solirubrobacterales > Solirubrobacteraceae > Palsa-465. The sequence goes on from PMOY01000165.1 coordinate 1,603, forward strand.
GGCGACGATGACCACCACGAGAATCACGACGAAGATCCCGATGCGGATCGCCCAGTTGCGCTGATTGCTGGTCACTGTTCCCTCTCCTTTACCCGGGTTGGCCCCAACCGCATGCGACAGATGACGTGACCCGAGAAGGCTGGCGGTGGCGCTCAAGGTGGCCGCCACGATCTCGGTGAACACCCCTCTCGCGCTGGCCGCTACCAAACGGATTCTACCTCTACACCGCGGCCAAGCGGACGTCCGTTACAGCGTGAGCTGGGCGCTGCGGCGAGCGGGCTAAACGCGGCATCCCCTGAACAATGCCAGCCCGCTTCGCGCACCACGCGCGTCCTGACGGACGCACCGGCCGACCCATCAGGAACCGAAGTCCAGCGGTGTCTCGTTCGCGACCACGAGCACGGGACACGACGCGGCCTCCTCGGCCAGCTGCTCGGAGGCGGCGCTGATCGAGACGGTCCCCTTGGGGGCGCCCGGACGCGATGCGAACACGAGCAGGTCGGCTTCGGGATCGGGCGCCGGGACCACATCCACGCCGAACGATGTGGCGGTCTGCTCGGCGGCATCACCGGTCGCATAGGAGACCACGGCAACCTTTTCGATCTTCGGCGCCTCGTCGCGCAGCCCCGCCGGAGCGACACCGATCGCGGCCGGGCCGGAGTCGAGGAGCTGCTCGGCGGCGCGGCCCGGGGCGATGTGGCCGGCCGGAGTTCGATACGAGGAGCCGAAGACGATCGCGTCGAAGCCCTCGCGCTCGATCAGCTCCCGCAGCGCGTCGGCGGTCGACGGGTTGAACAGGACGAACGTCTTGGTCTCCCCTCCGAGCATCTGCGCACCGCGTTCGAGCAGCTTCGCGGCCGCCCGGCTCTCGCGCTCCTCGGCCGCCTCGTCCTGCAGCCGGGAATGGCGCACGTACGCGAGCGCAACCGACGCCCCGGCCTGGGCGAACGCTTTCCCCAGCGCGATCGCGTCGTCATCATCGGGCGTGCCGTCGTATGAGACGATGATCGTAGGGGCCATGGCCGGTCTCCTTGTCAGTGTTCGCTATCGGTCAGCACGGCACGGTAAGGGACGAGGGACGGCCGCTGCTTGTCCATGAGGACAGATCCTCGCCGTTCTCTTTGGCCGCGCGGAGGAAGAGGCCTGCGCGGACCGCCCTGGAGCGCCGGGACAAAGAAATGTGCCCGAGATGTCGATTTCGCCTCCCCTCGTTCGGCGTGGGAGTAGACGTCGGGTTCTGAGCCCGCCGCGATACCCAAACAAGAGGAGGAGCGAAGATGCGCTTCATGATGTTCATCTATCCGGGCGTGAAGGAAGAGGCGGACTGGACGCCGAGCGCCGAGGCCGTCGCTGCAATGTCGAAATACAACGAGGAGCTGACGAGGGCGGGTGTGCTGCTCTCGCTCGACGGGCTGCACCCCACGTCTGAGGGCGCGCGTATCTCCTTCGAGGGCGGGAAGCGAAGGATCACCGACGGGCCGTTCGCCGAGACCAAGGAAGTGATCGGCGGCTACTGGATGATTCAGGCGAGGTCCAAGGAGGAGGCGCTCGAGTGGGCGTCGCGCTGTCCCGTGGGGGGCGACGTCGTGCTCGAGGTCCGCCGCGTCTTCGAGATGTCGGATTTCCCGCCGGAGCTCCAGGCCGCCGGCAGGCTGTCAGAGCGTCCGCCTGAGCAGACCATGGCGGAGTAGCCACGGCTGACTCGGTCACCCACCGCACGGTCGAGGCCGTCTGGCGGATCGAGTCGGCCCGGCTGATCGGCGGCCTGACGCGAATCGTGCGCGATGTCGGTCTCGCCGAGGACCTCGCACAGGACGCGCTCGTGGTCGCGCTCGAGCGCTGGCCGGAGTCGGGCGTCCCTGAGAACCCGGGCGCCTGGCTCATGGCCACCGCGAAGTACCTCGCGATCGACGTGCTCCGGCGCAACCGGCGGCTCGAGCGCAAGCACGAGCAGCTCGCTCGCGAGATGGGGATCCAGCTCGCGATGGACGCAGCCGACGTCGAGGCGGCGCTCGACGATCAGATTGGCGATGACGTCCTCACCCTGATGTTCATGTGCTGCCATCCGGTGCTCTCGACGGACGCGAGGATCGCGCTCACGCTCCGGCTGCTCGGAGGCTTGACCACGAGGGACATCGCGCGCGCGTTTCTCGTTCCCGAACCCACCGTCGCCCAGCGGATCGTCCGCGCCAAGCGGACGCTCGCAGCGGCCCAGGTTCCGTTCGAGGTCCCGCGCGGGAACGAGCTGCAGTCGCGTCTGTCGTCGGTTCTCGAGGTCGTCTACCTCGTCTTCAACGAGGGCTACACGGCGACCGCGGGCGAGGATTGGATGCGACCGGCGTTATGCGAGGAGGCGCTCCGTCTCGGTCGCATCCTGGCCTCGCTCGCGCCGAATGAGGCCGAGGTCCATGGGCTCGTTGCGCTCATGGAGCTTCAGGCGGCGCGCGCCGCCGCGCGCGTGAGCTCCTCCGGCGAGCCCGTACTCCTGCTCGAGCAGGACCGTGCGCGATGGGATCACCTCCAGGTCCGTCGCGGCCTGACAGCGCTGGAGCGCGCCGAGCGTCAGCTTGACGATTCGCTCGCAGCCGGCAGCCGCGAGGGCACGCTCGGCGCCTACGGCCTGCAGGCGGCGATCGCCGCGTGCCATGCTCGCGCGAGCACGGCGGCGGAGACGGACTGGCCGAGGATCGCGGCGCTCTATGCCGCGCTCGCCCGGCTCGCGCCGTCGCCCGTCGTCGAGCTCAACCGGGCCGTGGCGGTTGCGATGGCGTTCGGCCCCGGGGCGGGGCTCGAGCTCGTCGACGCCCTCCGCTCCGATCCCTCGCTGGAGCGCTACCACCTGTTGCCCAGCGTCCGCGGCGACCTGCTGGCAAAGCTCGGCCGCCCCGCCGAGGCACGCGCGGAGTTCGAGCGCGCCGCCGGGCTCACCCAGAACAGCCGCGAGCGCGCGGTGCTCCTGCGCCGCGCCGCGGCATGCGTGACCGTCCCGCGTACAGTTGCCGGTCCGTGATCACCGACCGCATTCGCCAGCTCGACCACGAAATGCTGCTGCTCGCCCGCACGCGCCGGCACACGGCCGGCGCGGAGCGCGTCGTCGCCGCCTACTCGCGCCTCGGCGAGCACGGGGCGTGCTGGACCTGTCTCGGGATCCTCGGCGCGACGGTCGACGGATCCCGCCGCCGGCGCTGGCTCCGCGGCACGGCGGCCGTCGTCGCGGGCTATGCGCTCAACTACGCGGTGAAGCTCGCGGTCCGGCGGCCGCGCCCGGCGCTTCCCGGGTTGCCGCCGCTGACGCCGACCGTCTCGCGGCTGGCGTTCCCCAGCGCGCACGCGACGACCTCATTCGCCGCGGCCCGCGCCTTCGCCGGGCTCGTGCCGGCGCGCGCACTGTACGCGGCAGCCGGAGCGTTCGCGCTCAGCCGGCCCTACCTCGGGGTCCACTACCCGACCGACGTCATCGCCGGCGCGCTGCTCGGCACCGCAGTAGGAGACCTGGTGTGCCGATGAAGGTCGGGATCGTGGGGCTCCCGAACGCGGGCAAGTCCTCGCTCTTCACCGCCCTCACCGGCGTTGCCGCCGAAGCGGCCAACTACCCGTTCACGACGATCGAGCCCAACGTCGCCATCGTCCCGGTCACCGACGAACGCCTCGACGCGGTGGCGGCGACCGTCGGCGCCTCGAAGATTGTTCCGGACACGATCGCCTTCCACGACATCGCGGGCCTCGTCGCCGGCGCGCATCGCGGTGAAGGTCTGGGCAACAAGTTCCTCGCCAACATCCGGGAAACGAACGCGATCGTCCACGTCGTCCGCACGCACGAGGATCCGAATGTGGTCCATCCGGACGGCCGGGTCGACCCGCTCGCCGACATCGAGACGATCGAGACCGAGCTCCTCTACGCCGACCTCGAACAGGCGGAGCGGCGCCTCGAGCGCGTCGCCAAGACCGCCAAGACGGGCGAGCGCCGGCCGATCGCCGAGGCGGCGTGGCTGCGTGAGGTGATCGCCGCGCTCCAGGCGGGGCGGCCGGCACGCACCGTCCCGCCGCCGCCCGATGTGCCCGACGCGGTCGCGGCGCTGTCGCCGTTGACGGCCAAGCCCGTGCTCTTCGTGGCCAACGTCGAGGAGGGCAGCGACGTGGTGCCGGCGGCGGTCGCCGAGCACGCGCGGGCGCAGGGCGCCCAGGCTGTGGCGGTCTCGGCCCGCCTCGAGGCTGAGCTCGCCGAGCTTCCGGCTGAGGAGGCCGCGATGATGCGGAGCGAGCTTGGGCTGGCCGAGTCAGGGCTCCGCCAGGTGGTGCGAGGTGCGTTCTCCCTCCTGCATCTGATCGCCTTCGTCACCGCCGGCGAGGACAAGCCGGCCCAGTCGTGGCACCTGCGCAGCGGCCTCTCCGTGTGGCACGCCGCGGGTCTGATCCACTCCGACATCCAGCGTGGATTCGTGCGCGCCGAGATCGTCTCCTGGCGCGAGCTCGTCGACGCCGGCGGATACGCCGGCGCTCGCGATCGCGGGACGCTGCGCGTCGAGGGTCGCGATTACGTGGTCGCCGACGGCGACGTAATCACGGTTCGCTTCACGCCTTAGGAGCCCGCGCCGGATCGCACGAGACATGCCGAGGGAATGGCTCAGCGGAGGAAGGGCGGCGGCGTAGCGAACAGCTGCCGGGCGACGGAGAACGCCGGCTTCGCGACCCCGTCGTAGGAGATCAAGCCCTTGTGGGTGAGGCCGCTCGGCGGGTCCTGGGGCGGCGGTGTGATTCCTCCGGTCCAGCCCGGCCGTACCGCGAACTCGCGCAGCGCCCAGTAGATCGTGCCGTTCATGAACGGCAGCGTGTCCATCACGTCGAGTGTGCTGCGCACGTAGTCGCTCTGGAACTGGTAGGTCCCCTTGGTGTCCGGGGACCCGTTGTAGAGCGCCTCGGCGCCAAACTCGCTCACCACCAGCGCCTG
>PMOY01000157.1:0-137 GCA_003165655.1 Solirubrobacterales bacterium
GTCGTCTCGCCGCTCGACACCTATGTCTCCGGACGGATGATCACGCTCGCCGCGCCTTGCAGTGCGTTCATGGAGAGCGACCCGCTCACCATCACCCCCGATTACCTGCTCTCAGACGTCTCCGAGCAGATCAAGGA
>PMOY01000157.1:161-3150 GCA_003165655.1 Solirubrobacterales bacterium
GAGATCGTCGAGATCCTCGACCACCACCACATCGGGTCGATCGAGACGCGAGTGCCGGTCACGGCCACGTTCGATCCGGTGGGCTCGACGGCAACGCTGGTGATCGAACGCTTCCGCCAGAACGGGATGGAGCCGAGCCGCCCGGCGGCGCTGATGCTGCTCGGCGCGATCCTCTCAGACACCGTGATCCTGAACTCCCCCACCACGACCGAGCGCGACCACGCGGTGATCGAGTACCTCGAGCGCGTGCTCGCGGTGGATGCGACCGAGTTCGGCCGGCAGATGTTCGAAGCCACCTCGGACGTCTCCGAGGTGAGCGCCGAGGAGATCATCTCCCGCGACGCGAAGGAGTACCAGGTTCGCGGTGGTCACACGATCTGCATCGCCCAGATCGAGGTCGTCGGCAAGGACCTGCTCGAGCGCGCCGACGAGCTGCTCGAGACGATGCGTCGCCGGCGCGAGGACAAGGGGTACCTGCTCTACGCGCTGATGGTCACCGACATCCTGACCAAGGGCACCGACCTGCTCGTCGCCGGCGACGTCGCCGTGGTGGCGCGGACATTCGACGCTCCGAGCAGCGACAGCACGATCGAGCTGCCCGGGGTGATGAGTCGCAAGAAGGAGGTCGCGCCGAAGCTGCTGGCGGCGCTGTAGGAGGGCGCCGCGAGCCAGGGGTCCGTCCGCCCGGCCCCGATTGGTGGCGTGCCGGGCCCGGTGCTGTGCGAACGACTGGCGTCGCGCGCCCAGAGTGAGAACGCGGTAGATTTGCTGCCTGGGTAACCGATGGCAGGGGGTTTTTTTGCGTGCTCGAGGTCTGGTCGCAGGGTTTTCGACGATCGCGGTGGGTGCGGTCGCACTCGTGTGTGGGGCGGCTCCCGCGATGGCAGTGCCGTTTCATGTGCAGTTTCGAGCTCACTTCGTTCAGCCGCCAACCACGGCGCAATGCGAGACCATGTATCAGATCGCCTGCTACGGGCCGCAACAGTTCGAGCAGGCGTACGACATGAAGCCGCTCTACAAGGCGGGACTCACCGGCCGCGGCGAGACGATCGTGATCGTCGACTCCTACGGATCGCCGACAATCCAGAGCGACCTCCAGACCTTTGACCAGTCGTATGGGCTGCCCGCGCCGCCGTCGTTCAAGATCATCCAGCCCGCGGGCGCGGTGCCGCCGTACAACCCGACTCTCAATCCCGACTCGCCGGGCTGGGGGGTCGAGACCTCGCTCGACGTCGAGTACTCCCACGCGATGGCCCCCGGGGCCAACATCCTGCTCGTCGAGACCCCGACCGACGAGACCGAGGGCACCGCCGGCTTCCCACAGATCGTTATGGCTGAGAACTACGTCATCGACCATCACCTCGGCGACGTGATCAGCCAGAGCTTCGGCGCGACCGAGGAGACCTTCCAGAACTCCCAGGGGACGTTCGACCCGCAGTTGATCTACGGCCTGCGCAGTGCATTCGAGAACGCCGCCAACCACGGTGTCACCGTCCTCGGAGCCTCCGGCGACTCCGGCGTGACCGATTCCGAGATCGATGGCGACCTCTACCCGTTCCGCGTGAACTCGTGGCCCTCCAGCGATCCGCTTGTCACCTCCGTCGGCGGGACCCAGCTGCACCTGGACGCAAACGGGTTGCGCACCGCGCCCGATAACGTCTGGAACGACCCGCCGTCGGTGTGTGGCGGAGCGTGTGCGGGCGGCGGCGGCGTCTCGGCAGTGTTCTCCCGTCCGTTCTACCAGGCCGGGGTCGCGCGGGTCGTTGGTGGTGCACGCGGCACGCCAGACATCAGCATGAGCGCCGCGGTCGACGGAGGCGCGAACGTGTACTGGAGCTTTGCCGGCGCCGGGCCACCCGGCTGGGTCCCCATCGGCGGAACCAGCGAGGCCACGCCGGAGTTCTCCGGCATCGTCGCGATCGCCGATCAGGCAGCGGGCCACAGCCTCGGGCTGATCAACCCACGGCTGTACGCGCTGGGCGACGGGTTCGGGTCAGGGATCGTCGACATCACTCGCGGCAACAACACGGTCACGTTCACCAACTCGAACAACGTGACCTACACCGTGCAGGGCTATAACGCCGTGCGGGGTTACGACCTGGCCAGCGGGCTCGGCACGGCCGACGGCGCTCGCCTGGTCGCCGAGCTCGCCGGGTTCGGTACCCGCTAGTCACGGCCACGACCGATCCGGGCGTCAAGCCCGGGCTCACGCGCTCCGCGTGAGCCCGGGCTCACGCTACGCGTGACCGAGCGCGACGCGCGTAGGGCTCACACCGTCGGCGCGGGCTGAGCCTGCCCACCGACCGCGCGCGCCGGAGCCTCGCCCCAGAGCTGCTCGAGCCGGTAGTACTCGCGCGTGTCGGGGGTGAAAACGTGAACGAGGACGTCGAGATAGTCCATCAGCACCCAGTGGGCCTCCGGGAGCCCCTCGACCCGCCGGGGCAGCATCCCGTGATCCTTCTTCATTCCCTCGTTGATTGCGTCGTGGATCGCCTTGACCTGGCGGTCCGTGCGGCCGGAGCAGATCACGAAGTAGTCGGTGTAGGTGATCACCTCCCGCAGGTCGAGCTCGACGATCTCGAGCGCCTTGCGGTCCTCGGCATAGGCGGCAACAGCGTTGGCGATGTCTTCTGGAGTCAGCGGTACATCCCTTTCGCGTCGATGTAGCCCGCCACGCCGTCGGGGACGAGGTAGCGGATGGGCTGGCCGGCCCTCACCCGGCGGCGAATCATCGTCGAGGAGACGCCGATCGAGGGCATGGAGAAGAATCGTGCGCGGGCGCCGCCCGGCAGGGCACTGAGTGCCGCCGCCGCTCGCGCGCGAGGAGTGCCGCGGCGGTTTGCGATCGCGGGCGCCGCGAGTGCCAGCACCCGCTCGGGTGCGTGCCAATAAGGCAGCCCCGCGGCGACGTCACCGCCGAGGATCAGGAACAGCTCATTGTCTGGCTCTTTCGCGTGCAGCTCCTCAAGGGTATCGACCGTGTACGACG
>PMOY01000015.1 GCA_003165655.1 Solirubrobacterales bacterium
GCGCGGTAGATCCACTCGCCGGCTCGCTCGAGGTCGTCGCGCGCGACCAGCTCGTCGACGAACTCCTCGCTCGGGGCCTCCATTCCCAGGAGCTCACCGCAGGAGGCGCGGAGCGCGCCGAGGGGCAGGCAGGTGCTCCCGCTGCGCTCGGCCTCCGCGAGCACGTGGAGGATCCCGGCGCGCGCGCGCTCAGGGCTCTCGCGCGAAATGCCCGCTCCCTGAGCGATCCGGTCGGCGACGTGGAAGCCGACCCCGAATACGCTCGTCAGCTCGTACGGCCGCTGGCGCACGACCCGATGGGCAGCGTCGCCGAACTCCCGCTGGATGCCAGTGACCAGGTAGGCGAGTCCGTGCGGGGCGAGCAGCAGGTGCAAACGCCGGGTGACGCGCAGCGCGTCCCACGACGCGGACGCCTCGCGCGCGCGGCGTCCGGACAGACCCGCGCGCGCGAAAGCGCGCGGAGGATCGCGGTCGATCGCCTCGAGCACTCCAGCGTCGCCGTAGCGCTCGAGCAGCGACGCTGCACGTCTGGGACCGATGTGCCGCACCCGGACGAGATAGGCGAGCAGCGCGCCAGCGTCGGACGGGGGCAAAGGGTCCGCCTGCGCGACCTTGACCTGGCGACCGAAGCGGGAGTCGTCCTGCCAGGTGCCGATAACGTGGGCCCGCTCGCGCTCCTCGAGGTGGTGCAACGGCCCGACGAGCACGATCGTGTCCCCGGTTTCGTCCGTCGCCTCGACAACCGCCCACCCCGTGGAGTCGTTGGCGTAGCGCGTGCGCCTGACCGTTACCTGCGCTTCGAAGTCCATCGCCGGACGACGTTACCGTCCGGGGTTACCGCGGTCACGTGGTCCCGCGCCCCGGATCGTGCTCACCGCGTGCGCGAGCCCCTCGCTGCCGATCAGCTGGTGGGAGGCAACGATCAGGGGTCTGACGGCGGCGAGTCCGAGCTGCGCAAGCCCGTCGCTGGCAGAGATCCTCGTCTCGCTGACGAGCGCGGTGACACCGGCGTCTGCCGGCTCGACCCAGTTCGCGAACAGGACCCGAACTGTCCCGCGGGCTGACCAGCGTCGGAACTCGTCGGGCTCGGCCAGGGTCGGGTAGTCGCGACGCACCGTCCAGATCCGGCCGACGACACCCGCCAGGAGTGCGTTCTCGTCCTCGTACAGGACGATGAACGGCGGCGCACGGAACAGCTCGTCGTAGGCGATGTCGGGCGGCAGGCCGGGTATGCGCAGACGTAAAAGCCTTCCGAGCCGCCGAGTCTCGGAGGTGCGGACGGCTCGTGCAGCGGCCCACAGGGTCGCCGGCTCGGCGTCCGACTCGCGACGATGCGAGATGCGGACGGTGGGCCTGTCGAGCCAGTGGTCCAGGTCGGGCCTCACGACGAGGAGTTGAGAAGATGTCGTTCGATGAGGCGGTTCAACGTACTGACAGACGACCTCGAGCACGAGTCCACTCGTGACGGATATCGCTGGCGCGGCATGCGCCGGGTGGGCGAGCGGCTCGGCGCCGCACGGATCGGCGCCGGCGTGTTTGAGCTGGAGGACGGCAAGCTGACGTTTCCCTATCACTATCACCACGGGATCGAGGAGTGGCTGCTCGTGATCGCGGGGACGCCGACTGTGCGTACCCCCGCTGGCGAACGCACCCTGCAGGCGGGCGATCTGATCTGCTTCCCCTCGGGGGCCGAGGGCGCCCATACCGTGCGCGGCCCGGGACGCGTGATGATCGTCTCCGCCAACCAGGTGCCGTCAATCTCCGCCTATCCCGACTCGGGCAAGGTCGGATCACGGCCGGCGGGCGACGAGGACCGCCTGAACTTCCGCCGCGTCGACGCGGTCGACTACTGGGAGGGCGAGTGAGCGACCGCCCGACGGTGAACGCCTTCAGCGCCGCCGTCGAGGGCGATGCGAGCGATCCGCCCGGCTACCGAGCACACGAGCTGCGGCTTGGCCCGCTACTCGAGGCCGAGAAGCTCGGCGCGACCGTCTATGAGCTCGGTCTCGGTGAGAGCATCTGTCCCTATCACTACGAGCACGGCAACGAGGAGTGGCTGCTCGTCCTCGCGGGCAGGCCTTTACTGCGCCATCCGGGCGGCGAGGAGCTGCTTGATCCCGGCGACCTCATCTGCTTCCCCGAGGGACCGGAAGGCGCACACAAGCTCACCAACCGCGCCGAGGAGACCGTGCGCTTGATCATCCTCTCGACCAAGCACGATCCGGCGATCGTGGTCTACCCAGACAGCGGCAAGCTCGGCGTCTGGCCCCCGGGCAAGATGTTCCGCGAAGCCGACGAGGTGGACTACTGGTCGGGTGAGCTGGAGGTCGGTTCGGAGTCCTAGCCGCTGACGTTGCTCGCGGCGGAGGGGCGGAGGGGGCGGTTGGGCGGTCGATCGCGCGTCCGGACCCTCGGGCGCCGCGCCGGGGTTCTGGGCGGGGGTGTGGGGGGTGGGANNCGGCGCGCGGGGGCGGTCTGAGGGTCGCGGCGTGGGGCGCTCCGTCAAACGCGCGCGGCCTGCAGCTCACTTTCCGAGGGGTGTAGTCACTGATGGTGAAATAGCCATAGTGGGTTGCACCTCGCGGCGAATTCTGGCGCTAACGCCGCGCAACGCCGATCTGTCAGGGGAATTTGACCGAGCTGCGCGGGAGCCGTCACCGCCGTCGCGATGCTGTGACATCCGGCACGGCCCGCTGATCGCCGGGCCGTACGCGCCCCGCCGGGCCGCTCGCGGTCGTACGCGCCCCCCCGCGCCCACGCGCACCGCCGCGCCCACGCGCCCCGCGCACGCGCCCC
>PMOY01000160.1 GCA_003165655.1 Solirubrobacterales bacterium
CGGCGGCGAGCGCCTCGCCGAACGCGCTCGCCAGCACGCGGGTCCGCGAGTAGAGATGCGGCTGGAAGACGGCGACGATGCGGCGCGGCTCGAGGGTGCGCGCGGCCGCCAGCGTGGCGGCCACCTCGGTCGGATGGTGGGCGTAGTCGTCGTACACGGCGGCACCGGCGGCGGTATCGCCGACGCGTTCGAAGCGTCGTCGAGCGCCGCGAAAGTCGCCCAGGGCGGCGGCAGCGCCAGCCGGATCGGCCCCAGCGATGACGCACGCCTCCAGCGCTCCGGCGGCGTTGATCGCATTGTGGGCCCCGTGGACGCCGAGCACGACCTCGATCCCGCGCCAGCGAAACCGAGCCCCGTGCGGGTCGAGCACGGGCGAGGGCGCGTCGTAGGGGACGGCGCCGGGGGGGCAGAGTGCCCGGAGCCCTGGCCGATCCCAGACGACCGCGTGGCGCGCGCGGCTCATGAACTCAGCCAGGGTAGTCTCGAGGTCGAGCCTGGAGCCGTACGTGGCGTGATGGTCGAGCTCGGCATTGGTCAAGATCGCGATCTCACAATCGAGCTTCAACAGCGACCGGTCCGACTCATCAGCTTCGACCACGACCCAGTCTCCGGTCGCCCACCCGGCGTTCGAGCCGGTGCCACCCAGCTCGCCTCCGACCAGGTAGGAGGGATCGAATCCGCAGCCACGGAGCGCGTGGACGATCATTGCTGCGGTCGTCGTCTTCCCGTGCGTGCCGGTGATCGCAATACAGCGCCTCAAGCGCGTGATCTCACCCAGCAGGTCGGCGCGGTGCAGCTCGTTACCCGCCGCCGCCAGGCGCTCTGGGTTGTCCGCCGGAACGGCCGTCGAGTAGACGACCTCGGCACCTTCGGGCACGTTCGACGCGGCATGCCCAATCATCGGCTCGATCCCGTGCTCGCGAAGATGCTCGGCGTAGGGCGAATCGGCCCGGTCCGAACCCGTCACCTGCGCGCCGAGCGCCCGCGCCACGAGCGCGAGACCGCTCATGCCCGCCCCGCCGACGCCGACGAAGTGCAGCCGCCGCGAGGACCAGTCGTCGTTCATGACGACTGAAGCTAGCGCCCGGCAGAATCACGCGCAGCTCGAGCATGACGAGGGGGTTCTCCCGATCCGTCGCCGAGCCCGCGCCCGGTCTGGCGTTCGCGAAACGCCGTCACAGCATCGAATCGCTACCGCACGAACACAGGACGTACGTCCAGTGTGAGTCCAGACCATCGATGACAATGTGACAGCGTCGATGAACTAACGTCGCTTCCGATGAACCGGTGCACCCTGACGCTCGTGCTCGCGCTCACAGCATTGCTCCTGCCCGCGAGCGCGCTCGCCGCGCCGGGGAGCGGCATCGTTCTCTCGGTCGACCGGTCTGATCACGCCGTGCAGGTCGTCGACGCCGGCCACTTTGTCCACGACTACCACTACGGGAAGATCCCGAAGGTCGCGACCGGCAGTCGCGTCCGCTTCAAGATCTCCGGCAAGAACATCACCGCGGTCAGGAAACTGGGGAAGGCATCCGCAGTGTCCTTCTTCGCCAAAGTCGTGCGCTCAGGGACTCACGTGCTCGTGCTGAGACTCGCCGACGGGAGCACCTTGGCGCTCGGAGCCAGGCAGCTCGCACAAGCGAAAGTGACGATGCCCGCCGCCAAGAGCAAAGCTCACGTGACGGCGGACACGTCCAGAGTCGGGCGGGTCGTGATCAACGTCGCGGGCCTGCGCGCGGGCGAGACCGTGCTCGTCACCGAGTCAACGAACAAGCGCAACCTCGTCGTCACCATCGAGCTGATCGGCACCCCTGGCGGGGTCAAAGTGTCAGAGCTGCAGCTCAGCGGCGTGGTCACCGACCTGGAGCGCAACACCTTTGAAGTCACTACAGCCGATGGGTCGGTGATCAGTCTGCGGATGGCGCCGGCCATCCTCGCCAACCTCAACTTGAACTACTGCGACGAGGTGACCGTTGCCTACCACGTGGACGGCGGCGCATTCATCGCCGACACGGTCGTGGACACTGGCCCCTCGACGACCGGCATGTGCGCCAACAACCCTGGATCCGGCCCAGCGGGGGGGAACGCCATTGGGACGATCACGAGCGTGTCAGACTCGAGCATCACGATTGACCAGGGCGCCGGCCAGGGCCCACTCACATTCACCGTCGACGACCCGTCCATCACCGCGGGCTTCGTGGTCGGCGACGGCGTCGACGTCACATACACTCAGGACTCGGACGGAACGCTTGACGCGAATAACGTGCAGTACGTCGAAGACGACGCGATCGGAGCCGTGACCGCGGTCAGCGCCGGGAGCGTCACCATCACCAACGCCTCGACCGGCACCCCCGACACGTTCGTCGCCGACCCGACCATCGACATGTTCGACGGTGTCGAGGTCGGTGACGAGGTCGACATCAGCTATCACCTCGGCGCCGGCCAGAACGTGGCCGACAGCGTCGACGACTTCGGCCCGGGCGAGCTGGGCGCAGCGGGGGCTGTCACCGCGGTAGGCGCGGGGAGCATGACGATCACCGACAGCTTGACCGGCCACGCCGACACGTTCGTCGCCGACCCAACCGCCGACATGTTCGACGGTGTCGCGATCGGCGATCAGGTCAACGTCATCTACCACCTCGCCGACGGCCAGAACGTGGCCGACAACGTCGACGACAACGGTCCCGAGAACTGAAAAGAGCCCGTGGAGCTCCTGATCGGGCTCGGCAGCGGACCGCAGCCGAGTCCGGTACCACGGAGCGACCACTCAGGCGCCATCCACCCGGGTCCCACGGCGCCGCCTGCGACACTGACACCGTGGGGTCCGCATGAACTTCGCCCGCGACGTCATCGACGCGGCACCGGCGGAGCGGCGCGCGCTGGTCGAGCTGGCGAGCGACGGCCGGCGGAAGGAGTGGTCCTTCGGCGAGGTGGCACGACGAAGCGCCTCACTCGCCGGCACGCTCGGCGTGTACGGCGTCACACGCGGTGACGTGGTGCTGACGCTGATCGGCAATCGCCCGGAATGGGTCCTGACGATGGTCGCGTGCTTCCGCATTGGCGCAGTCGTGCTGCCGTGCAACGAACAGCTCCGAGCCAAGGACCTGCGGCTACGCCTCGAGATCGCCCGACCGAAGCTGATCGTCGCGGACGCACGCAATATCACTGAGCTCGCCGCGGCCGGCCCCGACTGCACGGTCCTGATGGTGCCCGACGAGGACTTGTTCGCCGGGGCCGCGGCGGCCGCGGCCGACCTGTCGGCGACCGACCCCTGTCTGATCACGTTCACGAGCGGAACGACAGGCGAGCCCAAGGGCGTGCTCCACGGGCAGCGCTACCTCCCGGGCCAGCTCTTGCAGGCCACGCACTGGCTCGATGCGCGGCCCGGCGAGCTCGTATGGTGCACCGCCGCGAGCGGGTGGTCCAAGTCCGCACGCAACGCCTTCATCGCACCGTGGCTACGCGGCGCCGCGGCGCTGCTCCACGATGCGCGCTTCGACCCGGCCGAGCGGCTCGAGATCCTCGCTTCGGAGGGCGTCAACGTCCTCTGCATGGCGCCGACCGAGTATCGCGTGATCGCCAAACGCGCCGAGCTGGCGCCGCTGCCCCGCCTCCGCGTGCTCGTCGCGGCCGGCGAGGCGCTCAACCCCGAGGTGCTCCGTGTCTTTCAGGCAGGCCTGGGCCTCGACATCCGCGACGGCTACGGACAGACCGAGACCGGCCAACTCACGGGCACGGCGCCCGGTGAGCGCGTTCGCCCGGGATCGATGGGACGGCCGCTGCCCGGCGTCGAACTCCGGATCGAGGACGGCGAGCTGGTGCTGGCCGATCCCGCGACCGATCCCACGTTCTTCCTACGCAACCTCGGCGAGGACCCCCCACCGGTGGGGATGCCGTGGCGAACGGGCGACCGCGTGCATCAGGACGAGGATGGTTTCCTCTACTTCGAGGGGCGCGCCGACGACGTGATCATCTCGGCCGGCTACCGGATCGGCCCGTTCGAGGTGGAGTCAGCACTCGTCTCGCACCTCGCGGTCGCCGAAGCGGCGGTCGTCGAGGCGCCCGACGAGGAGCGCGGCGCCGTCGTGCGAGCGGTCGTCGTCCTCCGCGAGGGCTTCGAGCCAGGCGACGACCTCGCCGCCGAGCTGCAGGAGCATGTCCGGCGTGAGACGGCGCCGTACAAGTATCCCCGAATCGTCGATTTCGCCGAGGAACTGCCGAAGACCGCCAGCGGCAAGATCAGGCGGGCCGAGCTGCGCCGCCGATAGCCGGGTCCTCGTCGACTGCGGCGCCGCCAGGTGATGATTCCCGACTCCCAGCTACGCTCCAGGTCATGTTCGCTTCCCGTCCTACGGTCGGTATCTGCGCCGGCCTCGCCGAGGCCAGCTGGGGTGTGTGGCGCCAGCCTGCCGTACTGCTCCCGCTCAACTACTTCACGGCGATCCAGCGCGCCGGCGGGTTCGCGCTGATGATTCCGCCCGATCCCGAGCTGGCCGAGGCACCCGACCAGGTGCTCGAGCGTCTCGACGGGTTGATCCTCCCTGGCGGGGTCGATATCGATCCCGCCACCTACGGCGCCGAGGCTCACGCGCAGACGGTGGGCGCGGTGCTCGAGCGCGATCTGACCGAGATCGCGCTCGTTCGGCGGGCGCTCGAGGTCGACCTCCCCGTGCTCGGGATCTGCCGCGGAATGCAGCTGATCAACGTGGCCCTCGGCGGCACTCTGCTCCAGCACGTCCCGGACGAGGTCGGGCATCCCCAGCACCGGCGTACCCCAGGTAGCTTCGAGGACTCTGACCACGACGTCCGCTTGACATCGGGATCGCTGGCCGCGCGCGTGGTCGGCGAGGAGATTCACGGGACCAAGTCCCACCATCACCAGGCCGTCGCCGAGATCGGCGAGGGACTCGAGGTCACCGGCTGGTCGTCGATCGACGATCTGCCCGAGGCGATCGAGGCGCGCGAGCGGCGCTTCGCGCTCGGCGTTCAGTGGCATCCGGAGGCCGACGATACGAGCCGACTGATCGAGGCCCTGGTCGACGAGGCGCGCAGCTACCGAAGCTCGCGCATGGCTAGGGGTGATCCGTGAACCTCCGGCGTGGACCGTCCGGCGCGCCGTCTCCGCCCAGCGTGCGCACCACCCACGGGTCGTAGCCCGACGCGCGGATAACCCTCAAGACCTCGTCGGCGTGCGCGCGCCCACGGATCTCGAGCACGGTCTGCACCGCGGTCTCGCGGACGTGCAGCTCGACGCCCTCGCGAACGTGCTGGACGTCGATCAGGTTTGCGCCGGCGGTCCCCATCAGTGAGAGCAGGCGAGCGAGCGCCCCGGGCCGATCCGGGATCCGCGTCAAGAGCACGAAACGCCTCCCGGCCTGGGTCTCGTGCCGCCGGGCGATTTGGGCGAGCAGGCCGGCATCGACGTTCCCACCCGAGAGGATCACGGCGGTCGTCCCGGACTTCGCCCCGGCGACGCGACCCCCGAGGAGCGCCGCCACGCCCACGGCTCCGGCGCCCTCGACCACGAGCTTGGCGCGCTCGAGCAGGAACGCCATCGCCTCGGCCACTTCGTCCTCGGAGACGACGACGACCTCGTCGACCCAGTGCGCCAGCAGCCCGAGCGTCAGCTCTCCGGGGCCTTTGACGGCGATGCCATCGGCGATCGTCAGCGCGGGCTGCACGGCGAGCGGCTGGCCCGCCGCGAGCGACGCGGGAACCGACGCGTACGAATCGATCTGGACTCCGACGACCCGGATCTCCGGATGCTCGGATTTCAGCGCGATCGCCACTCCGCTCGCCAGGCCGCCCCCTCCGATCGGGACGATGACGAGAGCCAAGTCGTCGACTTGGGCGAGCAGCTCGAGGCCGACCGTTCCCTGGCCGGCGATCACGTCGACGTCATCAAACGGGTGGACGAAGGTGAGCCCACTGGTGGCAGCGCGTGCGAGCGCCGCCGACAGGCACTCTTCGACGGAGACGCCGGCGAAGCTGACCCGCGCGCCGAGCTCACTGGCGGCCTCAACCTTCGAGATCGGCGCGATCTCTGGCATGAACACCTCGCAGGGCACGCCGCGGGCGCGCGCGGCGTAAGCGACGGCTTGGGCGTGGTTGCCCGCGCTTGCGGTCACGACCCCGGCCGCGCAGCCGTCTCCAAGGGCGGCGATCTTGGCGAGCGCCCCGCGTAGCTTGAATGATCCGGTCCGCTGCAGGTTCTCGGTCTTCAGCGCCACCGTCCCGCCGCAGCGCTCACCGAGCGTGCGCGAGCTCAGCACCGGCGTCTCGCGGATCACGCCGATCCCCGCGGCGCGCGCGTGCCGGATGTCAGCCAGCGACGGTGAGGACTGGTCAGGCAGGAAGGGCCACCACAGCGTCGATCTCGACCTGCGCTCCGCGCGGTAGGGCTGCGACGCCGATCGCCACGCGCGCCGGCGGATCGGTCTCGAAGAATGACGCGTACACCTCGTTGACCTCCGCGAGCGCCCTCATGTCGGTCAGGTACACCGTCACGCGGACCGCGTCGCCCAACCGCGCGCCGGCTGCGCCGCACACCGCTGCGAGGTTCTCCAGACACCGGCCCGCCTGATCGGCGGGGCCTCCCATGACGAGCTCGCCGGTCCGGGGATCGAGCGGGATCTGGCCCGA
>PMOY01000118.1 GCA_003165655.1 Solirubrobacterales bacterium
TGACCGAGTACTGGCTGCACCGGATCGTCTTCCACTTCGAGCCCGAGCAGGGCATCGGCGCCAAGCTGCACTGGATCATCCACGGCGTCCATCACGACCATCCGAACGACCCCTTGCGACTCGTGATGCCACCGTCGCTCAGCGTTCCCCTCGCGGCACTGTTCGTGTGGGCCTTCTACGCCGTGCTCGGCAGTCCCGCGTTCCTGCCGTTCGCCGCGGGCTTCCTCGCGGGGTACCTCGCCTACGACATGCTGCACTACCACGTGCACCATCACACCCCGACCACCCGTCTGGGCAAGAGACTGCGCGAGCTGCACATGCGCCACCACTTCCAAGACCACGAACGCGGCTTCGGCGTCAGCGCCCCATTCTGGGACCACCTGTTCGGCACTGCACCGAAGGCGCGGCCGAAGCGAGGGTAGGCGCGGCAGGGCGCTGGGCGGGGTCGATGGGCGGGGTCTGCGGGCCTTGGCAGAGCGCCCGCGGGGCGCGCAACGGGCTCCCAACGGGCTCCGCGTCACGTCATGGTGACGACGAGTCACGCCGCTCACGCGCCTTCCTCAAATCTCTGACACATCCGCCCGGTCGAGGCGCGTTTCGGAGCAGAATCTGCGCCGAGATGCAAACCACTGAGAATTATTCACCACCAGTGGCCACACCCCCCGCGCAGCCGGGCCGACGCGAGCATGTTGACGAGGCGATCGCCCGTGTGGCGACGAGTTACGGCAACATCACGCGCGCGCGGCTCCACAATGCGGGCCTCGACGACTCCGGCATCCACTACCGCGTCCGGATCGGTCGTTTGTATCGGGCCCACCGGGGCGTGTTCAGCGTTGGCCATCTTCCGGTGTCGGCGCTCTCGCAGGCGGACGCGGCGGTGCTCGCGGGTGGGCGCGGGGCCGCGCTGAGCCATAGCTCAGCGGCGACCCTGTGGAGCAACGGCCGCGCCTGGCCGTCACCACTCGAGGTCACGGCGTGCGCGCGTCATCGCCTTCCTGGCGTGACCGTCCATCATTCCCGGTCGTTGAGCGAACGTGATGTCACGACGCACTGGGGCATCCGGGTCACCACACCCGCACGCACCGCGCTCGATCTCGCCGATCGGCTCGACGACACCGGGCTCGCGAGGATCGTCAACGACCTGCGGCTCGCCCATTTCCTGCATCTCGACGACTTGGAGGCGCTAGTCGCACGATCTCCAGGTCGCCGAGGCGTGGCCCGGCTGCGCACCCTCGCGCAGTCGCCTCATGCGCCGACCCGTTCCGAGTTCGAGGACGCCTTCCTCGCCTTCGCACGCGACTACGGTCTCCCGGTCCCCGAGGTGAACCAACGGATCGCCGGGCGAGAGGTCGACATCCTTTTTCCCGAGCATGGCCTGATCGTCGAACTCGACGGCTACCTGTACCACAGCGACAGCGCCGCGTTCGAGCGCGACCGTGACGGCGACGCCGATGCGCTCGCGGCCGAGCTCGCAACCGTTCGCATTACGTGGAAGCGACTGATGGGCGCTCCGGCGCGAGAGGCGGCGCGGCTGCGAGCGATCCTCGACCTGCGAGCGCCGACGCCGTCGCGGCCTCGTAGGGTTCGTCGTACCTCGCGACCGTGAAGCCGATGACCGTCGGGATGCGGACCGCGTAGCCCGCGACCGACCAGAAGGCGGGCACGCGGGCGGGCGAGGCGAGGTTGCCCGCGAGCAGAGCGCCGAGGAGCACCCTACGCGGGACGATCTCGATGTCGGGGAATGGCGGAGCGGGAGGGATTCGAACCCCCGGGCCGCGTGAACGGCCGGCTGCTTTCAAGGCAGCTGCAATCAACCGGACTCTGCCACCGCTCCATGCTGGTGCGTCCTCAGCGACCGAACTACCAGCGTCCAGGGAACGGTTCCCTGATCGAGGTGCTTGGCCGCCCGCGTTCAGTAGGCGTAGGCAATCGTACTGCGGTGGCGAAGACGCGCTAGACCTCGTATCCGTCGCAGCCCCGGCCGCTCGATCCCAGCGTCTACACTGCCCCGGCACCCCGGGAGAGGTGGCCGAGTGGCTGAAGGCACTCGCCTGCTAAGCGAGTAAGGGGTTCACACTCCTTCGCGGGTTCGAATCCCGCCCTCTCCGTATCAATCGCCGGCGTCTCGGCGCCCGCCGCCGCGACCAGGTCGGCGCTCGTGCGTTCGGCGGCCGACGTCTTCGCTCGGCGCGGCTTTCACGCCGCCTCGGTGGACGAGATCGCCGAGAACGCGGGCTTCTCGGTGGGAGCGCTGTACTCGAACTTCGAGCGCAAAGAGGATCTGCTGCTCGCCGTGATCGAGCAGAACGTCACCGATTGGGCGCGGCTGTTCGCGGAGCGCTTCCGCGAAGCTGACGACTTCCGCGATCAGCCGCGATCGATTGCCGACGCGTGGATCGCCGGCGTCAGCGCGGAACCCGAGCCGTTCCTGCTCTGGATCGAGTTATGGGCCTACGCCGTACGCAACGACCGGCTGCGCGATGAGCTCGCCGTCCGTTCGAGAGCGATCCGCGATCTGTTCACATCGATGATGCGCGAAACCGCGGAGCAGGTTGGCGTTGTGTTGCCGGACGGCCTCGCCGAGGAGCTCGGAGCCGTCTTCGACGCGCTCGGGCTCGGACTCGCCGTGCGGCGCCTGTTGGACCCCGGCGCCGTTCCCCGACGGGCTCTTCGGCAGCGCGTCGAGCCGCATCGTCGACGCTGTTCTGCGCGATGTCGCGGGGACCACCGGCACGGGCGCAGCGGCCGCCGGGGACGACGCGCGAAGCTAAGCTCACTCGACCATGTGGCCACCCGAGGCGCTCGAGTTCTTGCGAGAGCTCGAAGACAACAACGATCGCGAGTGGTTCAAGGCCAACCGCGCCCGATACGACGCGTACCTATTCGACCCGGCTATCGCGCTCGCGGAGAAACTCCGACATCTCGGCGAGGCGCGCACGTTCCGTCCCTACAACGACACGCGCTTTCACCCCCGTCCGCCGATCAAGGAGCATCTCGGCGTGGCGATCGGCTACGGCAGCGCCGGCGGGTACTACTTTGAGCTCTCGCTCGACGGCCTGCTCGTCGCGGCTGGGATGTACCGACCTGCTCCCGATCAGCTAGAACGCTATCGCGCCGCAATCGACGACGGTCGCAAAGCCAAGCAGTTCGAGGCGGCGATCACCGAGGCGACCGCCGGCGGGCTGGCGCCGGCCGAGCCAAGCCTCAAGCGCGCCCCGCGCGGCTACCCGTCGGATCATCCCCGCCTCGATCGGCTGCGGATGAAGGAGCTGATCGCCCACCGCCGCCACGCGCTCGAGCCGTGGCTCCACAAGCCCGCGTGCGACATGCGGCTCCGGAAGGAGCTCGAGGCCGCCAAGCCGCTGGTCGAGTGGCTCGGCGATTACGTGGGCCCCTCGCAGCGCGCGGACCGCTAGGCACTCGATAGGTCGCCCTCCATCCCGACGCAGGCTTGTCGGTTCTGAGCGGTCATCTTCGGCCATCAGCCGCAAAGCTCCGACCGGGGCTAGAATCGGCGCCGACGCGCCCGTAGCTCAGCTGGATNNTCGAATCTCTCCGGGCGCGCTACAGAAGCCCGCTAAGGCGGGGTTTTTCTGTTTCTGGGTCGTATCATGGCCTGGTGATGTGTCCCCAATATGTCCCCAGGTGTTGGTACGGTTTCGGGGAATGGATGGTCCGCTTCGGCCTCGGACCGGGCATGTCCTGATTTGGGCGGGGCATGGCGCGGGTCTGCGTGTGGCAGCGACGGAGCGCGGACAGGTGTTCTTGAGAGCCGAGGTCAGGTGACGGTGATGCGCGCGTGCATGCCCAGCT
>PMOY01000238.1 GCA_003165655.1 Solirubrobacterales bacterium
ACGACGTGCATGTCGTGCTCGATCACGAGGATCGCCAGGCCACGCTCGTCGCGCAGCCGGCCTATCAGCTCGGTGATCTCATGCGTCTCCTTCGGGTTCATGCCCGCGGCCGGCTCGTCGAGCAGCAGCAACCGCGGCCTGGTCGCGAGCGCCCGTGCGATCTCGAGTCGCCGGCGATTCGCGTAGGAGAGCACGTATGCCGGCTGGTCCCAGCGGTAGCCCATCAGCCGCTGTCCGAAGAACGACAGCACCTCCTCGGCCAGCGCGTTCACCTCGCGCTCCTCACGGCGCGCTCGCGGCAGGCGCAGAATCGACTCCACCGGCGTCGCCTTGGTGTTGCCGTAGGTCGCCGACTTGACGTTCTCCTTGACCGACATGTTCAGGAACAACCGCAGGCTCTGGAACGTACGGGCGATCCCGAGCCCGGTGATCTTGTACGGTCGCTTGCCGGCGATCGTCTCACCGCTGAGCCGGACGTCGCCCTCGGTCGGCTCGTAGATGCCGGTGATCACGTTGAACACCGTCGACTTGCCGGCGCCGTTGGGGCCGATCACGCTGACGATCTCGTTCTCGTCGACGTGCAGATCGAGCTCGGACAGCGCGCGCAGGCCGCCGAACGAGAGGGACAGCCGGTCGAGCTCGAGGAGAGGAGCCACGGGCTAGAGCACCGTCTCCACGCGACGCTTACCCAGGAGTCCCTCCGGTCGCGCGGCCATCGTCACGATCAGGATCGCGCCGATCATGATCTGGGTGGTGATCGCCGGATTGACGATCAAGCGCGACTCCCAGCAGCATGCGGCGATGTACACCGTCGGGATCACCGCGAGCAGACGGCGGGTGCCGTGCAGGCGCACGACCACGATCAGGGC
Organism: Solirubrobacterales bacterium; assembly: GCA_003165655.1. GTDB lineage: Bacteria > Actinomycetota > Thermoleophilia > Solirubrobacterales > Solirubrobacteraceae > Palsa-465. The sequence continues at coordinate 870 of PMOY01000238.1, forward strand.
GCAGATGAGCACGACGTAGAGGATGTTGCCGTAGGTCGCCGGGTTACCCGGGACGATCACGTAATCGCCCACCGCGGACCCGATGAAGCCGCCGCTGCCCGGGCTGCCCGCGACGGCGGCAGACGAGATCGCGCCGACGATCGCGTGTGCCGCGAAGCCGAACCCCACCACCCCGCCGAGCACGACGGCGAGCTTGCGCCACGGGCGAATGCGCGTCACCAGCGCGATCAGGATCAGGCCATAGAAGAGGTAGCCGGCATCGTGCGGACTGGAGAGCATCTGCTCCCCGATCGTCACCACGAGGCCGCCCAGGATCGCCCCGGCAATGCTGCCGACGCCACCGAGCACGAGACAGGCATAGATGAGGATCAGGATGTTCTCGGTGAAGTTCGTCGGGAACACGCTCGTCTGCTCGGCCGCGAACACGGTGCCGCCGAGCGCGCCGACCATGGCGCCGAAGCTGAACGCCATCACCTTGAGCTTGTTGACGGGAACGGTCATCGCCGAAGCCGCGAGCTCGTCGTCGCGCAATGCGCGCCACGCCCGCCCCGTGCGGGAGGTGTCGAGCAGGTGCAGGATGCCCGCGAGCACGACGACCAGGATCAGCGCGAGGTAGTAGAAGCCGAGCGGGCTCTCCACCCGGCCGCCGAAGCTGTGCAGCGGATCGAGGCCGAAGAGGCCGTTGACACCGCCGAGCGTGCCCGGATCGACGTTGTTGACGACCTCCATGAACGCCTGCCCGACAAACAAGGTGACGATCGCGAGGTAGTCGCCGGACAGCCGTAGCGCGATGAGACCGATGATCACCCCGAACACGCCCGCGGCCACGACCACGATCGGGATCGACTCGATCGCCGCCAGGTGCGCTCCACCGGACCCGTCCGAGCCGAGCGCGGTCGAGGAGAACACCGCGTAGCCGTAGGCGCCGAAGCCGAAGAACGCGATGTAGCCGAGATCGAGCAGGCCGGCCCAGCCGACCGCGATGTTCAGCCCGAGCGCCAGCAGCGCGTAGAGGAGGCTGTTGAAGGCGACGGTCTGCACGTTGACGTTGCTCAGGAGCTGTCCGGCGACCAGCCCGACGAGCGTGACGAGCGCGAGCCGCTGCCACCAACCGACGCGAGCGTCGGCGCGTGCGAGCAGCTTCCGCCAGCCCGACCCGTCGTCGCGGCGCTCCCCGCTGCGGGCGACCCACTCGTCTACGCCGATCGGTGACATCTGATCAGACCTTCTGGAGCGGCGGCTGCCCGAAGATGCCCTGGGGCCGGATGAGCATGGTCGCGATCAGGATCCCGAACACGATCAGGTCGGAGTACTCGGTCGAGATGTAGCTGAGGCTGAACGATTCGCACAAGCCGATGAAGATCCCACCGATCATCGCGCCCGGGATGCTCCCGATGCCGCCGACGACGGCCGCCGTGAAGGCCTTCAGGCCGGCGAGAAAGCCGATCGTGTTCGAGATCTGGTTGAAGGCCAGCCCCGACATCACGCCGGCCACGCCCGCCATCGCCGAGCCGATCAGGAAGGTGAGCGAGATCGTGCGATTGACGTTGATCCCGAGCATCTCGGCGGCCTCGCGGTCAGAGGCCACCGCCCGCATCGACTTGCCGAGCGTCGTGCGGTTGACGAGCGCTCGCAGTCCGAGCATCATCACCACGCTCACCGCGAGGATCATGATCTGAACGACGTCGATCCTCAGCGCCCCCCAGTGGATCCCGGTCGAGAAGGGGATGAAGCTGGGCGTCTGGTAACTGCGGGTGAAGCCGCCGAACAGGAGCAAGATCGTGTTCTCGAGCACGAACGAGATCCCGAGCGCGGTGATCAGCGGCGCGATCCGCGGCGCGTCTCGCAGCGGCCGGTACGCGAACCGCTCCATCGCCATCCCGAGCAGTCCACATCCGGCCGACGCGAGCGCGAACATGATGAGCAACAGCAACGGCACAGGGATCGTGAGCGCTGCGGGACCGCCGAACCAGCGAATCACGAAGTAGCCGATATACGCCCCGACCATGTACACGTCGCCGTGGGCGAAGTTGAGCAGCTTCAGAACCCCGTAGACCATCGTGTAGCCCAGCGCGATCAGCGCGTAGAGACAGCCCGTGGTGAGCCCGTTGACGATGGTTTGGATGAACTCCTGCATGCGTCCGCGTCACTTCAGGTGACAACGCCAGCAGCGCCGCCCGCACCAGGGCGGGCGGCGCTACGTGGAGCCTTAGCCGTTATCTATCAATGATTCGGGATCGAGACGTACGTTCCCTTGCTGTTGATCTTGAACAGATATCCCGGGGCGCCGGTCAGGTCACCGCCTGGCTGGAACGAGATCGTCACACCCATCGGGTTATCCGCCGGCGGGATGTCCGTCTTCTTGATCGCGGCGAGCACGTTCGACCGGCTCGGCGTCTGTCCCGCCTTGCATACCGACGAGATCGCCTTCATGACGACGTCGGTCGCCTCGTAGGTGGGCACGCCGAACGCCCCGTAGGGACCGTACTTGGCGACCCCTGAGACGATCGACTTGTCGAGCGGGTTGGTCGACGTCGAGATGTCGGGCCCGAAGTTCGACACGTAGGTGCCGGGGATCTTGAACTGGGTCGGCGAGTCCGTGCCGTCGGTACCGAAGAGGATCGTCTTCTTGTGCTGCTGTTGCGCGTCGAGGCCGAACTGCTGGGCGTTGGCCGCCGTCTGCCACGGCAGCATGGTCACCGTCTCGGACGAGTTCAGCTGCGAGGTCACCAGTGACGAGAGCGCGTTCGCGAGCGTCGCGCCGGTGTCGGTGCCGTTGTAGGTCTGATGGTTGACCTTGATGCCGGCCTTCTGGAGGATCGGAGTCATCACCTTGACCAGTCCCTGCGAGTAGGCCTCGTCGTCGTCGATAATCAGGACGGCCTTGGGATGGAGATGATTGATGACGTAGTTCGCATCCTGCGGACCCTGGACGTCGTCGTCCGGAACCACGCGGAAGAACGTGGGGTTCTTACCGCTGGAGGCGAGCGCGGGAAGCGTCGCGGAGCCGGAGATGAAGGCGATCCCCGCCTTACCGAAGATCGGGCCGACGGCCTCGACCTCCTGGCTACCGGCTGGCCCGACCGCAGCCACCGCCGACGAGGCGACGATCGCGTCGGTCTTGCTCACCGCGATCGACGGCGTGAGCTGGGTGTCGTCCTGGTCGAGGGTGACATCGGTCTTGTTGGCCGCGTTGTCGTTGGCCACCGCGAGCTCGGCGAAGTGGAGCTGCTCGAGGCCGAGCTGAGCAACCGGACCGGTGAACGGACCCTCGATGGCGATCGACGTGGCACAGCCCTTGCCGGTGATGGCGGACTTCGTGCCCGTCGTGCTGCTACTGCTGCCGCAGCCCGCCGCCGTCAGCGCGGCGAGCCCGACCGCCAGCGTGATGATGCGTTTCATCTCGTGTCTCCTCCTGTGGGGAACTTCGCTGGTGTGCTCATTCAGGGTCCGGCGCATACGCCGGCGAGCCATCGGGGTAATAGGCGGCCGCCGGCGAGCCGGCGGGCCGGAACACGGCGACGATGCGCATCACCGCGGCGCCCGTGTTCTCCAGGCAGTGCACGGTGCCCGCGGGGAGCTGGATACTCGATCCGCTGGCCAAGGGATGATGAGCGCCGTCCACATGCATCACGCCTGCTCCGTCGAGCACGTAGATGACTTCGTCGTAGGTGTGAAAGTGCTCAGGCGCCCGCAGCGTCGGGATGTAACCGACGAAATGGGTCGCCGAGCGCAGACCGCTGGCGGGGTCGGCGACGATCCGGAACTCGCGCTGGGTGGTCGCGGCTTCCGACTCCTGGTCGGCCAGGCGGCGGACCACGGCGCGAGCCGGTTCCACCGGTTCGGACTCTCCCCAACCCGCGAGTTCTGCGCCAGCAGAACTCGCAATGGAACCGGCGCCAGCCGGTTCCACGCGAACCGCCACCACCCGCAGCACCTCCCCGCCGCGCGCCTCGAGCCCGTAGCTCTCCCCGGGCGCCAGGTAGGCGCCGCACTCTGGTTCGAGCGCATGGGTCTCGCCGCCCGTGCGCAGGACACCTTCGCCCGAGAGGACGAACAGCACCTCCTCGCAGTCTCCGGTGTCGCGCGGGAGCGAGCGTCCCGGCCCACACGCAATCAGGGTCTGCTCGAGCGCCGCGAAGCCGGTGTGCGGGCCGAGAACGGCGTGCGCGCTCACGGTGTCGCCGTCCTGAGGGTCGGCCCAGGCCGCCGGTACGGGAGCCACGTGTGCGAGCCGGTCCTGTAGGGAGTTCATGTCTCTCACACTTCGCCTGGGGACGAGCTCGACCCGTCACACTCCCACATTCACCGTGCTCCGGTCAACCATGTTCCTTGAGCGTTGCCTTAAGCGTGATCTCGGTCCCGGCCAGCGCCAGCGACACGGGGCAGGTCGACTTGGCCTGCTCCGCCAGGGCGGCAAACGTCGCCGCGTCGACACCCTCGGCCTCGCCGGTCGTGTCGAGCTCGATCCGAGTGATCCTGAAGCCCTGCTCGAGCTGCTCCAGGTGGACGCGCGCGGTCGTCTCGAGGTCGATCGGCGGATGCCCGGCCTCGCTCATCAGGTTCGCGAGCGACATCGTGAAGCAGCCGGCGTGACCGGCTCCGATCAGCTCCTCGGGGTTGGTCGAGTGCACTCCCTCCTCGACGCGTGCACGGAGCGTGAACGGGCCCTCGAAGGCACCGCTGCCGACGCCGATCCGCCCGCCGCCGTCCGGGACCGTTCCCTGCCAGCTCGCCTGCGCGTTGCGCACTACGCGAATGCCCACGTCGCCTCTCTGCTCCCGCCGAACCGACCGGTTGGCCCCTCGCCGGCTCAAGTTTGATTTTGTACTCTTGATCAAATCATTTCGACCGGCCGTTGTCGCCCCAGAAACGCTGCTGCGCGCGATCGCTAACGACGGCCTAACGAGGGAGGATGTGCGCATGGCGCAAGTGCTCGGTTTCGGCGACGTCACCGCCGCCCGCGAGCGGTTCTCCTCGCTCCAGTCCGGGTTCGCCTTCCTCGACGCGCCCGGCGGCTCGCAGGTCCCCGACGAGGTCGGCGACGCGATCGCCCGCACGCTGCGCGAGGCGAGCGCGAACATGGGCGCGCTGTACGAGACGAGCAGGCGCGTCGGCGAGATCGTGCTCGAGGCCGAGGTCAACGCCGCGCGCTTCCTCGGCTGCCGGCCGCACGAAGTGATCTTCGGGCCCAACATGACTTCGCTGAACTTCATGCTCTCGCGCACCGCCGGGAGGGACTTCGCCCCCGGGGACGAGATCCTGGTCTCCTCGCTCGACCATGACGGCGGCGTCGCTCCGTGGCTCGAGCTCGCCCACGACAAGGACCTGGTCGTCAAGCACGTCGAGCTCCACGACGACACCACGCTCGACTACGACGACCTCCGCCGCAAGCTCTGCGAGCGCACGCGCGTGGTCGCCTTCGCCTGGGCGTCGAACGCGGTCGGCACGATCGTCGACGCGCAGCGCGTCTGCTCGCTCGCCCACGAAGCTGGGGCGCTGGCCTGGATCGACGCCGTCCACTACGCCGCGCACGCACCGATCGACGTCGCCGAGGTCGGCGCCGATGTCCTGATCTGCTCCCCATACAAGTTCTGCGGCCCGCACCTGGGCGTCGCCTACGGCAACGAGCGGGTGCTCGAGCGCTGGCGGCCCTATAAGGCCCGCCCGGCGCCGACGACGCCGCTCGGGCGGCGCTTCGAGACCGGCACGCTCCCCTACGAGCTGCTCGCCGGATTCAACACGACGATCGCCTATCTCGATTCGATCGGCGGCTTCGAGGCGATCGTCCCCTACGAGCGCGAGCTCGGCGAGCGCTTCCTCGCCACGATCTCCGGCAACGTGACCATCTACGGGCTGCCGGGGATGGAAGGCCGCGTGCCGACGTTCCTCGTCAACGTCGACGGCGTGTCCGCGGCCCACGTCGCGCAACACATGGCCGATCGCGGGATCGGCGTGTGGGCCCACGACTCGTGGTATTCGCTCGACCTCTACCGCCGGCTCGGCTACGAGGACCAGGCCGTGCGGCTCGGGTTCATCCACTACAACACGACCGACGAGGTCGACCGGCTGGTCGCGGAGCTCGACGCCGTGGGCCGCTAGCCCCCCTCCCGCTCCGCGTCGAACAGCTCCACCAGTCGCACCCGGGCCTGCCACAGCTTCGGCAGCTGGCGTTGGGCGAGCAGCTTGCCGAGCACCTGCACCGGCGTGCCCTGCGTGCCGACGGTGTCCTCCCCGATCGCGCGCGCGACGACGCTGTAATGCCGGAAGCGCCACACCCATATTTTCTCGTCCCAGTCGGTCAGCAGCTCGGCGAGCTCGTGCAGCTGCTCGAGCTCGCGCCCGCGGCGGTAGAGGTCGGTGAGCTCGAGCCCCGCGCGCTCGAGCAGATCGTCGAACGTCGCGGCGATCCGCCGGGTGACCCGGGAGACCTGGCGAAAGCCGGGCGAATCGAAACCGCTCCCGTGCCCGAGCACGACGCGGATCTGCTGGTACTCCCAGGGGTCCATGTGGCCGAGCATGTCGAGCTGGCTGGTGATGTATTGCATGCACAGCACCGCCCGTCGCAGGAGCCGCAGCGCGGGATCGACCTGGTCGCGCCCGAGCAGCGACGCCGCCTCCTCGAGCTCGCTCGTCGCCAGCTTCAGCCACAGCTCCGAGGACTGGTGCACCGTCTGGAACAGCAGCTCGTCGTGGTGCACACGCTCGCCCGCCGGTTTCTGCAGCGCCAGCAGCTCGTCCGTGCGCAGATACCGCTCGTAGTCGCTCGCGCCCTCGCCCGGCAGGACCGGGGCATGGAAGTCCTCCGTCTCGTCGCTCAATCAGCTCACCTCTCAGGCACTCGCTCAGGGAGTCGCGCCGCCGAGGATCTCGGCCAGCGTGACCAGGTTGATGTTGCCCCCCGAGACGATGCACACGATCTTGCCCGCGCCCGCGCGGCCCGATAGCGCGGCAGCGAGCGCGAGCGCACCCGCGCCCTCGGCGACGACCCGCGCGCGGGAAGCGAGCATGCGCACCGCCGCCGCCGTCTCGTCGAGCGTGACGGCGATCGCCCCGTCGACGAGCTCGGACACCAGGGGCCACATCGGCTCGAGCACCGAACGACTGCCCGAGCCGTCGACGAACGAGGCCCGGTAGTCGACCTCGACCGGCCTCCCGCCCGCCAGCGCCGCCCCGAGCGCGGCTCCGGTTTCGGGCTCGACGGCGTAGATCTTCGTCGACGGTCGGAGCACCCGGATCGCGCTGGCGATTCCCACGGTCAGGCCCCCGCCGCCGTAGGGAATGAGGATCACGTCGGGATCGGTGAGATCCTCGAGGATCTCGAGCCCGATCGTGCCGTTGCCGGCCATCACACCCTCGTCCTGCACGGGATGGATGAACAGCCCGGGGACTCCGTCGACGGCGCTCGTGACGATCACCCGCCACCAGTCGTCGTAGGGCATCTTCAGGACGCGGCCACCGAGCCGTTCGATCGCGGCGAGCTTGGCCTCCGGCGCGTGCTCGGGAACGGCGATCGTTGCGGACAGGCCCAGGTCCCGGGCGGCCCACGCGACGCCCTGGGCCATGTTGCCTGCGCTCGCGGTCACCAGCCCCGCCGCGCGCCTCGCCGCCGGGGCCTTCAAGATCGCGTTCGTCGCTCCGCGGATCTTGAACGAGCCGATCGGCTGCAGGGTCTCGAGCTTGCACCAGATCTCGGGCTCCGCGTCATCGAGGTAGAGCCGCACCAGCGGTGTTCGCAGCGCCGCGCCGCGGATCCGCTCGCGCGCCGCCTCGATCTCGGCGAGCTCGATCACAGCTCGACCTCCGTCCCACGCCCAAGCCGGCGGGCACCGGCGATCGCGACCTCGGCGGCGGCCAGGTCCTCGACCGCGAGCCCGAGCGAGCGGAACAGCGTCAGCTCGACGTCATCAGCACGCCCCGGCCGCAGGCCCGCGAGCACCTCGCCGAGCTCGGCTCGCACGTGGTCCTCGCCCGAGATCACCCCCTGCTCGACCGCGAGCCGGTATTCGCCGGCCTCGTTACGGAGCGACTCGCGGCTGTCAGCGAACAACGCGGCGGCGGCGACGGTCTCGACGTCGAGCTCGCGCCACGCCGGGGTGCTCGCCCCGACCGCGTTGACGTGGGCGCCCTCGCCGAGCCAGCTGCGCCGGAGCACGGGCTCGCGCGAGCTCGTGGCCGTGACGATCACGTCGGCTCCGCGCACCGCGTCCTCCGCGCTCGCCGCGGCGGTGATCGGCACCCCCGCGAAGGCGCCCTCGATCAGCGCGCGGACATGGTCAGCGGTCGGTGCGTAGACGCGCACGGCTGCGAATTCCCTGACCGGCAGGAGCGCCTCGATGTGCGCCGCCGCCTGCACGCCCGCCCCCACGATCGCAAGCTCGCGCGCGTCCTCGCGCGCGAGCACCCGGGTCGCCAGCGCCGTCACCGCCGCGGTGCGGATCGCCGTGATCGCCGAGGCGTCGAGAATCGCCGTCGGCTGCCCCGTCTCGCCGTCGAACAGCGTCACCACGCCCTGGTGGGCGTCGAGCCCGCGTGCCGGGTTCCCGGGCATCAGGCAGACCGCCTTGAGCGCGAACGTCGCCATCGGGGCTCCGTCGCCGCGATCATCGCCCCGCCAAGCCGGCATCAGCCCCAGGAGCCCGGCCGCCCCCGGGGCCCGCATCACCGAGCGCAGCGGCATATAGGCGTCGCCGCGGGCGTGCGCGGCGAGCACCTCCGCCATCGCCTCGATGCACGCCGCGGGCGTCAGCGCCGCGCGTACGTCGTCATGCGAGAGGACGAGCACGCCCATCAGCTGAACACCGTCGAGAGCTCGTCACGCTCGGCGACGCTCAGGGGCGCGGCGAGCGCCTCCCGCACCGGCTCGAGGTGCTCGGGCCGCCCGGGCCCGACGACGACCTGCCCGACCCGCTCGTCGGAGAGCAGCCACGCGAGCGAGAGACCGGCCATCGAGATCCGCCTCTCCCATGCCAGGGTCTCCAGGCGCTCGAGTGCGTCGAAGGTGTGCTCGCTCACGAGTCGCTCGTACGGCTCGGGTCGCTGGGTCATCCGCGAGGCGGCCGGGAACGGCTCGCCGCGGCGGTACTTGCCTGTCAGCCATCCTCCCGAGAGCGGCCCGAAGGCCAGATACGCGACGGCGCGCTGCGCGCACAGTGGCAGCAGCCGCTCCTCGTCGCCGCGCTCGAGCAGCGAGTGGGCGTTCTGGATCGCCTCGACGCCGGCGCCGGCGGCGGTCGCGCCGGCGACTCCCGCGCCGGCGACGCCCGCGAGCTCGAGCTGAGCCGCGTCGAAGTTGCTGACCCCATAGGCACGGATAGTCCCCGTCGCAACGTGCTCCTCGAACGCTCCCAGCGTCTCGGCGAGCGGCACCTTGGGATCGAACTCGTGCGCCAGGTACAGCTCGACCTGGTCCACGCCGAGGCGCTCGAGGCTCGAACGGAGCTGGCGCTCCACCCGCGCCGGCGCGAGCCCGTGGTCGGCGCCGGCGGACATCGCGTTGTAGGTCTTCGTCGTCAGCTGCGGCCGGACGCCACGGGAGGTGATCCAGTGTCCGATCGCCGCCTCGCTGCGACCACCCCCGTAGGCATCGGCGGTGTCGAAGTGGGTGATGCCGAGCGCCCAAGCGGCGTCCATCAGCTCGAGTGCCTCCTGCTCGCTCAGGCCGGCTCCGAAGAACTCCGGGGCCGACCCGACGCCGCCGAAGTTCCCGCACCCGAGCGCGATCCGCGGCAGCTCGACCCCAGAGCGGCCGAGCCGCCGGCACTCAATCTCGAGCGTCGCGGTCACCGCGGGCCGCGGATGGCCGGTAAGACGCGCACCTCCAATATTTGATCAACGTTGGCGCCGAGACGCAAGTGCGCGGACGCTCAGTCGGCATGTTTGGCCAGGCGACGAGTGGGAGGGCGGGCACGGGATCGATCGGGGCCTCCCGCAGGAGTAGGCATAGCCTGCGCCGGCACGTGCTGCCCTGTCGGTGACAACGCCTGCGACGCGAACAACAGCTGCCAGCTCGCTTAACCACCCTGACGGGAGACGCGCTACGAAACCAGGGAGCGGAGCATCCCGGGAAGATGCTACGACGAGATACTCGGCGGATAGCTGCTGAACAGCCACCGGCCGCCACGATCGACGAGCGTGGTCTGGCCCGGGATTCCCGACTCACCGCCGATCGCCGTGGCGTGTGAGCCGTGGACGCTCACCTTCAAATGGGCCATCACCGAATTGACCACCCCCCGCCAGGCTGTGGCCGAGTAGCCGGAGTCGTCGATGCCTCGGATCTTGTGCTTGAACACGTGCTGCGCCTGCTGGAACGCGTGCCTGCATGTGCCCTGTCCGCCCGCCGTGAACGACTTGACGCCACTGGCCGTCAGGCGCGAGCAGACGGCGCTTTCCGGCCCGAAGTACTCGGCGCTGAGNNCGCCAGGGCGAGCACGAAGGCGGTGGTGGTGGCACGGGCGCTCATCGCGGGCACACTCGTGCCGCCGTGCGGTCGCGCACATCCGCCTGCACTAGCCCACCACCGTCTCGACGGTCTCGATCGGCTCGAGCTGCGAGATCTCGCTCCGGCGGTCCTCCCAGTGCGGCGGGATGCACATGTGCGTGCCCAGCTCGTCCTCGGACTCGTCGATGAGAAAGCCCTCAGGCGTCGAGTACGCGAGCTCGATCAGCGCGCCGCCCGGACTGCGCATGTAGACCGAGAAGAAGTACCCGCGGTCCTTGACGTCGGAGACGTCGGTGAACCCGAGCCCGACGATCCAGTCCTTGACCACGCCCTGGTTCTCCGCGGTCACCGCGTCGAGCGCATGGTGGTGGATCGTTCCCTCGCCGAACTGCCACGTGCCCTGGGGCAGGCTGGGCTCCTCGACGAGCTCGAGCATCCGGCCGTGGCCATGCTCGTCGCCGATCTGGAACTGGTGATGGGCGCCTTCTGAGCCGATCAGGGTGCCGCCGAGACCTTCGGTGATGAAGAACGACTGCGGTTCGGGTTCGCGCACGGAGGTCGTGGTGCCGTAGGAGCCGCGGATCGCATGCTCGGCCGGGACTCCCGCGCCGCCGTAGGGCTCGCGCGAATCGGGCTCCGGATCGCCGACGATCGTGTAGTGGATCCCACACGGGTGCGCGAAGCTCAACCGCTCGGTGCCGAACAGCTCGGTGTGCTCGTGCTCGACATCGAACTCGTCCAGACGATCGGACCAGAAGCCGACCGAGCCCGCCGGAACCGACAGGTTGAGGATCTTCAGCTGGTTCGTGCCGCGCTTGCCCATCCACCCAGCCTGGCGGTAAGGGAAGGCGGTCAGCAGCGTGCTCGCGTCACCGAGGCGACTGCCGTAGTAGAGATGGTAGATCGGGATTTCCCCGTCGAACAGCACCGTCTTCTTGACGCTCTTCAGGCCAAGCAGCCGCACGTGGAAGTCGTAGTCCTCTTGCGCGCCGCCGACGCAGAACGTCAGGTGATGGGTGCCACGAATGAACCCTGGATTCGGCATCGGTCGTGTTCCTCTCCTCGCTGCTTGTCCGTCGAGATCATCGTACCCCAGCACGCGCCGGCTTCTCAGTGCAGCGCCGGCTTCTCAGTGCAGCACCGGCTTCTCAGTGCAGCGCCGGCGCCCGGCGGCCCCGGATGCCGGCGCGCTCGGCGGCGATCCGTGCCCCCTCGGCGAGCGAGCGAAGCTTGGCCCAACAGATGTCGGGGTCGATTGCTCCGAAGCCCGCCCACGTCCCAAAGCCGCAGTCGGTCCCGGCGATCACGCGCTCGGATCCGACGATGTCAGTGAAGGCGAGGATCCGCTGCGCGACGAGCTCGGGATGCTCGATGTAGTTGGTCGTGGAGTCGAGAACTCCCGGAGCCAGGATCTTGTCCTCGGGAATCGACGCATCGCGCCACACCGCCCACTCGTGGGCGTGGCGCGGGTTGGCCGCCTCGAAGAGGATCGTCGCCGGCTTGGCGCGCAGGATCTGAGGGATGATCTTCTCCAGCGCGATGTCGAGGTGGTGTGGACCCTCGTAGTTGCCCCAGCACAGGTGCATGCGCACGCGCTCGGCCGGGATGTCGCGGAGCGCGCGGTTGATCGCCTCCACGTGCCGCTCGACGCTGGCCACGAATTCCTCGTCGGAACGGTCGCGATACATGATGTGCCGGCCCATCGCGAGGTCGGGCGCGTCGATCTGCAGCACCACGCCGGCGGCCACGATCGCTTCGTACTCGACCTTCATCGCCTCGCCGATCGCCTCCAGGTACTCCTCCAGCGAGCCGTAGTACTCATTTGGCTGGAACAGGGCGATGATCCCCGGAGAGGGCGCATTCATGAACGCGCCGGCAATCGGCTGGTCCTCGATCGCGGCGTGCAAGTGCGCGAGGTCGCGCTCGACGGGCTCGCGATGCTCGTAGGTGATCGGACCACGACAGATCGGACGCAGGTACCGCGCGCTTCCGCCCTGCTGGGCGAGGCGGTCACGAAACCGCGGATACGCGTCGAGATCGGCCGGTGTGGCGCGGGGCACATCGCCGACCTCGAAGCCGCTCAGGCGATGGCGGATATACGTCGCGTAGCCGATCTTGCTCATCTCGCCGTCGCTCACGAAATCGATCCCCGCCTCCACTTGCTTCCGCACCCGATCCCGGACCGCCTCGCCGATCACCCGGTCGTATTGCGCGCGATCGACGGGCTCGCCCCGATCCTCGGCGAACACGACATCGACGACGTCCTGGGGACGCGGCAGGCTCCCAACGTGGGTCGTGGAAATCCGGGTTCTCGTGCTCATCTCCCCTCCTGTCACTCCTCGATCACCCTACTGTGCGTCGGCTCGCGGGGCCGGTCCGCGACTCCGCGTCGGCTGGCGGGGCCAGTCCGCGACTCCGCGTCGGGAGCCAGTCCGCAACTTCGCGTCGGCTCGCGGAGCCAGTCCGCGAAACGCCCGCCAGGGACGACCCAGATACGGCCGCCACCGGCGAGTCGCCCGATCCGTCCGAGCACCTCGCGAGCGCCTGCACACCACGCTTCCTCCACCATCAGGAACGGGTGGAGGATGAGCGTCTGCTGCCCGCCACCGCACGGGAGCGCATCCAGCTCTGCCGTCAGCCGCCCGGCGAGCGCTCCCGGTGCGAGCGCGGGCGCAGCTTCCCCTCGGCTGACTCTGAGCGTGCTGAAGCGTGCCATCAGGTGGTAGGCGTCGACCAACCGCCAGTCGAATGGCACGTAGACCACGTCATCACGGACACCGAGCCTGCCGCCGGCGGGCGAGCACCAGGCGATGCCCGCCTCGCGCAGAAGCGCGGGGGAGCGTTGCGTGAGGCCTCCCCCCGGGGGCCGGAAGCCGCGCACCTCGATCCCCAGCGTGGCGAAGGCCCGCATCCCGCGCGCGAGCGACTCGCGCTCTGCCTCGGGTGAGAGCTCAGCCCACGGCTCGTGGCACCAGCCGTGCATTCCGAGCTCGTGCCCGCGCCGGGCGATCTCGAGCAGCGCGTCGGGGTAGAGCTCGCAGTTGATCGCCTCGACGAAGAACGTCGCGGTCAACCCGCGTCCGTCGAGCTCGTCGAGCAGCCGGGGGAGCACGTCGGTCACCGACGCGTGGTTTCCGAGCGTCGCGCCCTCCGGCCATGTGCCGCGCTCGAGCTCACTCGCCTCACCGAGATTGTCGAACGTCAATACGAGCGCGCTCGGGAGTCCGTCCGGGCCGAACTCAGCGCCTTGGGTCTGATCACGAGTGCGCATCTCGCGACTCGGCAACCGCGCTACGAGGTCGCGGCCGCTCGGAGCACCGTGTCGAGCAGGCCCGGGAAGCGCGCCTCGAGATCGTCGCGCCTCAGCGAGTTCAGCCGCGAGGTCCCCTCGTGGCGCTGACGGATCACACCAGCCTCGCGCAGCACCCGAAAGTGATGGGTGCACGTTGATTTGGTGACCGGAAGCTCGAGACTGCCGCAGCTACGCTCGACACCGTCGTGCAGTGCGGCGACGATCTGCAGGCGTACGGGATCGCTGAGAGCGTGGAGCACCGCCGAGATCTCCAGCTCGTCTCGTTCAGGCCGGCCCGCCGTATGGGCGTGGGCATCGGTGAAAAGTTCAGCTTCGATCATCCACGTCCTTCTATAGTACGACGATCATCGTACATCTGCTAGCCTGCGGGCGATCATCGTACAAGCGATCCCGACAAGCAGATGAGCGAGCCTAGCGTCACCGGCAGCGAGGGAGGCAAGGCAATGTCGCCCCACCTGCGCGCGACTCTGCTCCTGGCCTGCCTCGGGCAGTTCATGGTCATCCTCGACGTCTCCGTCGTCAACGTCGCCCTCCCGGCGATCCGGCACGGCCTGGGGTTCTCCGAGCAGGACCTGCAATGGGTGGTCAACGCCTACACGGTCACCTTCGCCGGGTTCCTCTTGCTCGGCGGGCGCGCCGCCGACCTGATTGGGCGCCGCCGGGTGTTCGTCGGCGGCCTCGTGCTGTTCGCGCTCGCGTCGTTTGCCGGCGGCCTCGCGCAGAGCCAGGTCATGCTCATCGTCGCCCGCGCAGTCCAGGGACTCGGCGCCGCGGTGGTGGCGCCGGCCTCACTGTCGATTCTCACCACGACCTTCACCGAGCCCTCTGAACGCAACCGGGCCGTCGGCATCTGGGGTGCGATGGGCGGCGCCGGGGGCGCGGCCGGCGTGCTCCTCGGCGGCGTCCTCACCGACCTGGTCGGGTGGCGCTGGATCCTCTTCATCAACGTCCCGATCGGTCTGGCCGCCGCGTTCTTTACGACGGTGTACGTCGCCGAGGGACGCGCTCCCGGACGCTCGAGGAATTTCGACCTCGCCGGCGCTCTCACCGCGACGATCGGGCTCTCGCTGCTCGTATTCGGGATCGTCCGTACCTCTGTGACCGGCTGGGAGGCGGGCTCGACGATCGCCCTGCTCGCCGTCGGCGTCGCGCTGCTCGTCGTGTTCCTGGCGATCGAGGGCCGCTTCGCCAAGGCGCCGCTGATGCCGCTGCGGATCTACGCGTCGCGCACGCTCAGCGCGGCGAACGTCGTCGTCCTGTTCGTCGGCGCTGCCTCGTTCGGGATGTGGTTCTTCGTCTCGCTCTACCTCCAGGAGGTCCTCGGTTACTCACCGATCAGGGCTGGACTCGCGTTCCTGCCGATGACGCTGTGCATCGTCGCCGGGTCGGTGCTCGCCTCGCGCGGCGTGCTCAAGATCGGCGCCAAGCCGATGCTCATCGCCGGCATGCTCGCCCAGGCGGCCGGCCTGCTCCTGTTCACCGGACTCGCGGTAAACGGCCATTACCTGAGCGGCGTGTTGGCCCCGTCGCTGCTCGTCGCGATCGGTATTCCCCTGTCGTTCGTACCGGCCACGATCTGCGCCACGCAGGGCGTCGCAGCCGCTGAGGCGGGGCTGGCATCGGCGCTCGTCAACACGTCACGCCTCGTCGGCGGCGCACTCGGTCTCGCTGTCCTCGCGGCGATCGCAACCGCGCGCACGAACCGCGTTCTGCGCCATTCCGGTCACGGTGCGCACGCGCTCCACGTCGCGCTGAACGACGGCTTCCACGTTGCGTTCGCGGTGGCTGCCGGCCTCGCGCTCGCGGGCGCGCTTGTCTCCGTCTTCGGGATGCCGCATGTCGCCGTCAGGAAGGCGGGGCACCAGGCGCAGGAACCTGTCGAAACCGCCGCCTGATCCCCCGCCCCTGCCGGGACCTGTCTCAAGCCGACCCGCTGCCCAGTCGACCCGCTGCCGCGTCAATCCCTTGCCCCGTCGAGCCGCTGGCCCGTCGACCCGACAGAATCCCCGTCCTTGCCCCGTCGAGCCGCTGGCCCGTCGACCCGACAGAATCCCGGTCCGTGGCCCGCGTCTTCGTCACCCGAGCGCTCCCCGGCCCCGGGCTCGACCGGCTGCGCGCCGAGCACGAGACCGACGTCTGGCCGGAGCGGCTGCCGCCCCCACGCGAGGAGTTGGTCGAGCACACCGCCGGGGCTGAGGGCCTGATCTCGCTCCTCACCGATGTCGTCGACGCCGACCTGATCGCCGCGGCCCCCCGCCTCCGCGCGATCTCCAACTACGCCGTCGGCACGGATAACGTCGACATCATCGCCGCGACCGCGCGCGGGATCCCCGTCGGTCACACACCCGACGTGCTCACCGACGCGACCGCCGACCTCGCCTTCGCCCTCCTGCTCGCCGCCGCACGCAGGCTTCCCGTCGCCGCACGAGCTGTCATCGCCGGTGACTGGCTTACCTGGGAGCCGGCGCGCCACCTCGGCCAGAGCGTTCACGGTGCGACGCTCGGCATCGTCGGCCTCGGGCGGATCGGCCGTGCCGTCGCGGCGCGGGCCCACGGGTTCGCGATGGAGGTGCTCAGCACGCCCACCGCCACCACCCCCGGGCTCCCGCTCGCCGCCCTACTCGAGCGCTCTGACTTCGTGTCGCTGCATTGCCCGCTCACCCCGGTCACGCGCCACCTGATCAACGCCGAGGCGCTCAGTCGGATGCGCCCGACGGCGATCTTGATCAATACCGCTCGCGGAGCGATCGTGGACCAGGCCGCACTCCGCACCGCCCTCGAGCAGGGCACGATCGCCGGCGCCGCCCTCGACGTCACCAACCCCGAGCCAATCACCCCCGATGACCCGCTCCTCAGCGCCCCGAACCTCCTGATCACCCCCCACATCGGCTCGGCGACGACAGCGGCGCGCGAGCAGATGACCGAGCTCGCCGTCGAGAACCTGCTCGCCGGCCTGGCCGGGCGCCCGATGCCCCACCAGGCGAACGCGCCCGCCTGATGACTGCCGAGATCGCCATGACGGCAAGCGCGGGCGCCTGATGACTGCCGAGATCGCCATGACGGCGAGCGCGGACGCCTGATGCGGATCGCGATCGTGGACATCGGCACCAACTCGACGCGGTTGTTCGTAGCGACCGTCAAGGATGGTCGGGTCACCGGCCAGCTCGCGCGCCTGACCCGCGTGACCCGGCTCGGCGCCGGCGTCGACGCGCACGGCGAGCTCGACCCCGACGCGATCGCGCGCGTGCTCGCGACGCTCGACGACTATCAGCGGATCATCGAGGCCCACCGCGCCGAACGGCGGGTCGCGGTGCTCACGAGCGCCGTCCGCGACGCGGCGAACGGCACGGAGTTCGCCGCTGAGGTCGAGGCCCGCTACGGGCTCGAGGCGAAGATCCTCGACGGCGAGGAGGAGGCGCGCCTCACCTTCCTCGGCGCGACCAGCGAGCGCGACCCCGACTCGGGCACGACCACGCTCGTGACCGACATCGGCGGCGGCTCGACCGAGCTCGTGATCGGCCAGGGCCGCGAGCCGCGGTTCCACGTCTCGACCCAGGCCGGCGTCGTGCGCCAGACCGAGCGCCACCTGCATCACGACCCGCCGCTCCCGCACGAAATGGATCGCCTCGCCGAGGACGTTCGTTCGATCATCGCCCCCGCCGTGCCGGAGGATCGCCGCCGGGTCGAGCACGCGATCGGCGTCGCCGGCACCCCGACCTCGCTCGCGGCGATCGCCCAGGCGCTTGACCCCTACGATCCCGAGCGGGTTCAGGGCTACATCCTCGATCGCGCCGAGTGCGAGCAGCTGCGCGCACGGCTCGCCACGATGGCACTGGTCGAGCGCCGCCAGGTGCCCGGTCTGCATCCCGATCGCGCACCGACGATCGTCGCGGGCACCCTGATCCTTCTGGAGATCCTCCGCCTGTTCGAGCTCGAGCGGATCGAGGTTTCCGAGCACGACATCCTCCGCGGCGCGGCGCTCCGATTCGCGTCAGCCTGAGCGTCGACCGGGTCGTCCGAGCGACCAGCCTCCTATCGGAAATTCTCGTGGACGTATGTTCGATTGCCGAAACTTCCCGCAAGGGCGATCATGCAAGTCTGCCGGGAGGAGATTCGACTCTGAATTCGCTTCCGGTGCATAGGCTCAGGCGATAGCCGTAACACCGGCGCCTCCCGCCGTCTGAGCCACACGAAAAACCAGGCCCTGTTGGCACGTACCCCTGCCCGTCC
>PMOY01000250.1:0-6818 GCA_003165655.1 Solirubrobacterales bacterium
GCGAACGCCTCGATCAGCACCTGCGGCATTCCCTCGGTGAGCGACACGTGGAGGAAGACGTGGCTGGAACGGTAGAGCTCGAGCAGACCGCTGCCGATCGCGACGTATCCGCGCAGCTCGCTGTGATCAGCCACGCCGAGCTCCGCGAGCCGGTCCGCGAGCACGGACTCGAGCGGGCCCTCGCCGCACACGACCAAACGCCAGCGCGGGTCGGCGCGGCGAAGGATCGCCAGCACGTCCGCCAGCAGCAGCGGGTTCTTCTCCCGGTCCAGGCGTCCGACGCTCAGCAGCCGCAGCTCGTCGCCGTAGGGACGCCGCGCGGCGCGCTCGCCCGCGTCGATATCGCCGGCCGATACCAGCGAGACGGCGATCTCGAGCAGCCGCGGAGCATGTCGATAGCGGTGCGCGAGCTCAGGACCGACGACCACGACGGGGCAGCGACGGGCGAGCGTTCGCCAGCAGAGCTCGAGCAGATCGGCCGCGCGATGCATCCACCGCCGCGAAGGACGCCGGCTGCGGACATAGGTGGGAAAATCCTGTCGGACGCCGAGGACCACCGACCGGCGCCGCAGCAGGCCGACCAACGCCAGCGCGACCGCATGCGGCTGGGGTCCGAGCACCCACACGCTGTCGTCCTCGTCGAGCGTGCTCCAGAACTGGTGGACTGAGCGCCACAACGACGACAGCACCGCCACCGGCCCGGCGAGGCTCGAGTAGTGCGGCAGCGCCACGAAGCGAGCGCTCGACGGCAGCGCATAGTGCATCGGTCCCGGCTCGGGATCGAGCCGCCCGATGATCGTGAGCCCCCCGAGCCGTTCGCCCAGCGCGGTCAGGAACAGCGCAAATGCGCGCTCTCCGTAGACCACTCCGCCCCGCTCACGGTAGACGTAATCGGTATAAACGACCACCGCCACGCAGGGATGGTAAACACGGCCCTGCGCCGGTGGCCTTTGCGACAATGGCCGCGATGACGGCCAGCGTCACGAGCCGGTTCGGGGTTGACGGCGGCCCGAAACGCGAGCGCCACCCACGCGCGCGCGACTGGCGACTGACGGCCGTCGCCCTCTCACTCCTCGGGTTCCTTGCGGCCACGAACCGTTATGTCGGCACGAGCGAAGACATTCACCTCTTGCATGACACCGACTCACTGAGTTACCGGGCGATGGCACACGCGGCGCCGGGACTGTTGCACCGTCGGATACCCGAGTGGCACGCCGAGCGGTTCAGCGTCGAATGGGTGATCGGCTCGCTGGCGAAGTTGCTGCACCTCGGGCTGACACCGGCATATTTCATCGCGGTCGGAGCAGTCATCGTGACGATCTGCCTCGTCCTCGTCGACCTGCTGGAGCGGATCGGGATGAGCCGAGGCGCCGGATCGGTGTGCTTGGCGCTGTTCGTGCTCAACCCGTACACGCTTCGCTCGTACCTCTTGGGCCCGGCGGGCGTTGCCGACCTCGTGCTCGTGCTCGGGGCGACGATCGCCGTCCGCGGCTTGGTCCTTCGCTCCCCTGCAGGCGTGCTCGGCGGCGTCCTGCTCGGCACGATCGCGAGGCAGACCGCGGTCCCGGCGGCGGTGGTCGCCGCGGCGGCGATCGTGATCGATCCACGCTGGCGGGCACGACTGGGACGGTGGCGGGTCCCGTTGGCCCTCGCCGTGCTCGCGGCGGCGGTCGGGTGCTACGGGATCATCCGCGTCGTGGCCCATCCGTTCTCCGGGCCGAGTCCCAGCCTGCACGTGATCACCCTCCTCGGCGCACCGCGCAGCCTTCACGTCATCGCCGAGCACTTCGCGCGCTGCGTGATTCCGCTGCCGGCAGTGTCCGCGATCCTGGCCGCGTCGTGGTGGGCGCGTCGTCGTGCCCTGGCCACCGTGGAAGGGTCCGCCGAGGCGAGGACCCCGGTCGCGTTCTGGACCAGCCTTGCCTTCGGGGCGGCGATCGTGGCGCAGGCGATGGTCCTCAACCCCGTGTGGGCGTCTTACAACGAGCCACGTCTCAGCGCGCTCGGGATCGTGCCCTTGGTCGTCGCCGCGGCCCTCGGGCTGCGCGAGCTCGAGCGAGGACGCGGAAGCGCGCTGCCGCGGAGCGCCACGGCCACGGCCCTGGCACTGCTCGCCCTCGGTTCCTTTCACCACATCTACACGTGGCTCCGATTGGCGAACGTCGGCGAGACGGCCGTGCTGCAGGTCGGCGTCGCGCTGGGGCTGATCGTGGTGATCGTCCGCGCACGCGCCGATCAGGCGTAGGTCAGCGCGGAATCGGCCGGGGGCCGGGGGCCCTGAGCGGTCGCTCGGCCCCGGAGGCGCGCGCGGACCGCATATCCACACGTATGTCCACGTTGACCGCCCTCCTTGCGGCCGGGAAGTCGGCGCGACCGATACGGCTGGCAGGCGCAGCAAAGCCAGCACAAGCATCCCTCCAGCTCCCGCTCACCTCCCATGACACGCCTCCGCACTCACTCCCTCATCCCAGCCCGGCGCGCACCGACGGCGTCCCGTCCGCAGTGGCACTGGCGCTTCCTGCTCACGCTGGCCGGTGTGCTCCTGAGCGCGGTCATCCCGACGGTTGCGCACGCCGGGGTCATCTGGACCGGCGACGCCGAGCAGCCCGCCAGCCAGCAGTGGGCCTCGTCCTCGGCGAACGGCGCCGCCTGCGCCATTGCCCCGCCCGACACGAACAGCTCGGGCATTCAGCAGGTCAGCGCCCCCTCCCCGGTCGCGCAGGGCAAGTACTCGTACCACTTCCAGGTCAGCAACGGCGACGACTGCTACGGCGCCCGCGCCGAACTCGGGGAGAACAACCCCACGAACCCAGCGCTCCCGGGTCGCCTGTTCTACCCCGGCGAGGACCGCTGGATCTCCTTCCAGGCCTACTTCCCCGACGACTACCAGCTCGACGACACACTCGGTCAGTCGACCGGCCTGCTGCAGCTCAAGCAGGAAGGCGCCGACGGCCCGCCCGCGCTCGGGATCGGCGACGGCGAGGGCTACCTCTGCATGTTCATCGACTCCACCTGGTATCAGCACTACGACCCCCACTGCGGAGACGGCTACTACTCCCTCGGGATGCCGGCGAAGGACACCTGGATCAAGCTCACCTTGCACGTCGACTTCTCGACCACCAACACGGGCTTCGTCGAAGTCTGGGGCGACCTCGGCGACGGCCAGGGTTACCGACTCCTGCTGACGCGGACCTACGCACCGACGATGAAGGTCGGGCCGAACGGTCAAGCCATCCCCAGCGGAGCGCGGATCGGCATCTACCGCAGCCTCGCGATCTCAGGCACCGAAGATCTCTACGTCGACGGCTTCACCGTCGCCACCGACGAAGCCAGCGCCGACGCCAACGCGTTCGCGCCGCCGAGCGCGAGGGCCATCAGCCCCCCGACGTCTACCCGCTCCGCGACGTCGACCGACGCCGCGAGCACCAAGACCTCGACGTCAACCGTGTCGCTCCTCGCGGGCGCCGTCGGCGCGCACCGCGGAAACTGGATCGACGCGCGCGGCGGGATCCAGTTGAACGTTCGCAGCGCGGTCACCGCGTCCACGAGCTCGCGTGCTCGCGCCGTCAACCCCAGGCGGCGAGTGGCCCTACGGGAGCGCTTCAAGGGTCACTGGCGGGTCGTCGCCCGCGGGTGGACAACGGCAACCGGCACATTCTCAGTCCTCGTGCCGCTGCCCCGCCGCGGCGACCGTGTCCTCCTGCTCCGGGCCAGCATCGCCGGGATCGGCCGATCCAAGAGCGTGCTCGTCCGATAGGTCCCGCAGCACCGCGCCATCCGGCGCCCGCCGCACCTCCGGCGGACGGATGGGGTAGCCTTCTCCCCGCCGCGATTGGCTCGCTGTCCAGGCTGGCGACCTGTGGCTGCACCAGAGAAATGTCCAGGCTCTCGGTGCGAATGATGTCCGACCATTCGTCCCCCACGGCGGCGATCGGTGGGACACAACGGACACCACGCGCCCGCTCTCTTGGCCCGCCGCGAACGTCACCCATTGCATCTCGCCAGCCGCTTGATCATTCCCCTCGGGAATCGCGGTTACCGGCTCGCGGCGCTGATCAGCCTCGACCTCGCTGCCCTGATCCGGCGGCGGCTCGCCGGCCCGGTCAGGCGCCGGCTGGCCGCACTGATCGGGGCCGGGTTGGCGGTGGCGCTTCCGGCCGGCGTCGCCCGAGCGGCGATCGTCTGGACGGGTGACGCCGAGCAGCCGGCCAGCGAGCAGTGGGCGTCAGCAGCCGCAAACGGCCCCGCGTGCAACTCGGCCCCTCCCGACCTGAGCACCGCGAGCATCCGGCAGGTTGCCTCGCCCTACCCGGTCGCGCAGGGTCAGTACTCGTACCGGTTCCAAGTCAGCGATGGCGACTACTGCTACGGAGCGCGCGCCGAGCTGGGCCAGGGCAATCCCCCTAATCCGCGAGACCCGAACCGCTACTTCGACGCCGGCCAGGAGCGGTGGATCTCGTTCCAGGCCTACCTCCCCGATGACTACCAGCTCGATGACCCGCTCGGTGAGTCCACCGGCATGCTGCAGATCAAGCAGGAGGGCGCCGATGGTCAGCCCGCGCTCGGGATCGGCAATGGCGAGGGTTACCTGTGCTTGTACCTCGACTCGATGGTCGACGAGCAGTTCAGCCCCCACTGCGGCAATGGCTACTACGACCTCGGGCAGCCGGCGAAGAACGCCTGGATCAAGCTCACCTTGCAGGTGTGGTTCTCGACCACCGACAAGGGCTTCGTCCAGGTCTGGGGCGACCTCGACGACGGGAATGGTTTCCGGCTCCTGCTGCCGCGTGTCGACGCCCCGACGATGAAGGCCTACTCGAACGGGGATCCGATTCCCAGCCAGGCGCGGATCGGCATCTACCGCAGCCTTTCGATCCAGGGGACCGAGGATCTGTATATCGACGGCTTCACCGTCGCCACCGACCGCGCCAGCGCCGAGGACAACGCGTTCGCGCCGCCGATCGCGACAGCCGCCGAGCCCGAGACGGCGGTCACGCTCGCCGTCGCCGCGCTCGCAAAGCGCCGCGGAAGCTGGGTTCGCGTGCACGGCCGGATCAGCCCACGAATCGTCGAGGCGGCCCGCGTGCAACGCCGGCGGGTGATCATCGGAGAGCGGGTGCGAGGACACTGGCGGCCCGCGGCCCGCGGACATACGGCCCCCGGCGGCACGTTCTCGATCCTCGTGCCACTTCTATCCGGGCGCCGACGGAAGCTGCTGCTCCGGGCCACCATCGTCGGAGTGGGCCGCTCGAACACCGCGGTCCTGCGCTTCAGCTAGCCGCCGGCGCCCGGAGCACAGCCGGGAGCACCGCGACCAGAGGCCACCCTCGTGCCCGCCTCTCCCCGCAATCAGATGCGATCATCCGAGCGGTGCGCCGGTTCATCCGCTCGGAGGCGTCGAGACGGTTCCCCGCCGGCGTGGTGCCGGGCCTCGTCGCCGTCGGACTGCTGATCGTCTGGGCGGTTCACGAGGGGGGCTTCTTCCCCGACACCTGGTACTGGGGGGCCCTCGCCACGCTCGCGCTCCTGACCGTGACGGTGCTCAGCCTCGGACTGAGGCTCGGCACGATCCCCCCCACCGTGCGGGCGGCGCTCGTCTTCCTCGGCCTCTACGTCATGTGGTCGTACCTGTCGATCACCTGGGCACAGTACCCGGGCGCCGCGCTCGAAGGCAGCAACCGAACGCTCCTCTACTGGCTTGTGTTCGCGCTGTTCGCCGTCGTGCCTTGGACGGTGGAGGCGGCGCTCGCAGCGATGGCCGCATTTGTCCTCGCGGTCGGCACGGTCGCGGTCGTGATCATGATCCGGCTCGCGACCGGGGACCACATCGTGGGCCTCTTCATCTTCGGGCGCCTGGCGACGCCGACGGGCTACTACAACGCGAGCGCCGCCCTGTTCACGATGTCCGCCGTCGTCGCGGTCGCGCTCGCCGCCCGGCGCGAGCTCCCTGTGCCGCTGCGCGCCGTGCTGCTCGCAATCGCCTGCGCCGGACTGCAGCTCGCGCTGATCGGGCAGAGCCGGGGCTGGCTGTTCACTCTGCCGCTGGTGGCGCTGGCGGCGGTCGCGGTGCTGAGCGACCGTCTGCGCCTCGTCGTCGCAGCGACCGCACCGATCGTGGCGACGCTCGTCGCCGTGCACCGGCTGCTCGACGTCTACCGAGTGTCCGCGAACGGCAAATTGGTCGGCCGCGCGTTCCGCGACGCGGCGATGCGCGCGGGCCGGACCTCGCTCGTGCTCTGCGCGGCCGTGCTGCTCGTCGGCGCGCTGATGGCGCTGGCCGACGGTCGACTGCCGCCGCTCACGCTCTCCGGCGCCCGGCGCCGCGCGCTCGGCCTGGCTGTGGCCGCTGTGGTCGTGGTCGGCGGCTCAGTCGGAGCGACGGTCGCTACCCACGGGCGCCCGTTTCACTTCGTGGCACGCGAGTGGGACGGATTCAGCCACGTACCGACCGGACCCGCGCCCAGCTCGAACTTCACCCAGGTCGGAAGCGGCCGCTACGACTTCTGGCGGGTCGCACTCGATGCCGTGCTCGCGCACCCGATCGGTGGGCTCGGGCAGGACAACTTCGCCGACTACTACATGCGCCGCCGGCGGACTGCCGAGCAGCCAGAGTGGACGCACAGCCTCGAGATGCGGCTGCTCGCGCACACCGGCTTCGTCGGCTTCGCTCTGTTCGCGATCTTCCTGGCCTCGGCGCTGGTGGCGGCGCTCGCCGCGAGGCGGCGTGCCCGCGCGCTGGGTCGAGCCGTCGTCGGAGCGGCCCTGCTCCCGCTCGCCGTGTGGACAATCCACGGATCGGTCGACTGGTTCTGGGAGTT
>PMOY01000250.1:6823-6986 GCA_003165655.1 Solirubrobacterales bacterium
GGGTGGCCGGCGCTCGGTGCCCTCGGCACGGCCACCGGCGCCGAGGGCCCGGGGCGCGGTGCCCTCGGCACGGCCACGGGGACCGGAGGCCCGGGGCCGTCCGAGGCGGCGCGCTCCGAGGCGGTCGCGCGCGCGCCGCGGACGCGGGTCGCTCGCATCGCGC
>PMOY01000204.1 GCA_003165655.1 Solirubrobacterales bacterium
GTGGGCGAGCGCACGGTGGCGCTGCTCGAGCGGCTCGGCTGCGAGGTGGCATTCCCGACCTCGCAGACCTGCTGCGGCCAGCCCGCACTTAGCTCCGGCTATCCGCGCGAGTCGCTCATAGTGGCCGATCGATTCCTCGACGCATTCGCCGGCACCGAGGGCCCGATCGTGGCGCCTTTCGGCTCGTGCGTGCACATGGTGCGCCACCACTACCCGCGCCTGTACGCGGGCGAGCGGGCCGCTGTCGCCGCCAGCCTCGCCGCGCGCACGTATGAGCTGCCGAGCTTCATCGTCGAGCAGCTCGGCAGGCCCACGGTCGGAGGACGCTATCCCGGACCTGGAGTCACCGCCGTCGCCTACCACCACGAGTGCCACATGCGCTACGGCCTCGGCGTGACCGAAGCGCCGATGTCGCTGCTGCGCGGCGTCGCGGGCTGCACGATCGTCGAGCCGGTTAGGAGCGGGCTGTGCTGCGGGTTCGGCGGGACCTTCTCACTGAAGCTCGCCGACGTCTCGGTCGCGATGGCGGATGAGAAGCTCGACAGCGCGCTCCAGGCAGGGGCCGAGGCGATCGTCTCGACCGACGTCGGCTGCCTGATGCACCTCGAGGGTCGCGCGCGCCGGCGCGGGCTCCCGCTGCGGGTGCACCATCTCGTCGATCTGCTCGAGCCGGACGGCCGGCTGTGAGACGACCTGTGTCAACCCCTGAGGACGAGGAGATGGTGCTGTGAGCGGACTGGTGATCGAGCCACCCCGCGGCAGACCCGATCCCGCGGTCACGCCGAACCTCCACCGCGCCGCAGCCCACTGGGGAACCCAGCGCGCTGACGCGCGCGGGCGCGTCGACTGGGAGGCGTGGCGGGAGCTGGCGCGTCAGATTCGCGCCGATGCCGTCCGTCATCTTCCGGAGCTGATCGAGCTGCTCGAAGCTCGCGTTGCCACGGCGGGCGGCCACGTCCACCACGCCCGCAACGCCGAGGAGGCCTGCGACCACGTCGTCCGCATCTGTCGGGAGGCGGGAGCAACGCGGGCGGTCAAGGGCAAGTCGATGACCAGCGAAGAGATCGGGTTGGGCGCGGCACTACAGGGGGCCGGGATCGAGGCGGTCGAGACCGACCTCGGCGAGTACATCGTGCAGGCGATGGGAGACCGGCCGTCGCACATTCTGGCCCCCGCGGTGCACCTGAGCGCCGGCCAGGTCGCCAACCTGTTCGCGCGCGAATCCGGTCGCCCGTTCGACCCCGACGACACGGCGGCGCTGGTCAGTCACGCGCGCGCCGTGCTCAGGCAGCGGTTCCTCGCCGCCGAGGTCGGGATCACCGGAGTCAACCTCGCGGTCGCCGAAACCGGGACCCTCACGATCGTGGAGTCCGAGGGCAACATCCGCCTCGCGACGGCGCTGCCACGGATCCACATCGCGCTGATGGGGCTCGAGAAGGTCATCCGCGACTGGGAGGGCGCCGCCCATCTGATCCAGATGCTTCCCCTGGCCGCCCAGGGGAAGATGGCCGCCGCCTCGACCTCGTTCATCACCGGGCCGGCCCGCGACGGGGACGACGGCCCGCACGAGCTCCACCTGGTCCTGCTCGACGGCGGCCGCTCGGCGATCCGGGGAACGCCCTTCGAGGAGGCGCTGCACTGCATCCGCTGCGGCGCGTGCCTGTACGCATGCCCGGTCTACCGCCAAGTCGGCGGGCACGGCTACGGGACCACGTACAGCGGGCCGATCGGGGCCGTGATCACACCGCTGCTGGCGCAGGGCGCCGACACCGACGACCTGCCGTGGTACTCGTCGCTGTGCGGCGCCTGCGTCGAGGCGTGCCCGGTGAAGATCCCACTCGACGATCAGCTCGTGGCGCTTCGCGCGCGGGCGCACGAGGACGATGCGCCGCGCGGCGAGGCGGCGCTGTTTGCGGCCTGGGCCCGCCTGTGGTCGCGTCCATCGTCGTATCGCGCCACCGCGGCCACCGCCGGGCGCGCTCTGCGCCCGCTGTGGTCCGCGCTCGCGCGCGACGGCTGGCAGCACCGGGCGCCGTTCCCATTCTCGGGCTGGACCGACGGCCGCGACGCGCGTACCCCCGACCCCGAGCCCTTCCACGCCCGCTGGCGGAGCCGACGCGTTGGCGCTTGAGGACGACGATCGACTCGACCATTTCCGGGCCCGCCTGGAGGAGCTCGACGCGAGCCTGCACGAAGCGCCCTCGCTCGCGGACGCGCGCGCCGTCGCGCGCGAGCTCATCGGCACCGCGACCGTCGCCCGGTGGAGCGATGACGCCCTCGAGGGCATCGTCGAGCGAGAGCAGGAAGCGCCGGCGGTTGATGCCGAGGTCTCATTGATCCTCGCCGATGTCGCCGTGGCGAGGACCGGGGCCGTCGGATTCGCTCACCGCGCCGGCCGCCCACGGTCGACCGGCGTGCTGCCCCCGAGGCAGATCGTCCTGTTGGACGGGGCCGATCTCGTCACTGACGTCGGAGCGGCGTTGCGCCACATTGGCCTGCAGGCCGGGCGCCAGGCACTCCCCGGCAACGTTGTGTTCGCCGCCGGGCCGAGCCGCACCTCGGACATCGAGCAGAGGTCGATCCGGGGCGTCCACGCGCCCCGGGAGCTCGCGGTTGTCATATTCCGTCGGTGAACATACTCGTCACCGGGATCACTGGCTACGTCGGCTCGCGCCTCACCCCCCGGCTCGTGCGCGAGGGTCACAGGGTCCGCGGCTTCACCCGTCATCCGGGCCGTGTGGAGCTCGGGATTCCCGTCGCGACGGGCGACGCGGTTACCGGAATCGGCCTCGACCACGCGCTCCGCGACATCGACGTCGCATACTTCCTGATCCACTCGATGGAGCCGTCCTCGAATGGTGCCTTCGACGTTCGCGAGCGGGCCGCGGCGGAGAACTTCTCCCGCGCAGCGCTGGAGGCAGGGGTGCGGCGGATCGTCTACCTCGGTGGTCTCGTCCCCGCGCAAGGACCTGCCTCCCTTCATCTCGCGAGCCGCCTCGAGGTCGAGAACACACTGCTCGACGCCGTCCCCGACTCGGTCGCGTTCAGGGCCTCGATCGTGATCGGGGCGCGGTCGCGGGCGTTCCGCTTCCTTGTTCACCTGGTGGAGCGACTCCCTGTCCTGGCCGTTCCCGCCTGGCGCACCAAGGTGACACAGCCGCTCGACGAGCGCGACGTGATCGAGGTGCTGGCGCGCGCCGCGACTAGTGATGCCGTGGGGGGCGAGTCGCTCGACATCGGCGGGCCGGACATCGTCTCCTATGGCGAGCTGATCGATCGCATCCGCCATCACATGTTGGTATCCCGTCCGACGATCTCGTTCAAGCGTCTCACCGTGACTCCGATCGCCAGCCGGATCTCAGCGCTGATCGCCGGGGAGGATCACGCGCTCGTCGGGCCGCTGATGGAGAGCCTGGGCGAGGACCTCCTGCCCCGAGATGATCGTGCGGTGAAGCTGCTCGGCGTCAGACTTCACTCGCTCGACGCCGCGATCGAGCGCGCGCTCCGCGAGTGGGAAGCGGCCGAGCGACTGATCGCTCGGTAGGCACCACCGCACGGCGCCCACCGCGGCCCCGGTCACCCGATCCGCGTCGAACCCGTAGTGTCCGCACCGCCATGAGCATCGTTCACGACCGGATACGGATCAACGCCCCCGTCGAGAGGGTGTGGGACGTGGTGATGGATCCGAAACGGCTGCACGAATGGGTCAGCATCCACCGATCGTTGGAGTCGTTCTCCGACGGACGACCTCGTGCGGGATCGACGATGGAACAGACCCTGCGTGTCCGCGGCGTCACCTTTCGTGTGCAGTGGACGCTCGTGGACGTGAACCAACCATGCCTCGCCGAATGGGAGGGCAAGGGTCCGGCACATACGCGCGCGCGCACGCGGTACGAGCTAATGAGCGAGGGTGATGGACATATGTTGTTTGACTACACGAACGAGTTCCAAACCCCGGGTGGCCGCCTCGGCCTGGCCGCCAGTAAGGTGATCGTCGGTGGGGCATCCGAGCGGGAGGCTCATACGTCACTGGCACGCTTGAAGGCGCTCGTCGAGCTCGAGGTATGAGGACCGATGGGTGGGGATGTGTATCGTTAACCGTTAACCTTGCTGTGAGAACACCTAGAGAAGGAGACGAATGGCCGGTTTCGTTGACACGACCGTGAAGGACATTGAAGAGCGACTGCGCGAGCTCAAGGAAGAGGTCGGCAGGCTCGAGGCTGCACGGACGGCGCTTACCAGCGCGGGGTCGCGACCCGCGCGCGCACCGCGCGGGGCGCGGAGCGCGAGCAACGGCACCAGGCGTCGCCGCCCAGGACGCCCTCGCGGACGACGCAGCGGTAACACCCGTGCGAGCCAGGCGCTCGAACTCGTCCGTTCACAGCCCGGAATCACCATCCCCCGGCTTGCCGAGACGATGAAGATCCAGCCCAACTACCTGTACCGCGTGATGCCCGCTTTGGAGAAGGACGGCAGCATCAAGCGCGACGGACAGGGCTGGTTCCCGGCCGGGAGCTAAGTCATGCGATGTACCTCGCGGCCGGCTGCGCGGCCGCGAGGTCATCCATCCGCAAGCGGCCTTCAGATCAGGCCGAGCTGCTCGACCGCCTCGCGTTCTTCCACGAGCTCGTTCACTGTGGCTTCGATCCGGGCGCGTGAGAAGTCATTGATCTCGAGGTCCTCGACGATCTCGTAGGCCCCGCCCGAGATGGTGACCGGAAAGCTGGAGATGATTCCCTCCTGCACGCCGTAGGAGCCGTCAGAGGGGATCGCCATGGAGACCCAGTTCCCAGCCGGCGTGCCAAGCACCCAGTCGTGAACGTGGTCGATCGCGGCATTCGCCGCGGACGCCGCGCTTGATGCTCCACGCGCCTCGATGATCGCCGCGCCCCGCTTCTGCACCGTCGGGATGAAGTCGCCCTCGAGCCACTCCCGGTCGTCGATCAGCTCGGCGGCGTTCTGATCGTTCACCTTCGCATGGAAGATGTCGGGGTACTGGGTGGCCGAGTGGTTGCCCCAAATCGTCATGTTGCTGATCTCTGCCACGGCCACCCCGGCCTTGGCAGCGAGCTGCGCGATCGCGCGGTTGTGATCCAGTCGCGTCATCGCGGTGAAGCGCTCGGCGGGAATGTCGGGAGCGTTGCTCCGCGCGATCAGGCAGTTCGTGTTGGCCGGGTTGCCGACAACCAGTACCTTCACGTCGGAGGCCGCATGAGTGTTCAGTGCCTTGCCCTGTGGCTTGAAGATGCC
This sequence comes from Solirubrobacterales bacterium, assembly GCA_003165655.1. GTDB lineage: Bacteria > Actinomycetota > Thermoleophilia > Solirubrobacterales > Solirubrobacteraceae > Palsa-465. Next base: position 5,251 of record PMOY01000204.1, read on the forward strand.
GCCGTTGGCCTCGAGCAGATCGGATCGCTCCATGCCCTTGGCTCGCGGACGGGCACCGACCAGCAGGGCGATGTTGACGCCGTCGAAAGCGTTGGTCGGGTCGTCGTGGATGTCGACGCTCGCCAGCAGCGGGAAGGCACAATCGTCGAGCTCCATCGCGGTACCCTCGGCTGCCTTAACCGCCGCCGGGATCTCCAGCAGCGACAGCTTGATCGGAGTGTCCGGGCCGAGCAGCTGCCCACTGGCGATCCGGAACAGGATTGCGTAGCCGATCTGACCGGCGGCGCCGGTGACCGCTACGCGTACAGGGGATTGGCTCACTGGTTCATCTCCTCGATCACCGCATTCGCGAACCGGGACGGTCCCATCGGTGTCTGGTCGTCACGTGTAGCTTCCAGGTCATGGGTCAGCTCCTCGCCCATCAGCGTTACTTTGTGGGCCATGTCTGTCCTTTCTCGTTGCGTTGATTCGATGTATACCGCGGTGTGCGCGTGTGCGCTCGTAGCGCGGGCAGGCCGATCGACACATGCCGCGGCGTGTGCGTGTGCGCAGCGTTGCGCAGGCCGATCGACACTGCCCCGGCGTCGCCACCCGAGCGCAGCGCGCCCTCACAACGCGTAGACGCCACCGATCTTGCCCCTTAGGTAGGACAGGAAGGGCGCGACGGCGATCGGCGCGCCCGTCGCCCGCTCGAGTATCTCAGCGGCGCCCCACTTCGCGCCATGCTGGTGCACGTGCTCGCGCAACCATTCACGTAGCGGTAGGAGCTCTCCGGCGGACATGTGCGCGTCGAGGTCTGGCAGGTCGACGCGCACCCTTTCCCACAGCCCACCGGCGACCAGGTTGCCGATCGCGTACGTTGGGAAGTAGCCGAACAGGCCAGCCGCCCAATGGACATCCTGGAGCACCCCGCGGGCGTCGTCGGGGACCTCGAGTCCGAAATAGCTCAGGAAGCGCTCGTTCCACGCTTCGGGCAGCTCATCGACGGTGATCTCGCGGTTGATCAGCTCTTGCTCGAGCTCAAACCGCAGGATGATGTGCAGGTTGTACGTCACCTCATCCGCCTCGACGCGGATGAACGACGGTTGCACCCTGTTGACGGCGCGATAGAACCCCTCAGGGTCAAGGCCGGACAGCGAGCCTCCGAACAGTTCCGCGATCTTGGGCGCCAGATAGTCGGCGAATGGTCGACCGCGGCCGACCATGTTCTCCCACATCCGGCTCTGCGATTCGTGCAGCCCGAGCGCCTCGCCCGACCCGAGCGGCGTACGCTGCAGCTCTGATGCGATCCCGGCCTCGTAGAGTCCGTGGCCGCACTCGTGCATCGCGCCGAACAGACCCATCGAGAGGAACGTCTCGTCCCAACGGGTGGTAATGCGCACGTCGCCCGAGCCGAGGCCCATCGCAAATGGGTGCACGGTGTCGTCGAGGCGCCAGCTCGCCGGGTCGAAGCCCATCCGTCCCACGACATCGGTCACCAGCAGGCGCTGGTCCTCGAGCGGGAAGCTGCCGTGCAGGCACGAGTCGTCCACGGCATCCGAGCGTTCGGCGATAGCCGCGAGCAGCGGCACGAGGTCCGCCTTCAGCTCGGCGAACAAAGCGGTGACCTCGGCGGTCCGCAGCGCCGGCTCGTAGTCGTCGAGCAGCACGTCGTAGGCGGTCTCGAAACCTTCGAAGCACTCCACGTAGCGATGCTTGAGCTCGATCCCCGATCGCAGGTACGGCAGGAAGGCGGCAAAGTCCGAACGGGCGCGGGCGTCGATCCATGCCTCCTGGCCGACCGAGGCTGCCCGAGCGAGCTCAGCGGCGAGCTCGCTGGGGACCCGGCGCGCCTTTTCCCAGCGCCGCTGGACGACGCTCACGAGGCGCGCGTTGTCCGAGTCCGGGTCGGCGCCATTGCACTCGTCCGCCGCGGCGTCGAGCAGCCGGCCTGTCTCCGACGAGACGAAGCGTTCGTGGAGGATGCGTTGAACCGTCGCGAGCTCGTCGGCACGCCGCTCTGCGCCGCGCGGCGGCATCATCGTCTGCTGATCCCATTGCAGCAGCTGCGCCGCATAGCGCAGGTCCGTCAGCTCCGCCAGATGTCGGCGTAGCTCTGTCACGGTCTCGGTCATATATCGCTCCTCTTCGCGGCAGTGCGCCGTCCGGGTCGTCTGGATGCCGACCTATGCGACCATTGCAGCATGTTTCGTCGCTCCGGATCGATCAAGCTGATCGACGCGTTCGGAATCCGGATCGGCGTGGATGGCAGCTGGTTCCTCATCCTGTTCGTGCTGATCTACTTGCTGTCGGGGCCGTTTCGCGACACCTTGCACAGTTCGGACGCCGTCGCTTACCTGACCACCGTCGCCAGCGTGTTGCTCCTGTTCGCGTCGTTGATCGTCCACGAGCTCGGCCATGCGCTCGTCGCCCGGCGTGAGGGAGTCGAGGTCAAGCGCATCGACCTGTTCCTGTTCGGCGGAATCACACAGATGGGCCGGGACTCGATCTCACCCGGCGAGGAGTTCCGGATCGCGGGCGCCGGGCCGGCAGCGACCTTCGGCGTGATCGTGGTCTGTCTCGCGATCGATCTCGCCGTGGTCGGGCCCCACCGGCTGTTGGACGCGGCGCTGCTCAAGAGCAATGTGAGGGTCACGCCCCTGCTCCTGTCGATGAGCTGGCTGCTGGTGATGAATGTGATCCTGTTCGTCTTCAACCTGATACCGGCCTTCCCGCTCGACGGCGGCAGGATCGCCCGCGCTGTCGTCTGGCGCATCACCGGCGACCAGATCCGCGGCACCCGCGTGGCGGCCAGGCTCGGACAGGGGTTCGCGTGGATACTCGGTGCCGGAGGCCTCTTCGTTCTGATCGTCTTCCGCGACCTCACCGGGATCTGGTTCGCGGCGATGGGATACCTGATCGCCCAGGCCGCCCGCGGAGCACTCGCGCAGACGGTGCTGACCGAGCGAATCACGGGCGTCAGGGTCTCGGACATCATGGACCGCCAGCCGGTGGCTATCCCGGGCAAGACAGCCGTCAGCCAGGCGCTCGAGGAGTACTTCCTCCGCTACGGCTGGTCGTGGTTCCCCGTCATCGACGACGACGGCCACTTCCTCGGGATCGTCCGCCAGGAAAGAGTCGAGGCGGCTCACGACGCGGGCGAGGGCTGGCTCACGGTGGGAGCAGTCGTCGAGGACGGCGGCGCGGGCTCGTGGCGCGTCGACGAGGATCGTCCGCTCAACGAGCTCCTCTCTTCCGAGCCGTTGGGCCGGCTCGGAGCGCTGATGGCCGTGGACGGCGAGGGAACGCTACGCGGGGTGGTCACAATCGAGCAGGTACGCCGCGCGCTGCGGTCCGCGTTCGGCTCGCCGGCCCAGTAGCTCGGGCCAGCCGCGAACCCGGCCGCGCCGCCGGCTGGCGAGGCATCGCGATCGCCACCGCCCCGATAGGCGCGACCGCCGGCCGCACCGACAGGCGAGCCACCTACGAC
>PMOY01000283.1 GCA_003165655.1 Solirubrobacterales bacterium
CCGAGCAGCTGGTAGCCGCCGCAGACGGCGAGTATCGCCGCGCCGCGCCCGGCCGCCGCGTGGAGAGCATCGCGCTTGACCTCCGCGAGATCAAACGCGCACAGCCGCTGATCGCGGTCCTGACCGCCCCCGATGTAGAACAAGTCGGCGCTGTCCGGGTCGAGTTGGTCGCCGAGACCGCTCGCATGCAGAGCGAAGCCGATTCCCCGCCAGACGCAGCGACGCTCGAGCATGAGCAGGTTGCCGCGGTCGGCGTAGATGTTCATCAGCTCGGGGTAGAGCGCACAGACGCGAAGTCCAGCCGAACGCTCAGGCACCGAGCATCACGACCTCGCTCCCGACGTAGTCGGCGGTTGCGGGGATGCGTGCGCGCGGGAGCGGGCGCAATCCGGCTCGGCGGCCCTCGCGCTCGAGCTCGGCCGCGCTCACGCGCTGCAGCGCGACGCGATTCTCCTGCACCTCGCGCCTCCCGTGGGCGTCAACGATCTCACGCAGGCGCTCGATCAGGAACACCTCGCCTTCATCGCGCACCGCGGTTGGGCGGCTTGCGTAGACGACGCCGTCGAGCTCGCGGATGTCGGGAAGGGGTCCCGCCCACCCGCGCGCGCCGTCCACCACTGCGTATGCCTCGACCACCTCGGTCAGCGCCGCCGCCAGCACGCCGCCCGGCAAGAGATGGGCTCGGGCGCAGCGCAGGAATGCGGCTCGCCCCTCGACGGCGCCGAATAACTGGATCGCCTGCATCGGCACGAGACAGAGCGCGAACCGACGCCCAAGCGTGAACGAGCGCGCATCCGCGACCGCCGTCTGGAGCGTCGTCCCGGCGGCTCGGACGGCGAGCTCCGTGAGCAGCTCCGCGTCGCTGTCGAGCGCGGTGACGTCGTGTCCGCGTCCGACGAGGTCCAGCGACACGCGGCCCGTCCCGGCGCCGATCTCGAGGATCGGATCGCCGTGCTCGCGGGCAAGCATCCGCCATAGCGGCAGGTCCTCCTCGTAGGCGCCGCATTCGATGTCGTGCCAGATCACCTCGGCTGGGGTCATCCGTCACCGGCTCGCCAGAACGGTGGCGCGCTTCCTCGTGCCGCGAGCTCGTCGCGCAGTTCGAGCAGCGCCGTGTAGGTCGGCAGCGCGAACACGCGTCCGCCCGGGGAGTCTGTGAGTGCCGCGTCGAGCGCGGCGGGCACGCTCGGGACGACGTGGAGTCGCTCCTGCGGCACGCCGGCGTACTTCAGCCGCAGCGCGAGCTCGGCCGCGCGTGTGCCGGCGCAGGTCACGCGGCGCACCCGACCGGCGAGGATCTCGTAGTCAGCGTCCCAGATCCAGGAGACATCGCGACCGTCGGCGGTGCGGTCGTTGAGAATCGCCAGCACGTCGAGCTCGGACTCTTCGAGCGTCAGGGTGCGGAGGATCTCGTTCGCGCCGGCGGGGTTCTTCATCAGCAGAATCGATAGCTCGCATTCGCCGACGTGGATCGTCTCGGCGCGGCCGAACGCGGGGGTCACGGCCTCGAGCCCGGCGACGATGTGCGCGAACGGGATCTCGAGCGCGAGGCATAGCGCGGCGGCGCCGACCGCGTTGTAGACGTTGTAGAGGCCGGGCAGGGGGAGCTCGACCTCCGCTGACCCGGCGGGAGTGCGCAGCGTGAAGGTCGCGCTGTGGGTGCCGTGGAGGGCGATCTCCTCGGCGCGAACGGTAGGAACCGGCCGCGCCTGCGCGCAGCTCGGGCAGTGGTAGCGACCGAGGTGTCCGAGGTAGATCGCCTCGTACCTGTACGCGGCACCGCAGCGGCGGCAGTGCTTGGAGTCCGAGGCGTGCTGCATCTCGGGCATCGCCATCGCCTCGTCCTCGATCCCAAAGTAGATGACGCCTGGGAGGCCGCGGCCAAGATCGGCGATCAGGGGGTCGTCGGCGTTGAGCGCCAGCCGGGCGTCGCCCGCGACACCGGCGAGGACTGTCGCCCACCGGTCGGCGATCGTCTCGAGCTCGCCGTACCGGTCGAGCTGATCGCGGAACAGATTCGCGAGCAGGAGCGCTCGGGGCCCGAGCTGGTCGGTCATCGCTCCCAACCAGAACTCGTCCACCTCGAACAGCCCGAGCTCGCCATCGATCCGCCCGCCGGCGCGCGCGGCCGCGAGCAGCGTCGAAGCGACTCCGCCGGCCATGTTCGCACCGGCGCGGTTGTGTACGACCGACACCCCGGCCCGTTCGAGCACCGACGCGATCATGGCCGCGGTCGTCGTCTTGCCGTTCGTCGCCGAGACGATCACCGTTCCCCGCGGCAACCGCGCCGCGAGCTCAGCGATCGCCCCGGGCTCGAGGCGCATCAAGACCTTTCCCGGAAGGCTGGTACCGCCGCCTCGGCCCACCCGCCGCGCGAGCGCCCCGACCGCTCGAGCGGCGGCGAGCTTCGGTCCGAGGGCGGTCATGCCGGGACGACCACACGCACGGCGCGGGGGAGCGCGAGCTTCGGTCCTAGGGCGGTCATGCCGGGACGATGACACGCACGGCCCGGGGGAGCGCTCGGACGGTCGCGGGGAGATCGGAGATCGGGTCGCCGTCCGCGTACATCGTGAACGGGCGATCGGCGCTCACGCGGATCTCGCGGGCGCGGCGCACGGACACCTCCGGCACGAGCAGATGCCTGCCCGAGAATACGGTCGGGAGGAGTCGCAGGAACCGCGGCTTGGGCATCTCGGCGATCGTGAGGACGTCGAGCAGGCCATCCTCGAGCGAGGCGTCGGGGGCGATGAACATGCCACCGCCGTAGGCCTTCGAGTTGGCGGCGACAACGCAGTACCCGAGCAAGGAGACGACCTCGTCGCCGTCGAGCTCGATCCGGAAACGGGCGGGGCGCCAGCCAATAAGCGCGCGGAGCGCGCCATATGTGTAGACCAGGTTCCCATGGAGCAGGCGAGTCTCGTTGGCGATCCGGTTGGCATCGGAGTCGAAGCCGCAGCTCGCGATCCCGACGAACGCCCGGCCGCCCGCCTCCCCGAGGTCGAGCATGACCTCGACGCCGGTCTCGAGCACGCCGCATGCGGCGACGGGCTCGAGCGGGATGCCGAGCACCCTGGCGAAGTCGTTGCCCCGACCGCCGGGCAGCACGCCGAGAACCCCGTCGGTGTGGCGCAGCGCCCCGGCGACCGCGCCGACGAGCCCGTCCCCACCGAAGGCGACCGCAACCTCGCCGCCCGCCGTGGCGGCGCGCGCGAGCTCGCGCGCGTGGTCGAGGCTATCCGTGCGATCCGTGCGGTGAGGGGTCCCGTTCGCGCGGAGCGCGGCCTGCACCGCGGCGAGAGCCCGGCCCGCGCGCCCTCCGCCCGCGCCGGGGTTGACGATCAGCGCGATCCGCCGTTGCCGGTGCACGGCTTCAGCCGGCGAGCACGAGCGCTGCAAGGTCCTCGGCGATGGCGACGGGAGCCGGTTCTTGAGCGGCCTCGGCCTCGGCCCGGCTCGTCACGCCGGTGAGCACGATCGCGGCGTCCAAGCCGGCCGCGGCGGCGCCGGCGAGGTCGGCGTCCAGTCGGTCGCCGACGGCCAGCGCGCGACCCGGACCGAGGCGGTCGAGCGCGGTGAGGAAGAGCTGGGGGTCGGGCTTGCCGACGATGTCCGCCGTGCGGGAGGTCGCGTACTCGAGCGCGGCGACGATCGCCCCCGTCGCCGGCCACGGCCCGTCGGGCATCGGGAACGTCCTGTCGCGCCCGGCGCCGAGCATCTGGGCGCCGGCGAGGATGGCCTGGACCGCGTCGCGTAACTCACGGAAGTGCAGGTCGTCGTGACCGGCGACCACCACGACATCCGCATGCGAGGCGAGATCGGTCCCGTTGACGATCCGCATGCCGGCGTCGCCGACGTGGCGGAACACCGCCTCTGAGCCGATCACATAAGCGGTCCCTCCCTGCGGACGGCGGTCCGCGAGTACGTGCTGGATCGCCCCACCGACGGTCACGACCTCCGCCAGCGAGGCACGGATGCCGAGCGACCACAGCTTGCGTACGTACTCCTCGCCGGTACGTCGGCAGTCGTTGGTGATGAAGGCGATCTGCTTCTGTGCGGAGCGGAGCTGCGCCACCGCTTCGGGAGCACGGCGCGTGCTGTGATCGCCGACCCACACGCATCCATCGAGGTCGAGGAGCACGTGGTCGTAGGTCGTCAGCAGGGGGGAGAGCGCCATCAGGCCTCGAACAGTGTCGCCTGCTCGCACGGCACAGGGGGCGCGAGGCACTCCGGACCGTCGTAGCGGGCGTCGTTGACCGCTGTGGACACGGCACGCAGAGCCGTCCGGTCCGGAGCGAGCGGTGCGAGCAGGTCCGGCAGCTCCGTCAGCGGCGTTCCCGGATCAAGCCAGGCGGCCTCGGCGTCGGGCGCGAGGATTACCGGCATGCGGTCATGCAGCGGGGCGATCGCGGCGTTGGCGGCCACGGTCAGGATCGTGCAGGTGCGCAGCGTGCCGCCGTCGGGCGCGTGCCAGATCGACCACAGCCCCGCGAAGGCGAACACGCTCCGGTCCGTGCACGCGATGTGGAACGGCTGCTTGCGAGCGCCGGGGGTGGCTCGCCACTCGTAAAAGCCGTCAGCGACGATCAGGCAGCGGTAGCGCTCGTACGCGCGCCGGAATGCCGGACGCTCTGCCGCCGTCTCGGCGCGCGCGTTGATCATCTTCATGCCGATGTCGTGACGCTCGGCCCAGGACGGGACGAGTCCCCAGCGCAGCAGCTCGCCGCGCGGGCTCCCCTCGCGATCGACGGTGACGGCGAGGACGTCGTCGGCCGGCGCGACGTTGTAGCGCCGCTGGATCTCGATCGACTCTCCGACGGGAAAGCGAGCTCGAACGTCGGCGGGGGTCTGGATGGCGAGCGAGTACCGGCCACACACGGTCGATCGAGGACCGCCTCAGCGCGCGCGAGGAGCGGTCTGCTCGGCGCGCTCGGC
>PMOY01000077.1 GCA_003165655.1 Solirubrobacterales bacterium
GAAATCCTGGCCGTACTCACCCTGCGACCGCGGTCCGAAGTAGCGGCGCCGTGATTCCTCGATCGCGACGTCGTTGATGCTGGCCTCGCGCCGGGCCATCAGGCCGGCGGCGCTGAACTCCCACAGCTCGTTGCCGTAGCTTCGCCACCACTGCCCGGCCGCGTCGTGGCATTCGTACTGGAACCGCACCGCGATCCGGTTCCCGGCGAAGGCCCACAGGTTCTTGCGCAGCGCGTAGTCGAGCTCGCGGTCCCACTTGCCGGCGAGGAACGCGATGATCGCGGCCCGGCCGGTGACGAACGTGTCGCGGTTACGCCAGACCGAATCGACGGTGTAGGCGCCGGCGACGCGCTCGGGATCCTTCGTGTTCCAGGCATCCTCGGCAGCTTGGACCTTCTGGCGGGCGGACCCTTGGTCGAACGGCGGCAACGGCGGTCGGGAAACTGGCTGCTCGCTCATTGCTCAGGTCACGCTCCGGAACATTGTCTCGACGTCCACGACGGACTGTCTACGTCACGTCCGAGCCGGATCTTATGTCGAGGCGACGCGGAGGGCTCGGCCAACTCCCCGATCGAGCGACTGGGATGCCGTGAGCCTTGGAGGCGATGTCGCGCCGTCATGCCCGCACAGCTCGCCGGCGCGTCTCAGCCACCAAGGATCAGAGACTGGTTCACATAAGAGTGCCGTTCCCCGGTCTTGGAGCCGGCATCGAGCAGGATGCGCACGCCGGCCGACGGTAGCGGTTGGCCGCACGACAGAAGCGGCGGCCTGCGCAGCGCGGGTCTGCTCACGGCTTCCGGCCACATGCGTTCCCCCGGCTGTCCAACCCGCGAGCGCGAGGTGCTCGACGTGGTGATCAGGCACGCTGGCGTTGAGATGCTCGGTGACGCGGATCGGATGAGTGTCGCACGCCCGGTCTTCGCCTCCCAGCCGGCCTCACGGCTCGACGGCGGGGTTGAGCTCGATCACTTCCTTGTGGGTTGTTGTTCGATCGATCCGTCTCCTCACCGGGTGCGGCGAGAGGACTTGGGGGGCCCGGGGGGTCGGGTCCGTGGTGGCGTGTGTTCAAAAGTGCCAAATAGCTTGGAACGAGTGAACACAGCCCCCGGCTACCCCGATTAGCCGCGCGCCCTCGCGAGCTGGGCAACCTCGAGTTCCCGTATCTCCCTCAGCATCACCGTCACTGACTCGCGCAACACGTCCACACGCTCAGACGCGAGCACGCCCTCAACCGCTTCACGAGTAGTCAGACTTCGACCTCCGGCCATCGTGGTGTTCTCCTTCTCCTCGTGCTTCGCAGGTCCGACGATCATGAGCGCCGCGGTGGCCGGAACCACCTCCAACCCCGCGACGAGCTACACCACAACTACCGACTCAACTGTTGCGCTGACCGCCAGGATCCGCCAATGCGACAGGCGGAGTCCCTTTCATCTCCGCTCGATTTCATGGCGCCTCGTGGCGCACGATGGTGTGGTTCCATTCTGGTGGAAGGGATGGCGCTCGACCTGGACGGATGCGGGCGGGTTACGCCTGGCGGGCGTTGCGCCGCGCCGGCTTCCAGCCACGCCCCGGCACGCTGCTGCGCAACAGCTTGGTGTACGGGTGTTCCGGGCTGCCAAGGATCTGCTCGGTGGAGCCACTCTCGACCGCGCGACCGTGTTGCATCACCAGGACGTGATCGGCGACCTGACGTACAACGGCCAGGTCGTGGCTGATGAACACATAGGAGATCCGCGTCTGCTCGCGAATGTCAGCGAGGAGATTGAGAATCTGTGCCTGAATGGAGACGTCCAGGGAGGCGACTGACTCGTCCAGGACCAGCGCCTTAGGTTCAGCGGCCAGGGCGCGAGCAATCGCCACGCGCTGGCGCTGCCCTCCGGAGAGCGCCCGTGGCCTGGCCCCCACCTGACGTTCATCCAGTCCCACCTGACCGGCGAGCCGCTGGACGCGATCGGCGCGGTCGGCCCTGGACAGAGAGAAGTGCAGCTTCAGCACTTCCTCGATGGATTGCGCCGCCGTCTGTCGGGGATCGAGCGAGCTGTAGGGATCCTGGAACACGATCTGGATGTCGCGCCCTCGGGCCTGTCGCTTAGAGGAGCGCTTGCACGGCTTGGTGCGATCCTGTCCGGCGATCACGATGCGCCCGGCAGTCGGCCGCGTTAGCCCGACGAGCATCCGGGCGACGGTCGTCTTGCCTGATCCCGACTCTCCGACGATGGCCAGAGAGCCGCCGTCGGAGACCATGAAGCTGATGTCGTCGACGGCGACTATCTTGCCGTCACCAGCGCTGGCTCCGCGTGCGATAAAGACCTTGCGTAGCCCCTCCGCGCTGATCACCTGCTCATGCACGGGTCTGCACCTCCGCCTCCTCACCGACGGTGAGTAGGCCCCGGAGCTCCTCGGCCCGGCAGCAGCGCACGAGACCGCCAGCCACCGCGCGCAGCTCCTGCGCAGTCTCCACGCAACGTGGCTGTCGATGTGGGCAGCGTCCGGCGAACGCACACCCAAACGGGGTCTCGAACGCCGACAGCGGCCGCCCGGAGATAGCCGCCAGCCGCCGCGAGGTGACATCGACGCTCGGCCGAGCTGCCATCAGGGCCGCGCTGTAAGGGTGCAGCGGCTCGTTGTTGAGTTGCTGGCTGGTCTGGAGCTCGACGATCGACCCCGCGTACATGACCGCGCTACGATCACACACCGCGGCGGCCAGCTCGAGGTCGTGCGTGATGAACAGCAGCGCGAGGCCGCGTTCACGCCGCAGCTCGTCGAGGATCGCGATCACCTCGGACTGCGTGATCACGTCCAGAGCGGTTGTCGGCTCATCAGCAAGGATCAGGCGAGGCTCGGCGAGCAAGGCGCAGGCGATCATGACGCGCTGCAGCATCCCGCCGGAGAGCTCGTGCGGATACTGACGCAGCCGACGCTCGCCGTCGGCGATGCCGACCTCGCCCAGCGTCTGCACCGCTCGACGTCGCGCCTCGGACGCCGGCACCCCCAGCTCCTTGACCAGCACCTCGGTAAGGAAGTCTCCGATCGAACGCACGGGATTTGTGTGGGCGCGGGGGTCCTGGAAGATCATCGAGACAGCCCCTATTCGGTGGCGGCGGAGAGCTGAGCCACTCAAATCCATCACAGACTCTCCGTCGAACCGGATCTCCCCGCTGCTCACCGCACCACGCGGCAGCAGGCGGGCGATCGAGCGCGCCGTCAGCGATTTTCCCGAGCCGGACTCTCCCACCAGCCCGAACGCCTCACCCGGGAAAACCTCGAGCGAGACGTCGTGCAGCACTCGCTTGAGCTCGCCGTTGACCGGCAGGTCGAGGCGCAGATCACGCAGCTCCAGCAACGGGACGCTGCCCGTCGCCCGCGCGGCGCTCACGTTACTGTCGACGGGAGGTTCTCCGGTCCGGCTACTCATCTTCGGCTGTGCTCAGAACCGTCAGCGTAACCGACGAGCGCTGCTCGCTCCCAGTGACGAGCATCGGGAGGTTGGGTTGGTCTCGGCCGCGAATGAGGGGTTGTGCCAGCGCTCGGGTCGGCGACTTACAAAAGGAAGTCGCTCGACGCGACGTGCAAGCGTACCCGCTTCCCGGCGTGCCCCGACTGCTAGGCGTGGCCCAGGTACACATCCTTCGCCTGGAACCAGATCCCGAGGTTCGTGCAGCTCACATGCGACACGATCGCCCCGGGCACGATCGCCCGGAAGGGCTCGATGTCCGCTGGCAATCGCCGCCCACCGCGTGAAGCCGTGATAGGAGTCGCCGAACATTGCACCGACGCCGTCTCGCCGAGGGCTGCTCGACGATCCAGGACAGAGTTTCGTGCCCGCTGGCGACCTCATGCACGAAGGCCAGCGTCTCACCCATCCGAGCGAAACCGCCCATCCCGACGACAGTGGAACCTGGCCAGTAGGTATCGGCTGCCAACCGCACTCCATCCTCGGTTGGTGAAGTACGAGGCCTGCTGTAGTAGAACGTTTAGCGTCCCGCTCTTGTGGTAGGGCAGGCGTACCAGCACGACCACGCACGTCGTGGACGACGAACGCATATGTCGCACACAAGGCTACCGTGGTCTGCGTCCCTCGCTGATTGTGGGATGTACGCAGGTTCGCATCCAATGTGACGCTCATCGCTGGGAACCACGTGAGTGCACGCTGGCGGCCAGTCGATCGGCGAGCAGGTTGAAGGCGACGACGACGACCACGATCATCGCGCCGGCGTACAGGGACTCGGCGGGAGAGCCGTTGAGGATCGATGACTGGCCATCTGAGACCATCAGGCCCCACTCGGCCTTCGGCGGTTGGATTCCGAGGCCCAAGTAGGAGAGCGCGGACAGGTCGATGAGCGCCGAGCCGAACGACAGGGCCGCCTGAACGACGACGAACGGCATGATGTTGGGGAGGATGTGGCGCCAGCAGATCCGCCAGGAAGTCAGGCCGCCTACGTACAGAGCCGACACATAGGGCAGATTGCGTTCACGCAACGCCGTGCTGCGTAGGACGCGAGCGATGTATGGCAGGTAGGCGATCGCCAGGGCCACGACCGGAGCCCACAGGCCCGGTCCGAACATCGCCACCGCCAGCAGGGCGAAGATCAGCCCAGGGAACGCGAACAGGATGTCGAGCACACGTGCCACGGCGGCGTCGAAGGCACCACCGATCCACGCGGTGGTGATCGCCAGAGCAGTGCCGAGGCTGGTCGCGGCTACGACAATCAGTGCCGGTCCCAGCAGACTAAGTCGCGCTCCCCAGATCAGCCGCGACAGCAGGTCACGCCCCAGACTATCGGTACCCAGCAGATGCGAGCCCGAGGTACCCTGGTTGCTACTGAGGATATTGATCGTGTCGGGATTGTCGGGTGCCACTAGCGGAGCTAGGATGGCGACCAGCACGATCGCGCCGATGACAAGCAGACACATGACCATCAAGGGATCGATCCGCCCCCGGCGGGCGCGGACGACCGCCGGAAGGGTAACGATCTCTGTCGGGCCGGCCATGCTCATGCAGAGTGGGTCTGGCGGATACGGGGATCGAGCAGGCCATTGATCACGTCGACCCCGCTGTTGACAATCACGAAGATCGCCACCATCAGGAGCGAGATCGCCTGAACGACCGCGAAGTCCTTGTCAGTGACCGCCTGTACCAGGAACGAGCCGATGCCGCCGATCCCAAACGCCTGCTCGACCACGACGTCACCGGCTACTAGGCCTGCGACCGTTAGGCCCGAAACGGTGGTGATCGGAATCATAGCGTTGCGCACGACGTGGCGCCTGACCACCAGAGTGTGCCGCAGGCCTCGGCTGCGCGCGGTATCGACATGTTCACTGTCGAGTTCCTGGCGCACAGCCGCCTTCGTCAACTGCGCGACGAATGCAGTCCAGGAAAGCGCCAGCGCCACCGCGGGGAGAGTCAGGTGCCAAAGCTGGTCGAAGAACCCGCTTCCGCTGCCGAAGACGGGAAACCAGCGCAGCTTCACCGCAAACAGCGTGACCAGCCCGATCGCAGCGACGAACGAGGGAGTCCCCAGGCCGACCGACGTCACGAACGTGATCGCGCTGCCCAGCCGTCCGGTCAGCCCTGCGCAGATCCCGAGGCCAATTCCCACCGTCAGGATCAGGATCGAGGCGTACACAATCAGGAAAAGCGTCGGCTCAGCTCGGGAGATGAGCAGTGAACCGACGGACTGGCGATAGGTGAACGAGGTACCGAAGTTCCCGTGGAGCAGGCCGACGAGCCAGTACCAGAAGCGCACGGGAAATGGATCGCTGAGGTGGTACTCACGATTGATCGCGGCCAGCAAGCTGGGCGTCCCGTGGCCGCCGCTGAGCAGTGTGGCCGGATCTCCGGGGGCGAGGAATAGCGCGCCATAGATGATCACGCTGGCTACGAGCAGGGTAACGACCAGGCCGACCAATCGGCCGAGCAGGAACCGGGCGAGGCTGCCGCGGCCCACGATCAGCTGGCCGGCAGGGAGACGAACGACAGCTGGAAGGGGTACGCGAACGAGGTCTTCAGGCCTGCCGGCCGGCGGTTGAGATAGCTCCCCTCGTCCAAGGCCGGGGTCCGGCCGACGATGTCCGCGTCATCCATGGAACGCCCCTCGGCCGTGGCGCGGGTCGGGCCGCGCGACGGCACAATCGCCAAATCCGTGGATGCCCGTTCCGTCCCGGGTTTGCTGGTCACAGCGATCGACTTGTCAGTATTTGCACTGACACGATGAGGGCTACACTGATGGAGCCCGTCGAGATCTGGGAGGTCCACGACTAACTCATTCCGGGGCTGCTCTGCAGAGAAAGCCGGCATTGTCCTCCTCAAACACGATGTGTTGATGGACACACGGCCACACCTGCGCTCTCAGACAGATAGAAACTGGCCTCGAAATTGCAGATGTCGGACCATCGGCTATCTGCCCCCGAGGTACGCAAACGCGGGCTCGAACAGATAAGCAAACGATGTTGTTGCACCGCGGAGCCGATTGTTGAGAAAGAGACTCTGGTACGGCTCGACCACCGGGATTATGACCTCATCTTTGCCCATGTAAATGGCCTGCGCCTGAACGAGATATCTGGCGCGCGCCAGGGGATCGAGCGTCTCTCGTGCCTTGGCGAGGTCATTGGCGACAGTGGTGTTATTATAGTGAATAAAGTTGGATGTCGATTGGGGGTACGGGAAGAGGAAATAGATAAGCTGATCGAGCTCATCGGGAATGTCATAGAAGTTGTTGTTGTCGAGCATCGCGTCGATTTCCTTGCGATACGACTGCACGTATAGGGCATTGGAATAGGCGAGGGCCGACAGTGGGTCGATCTGAATATGCAATCCGATCTGCGCGGCTTCCTGTTGTATAACTGCCGCGAGGTTGATACTCGTCTGGTCGCCGCCAAGGATGCCCAACGTGATCGGTTTCGACGTGCCCTTGATGCCTGCCATCAACTTCTTGGCCTCGGCTATGTTGGGAGTCGCGCCCTGGAGTGCGTTGTACCCCGCCTGGTAGATGCTCTTCGCGCTACCAGGAGTCCAAGTCGGCGGGGAAGCGATGGCAAGGAGCGGGACGGCGGCGCCAGAGTAGATACGCTTTGCGATGGCGGGACGATCGATGGTCAGACCCAGCGCCCGACGAACCGCGGGGTTCTCAAGGACGCCGCTGCCCGTTGGCTGGATGTCTACTGTGTTTAGGCTCGTGCCGAAATAGAGCTTGCCTGCGGACGTGGAGAGCAGTGCCGGAATACTCTGCGCCGACAGTCCGTATGCGCCATCGATCTCACCTGAGATCAAGGCGCTCGTAATCGCGCTCGTGTCGGTCAGGAATTTGACCGTGACAGTCTTGACCTTGGCGTCGATTGCCGGGTCCCAGTAGTGAGGGTTCTTGGTGAGGACGAGCTGCTGTCCCGGAGACCAAGACTTGAGCTCGTAAGGTCCGCTGCACATGACCTTGGTCTTTGGGGAGCCCAATGCTTGGCTGCCCACCTTCTCTGTGTAGGCCTTTTCCACGACGCCTCCCAGAGCGGTAGCCATCTCCTTGAGCAGGAGCTCGTCCGGCGTTTTGAAGTGGACCGTGACCTGATACGGACCGGTTTGGTCAATGCTCCTAACGGTCGTGAAGAAATCGGTGTAGATCGACCCGCTGCTGACGCTTGCGGTGCGCTGGAGACTGAAGGCAACATCGGCTGCGGTCAGCGGATGGCCGTCCCAGAACTTGACTCCGCTACGTATGTTGAGCACCAATGTGCGCGGGTTGGCGTAGTCATAACTCTGGGCGATCTCAGGGGTTTCGCTCCCAGACGGCTGGAGCCGGAGGAGGTCGTCGCACAGATTCGATGTGATGAGGTCGGGGCTGAAGTCCCCTGACTTTGCGGGATCCACGGTGGTCGGTTCGCCGCTCGGAAGGTCCCACGTGACTGAGGCCACCGAGCCTGGAGCCGCGGGGGTGGTGGAGGTAAGCTTGGGCGTGGACCCAGATCCAGTCGGCGAGCCCGAGTCGCTAGATCCAGTCGACGAGCCCGAGTCGCTGCTTGACGCGCCGTGACGACTCGACCCTCCGCAGCCGGCCACGGCAAGCGCCAGCGCGAGACACAGCACTGAACCGAGGGAGGGCAAACGGCTCCGGCGATAGGGTTGGGATCTGCCTTTACGAGCGCCCATCGACACAACTCCGTTCGGATTGATCGTGGGGCACCCCGAGCCGCGTGAGAGCATCACGATCCTTAAGGCAGGCACAACCCTTGGGGCAAACTACTACGAGCATTTAGGTCGACGCTACTACGATCATTCCGCGACCGGTATCGGTCATCTGGCGGATTCGTACGACTCGAAGGCTCGGGAAAGTCGGGGCGGTGGGGATCCAGGCGGCGCCGGGCGCCCTTGTCGCCGGCAGGCGCGCCGGGTGCCGGGGTACGCTCCCGCGAACGTCGGCACGGGCAGCCAATCGTTGCGCACAGCAGATCCGGAGGCGCCAATCTTCGAGGTCGCCTACTTTGGTGTTGTCGGGACCTCAACGACACCATGCCGCAGCTGGCTGCCCTTATAAGGCAGCACAAGGGCACGCGAAACCGTTGGTATGCTACCCCGCGCGGACCGTATTGCACCTCCGCCAAGGGAACGGAATTTCCGTGGCGCAGAGCCTTCTGGGGCCGGTCATCGGCTGGAGGACGGTTGTCATGAGATGACCGAGTCGAGGCGAGATTCCATTGTCGGGAGCGGTCGTGTTCGGAGGCGATGTGACCCGCGGCGAGCGGGCCGAATCAGCTCCGAATGACAGATGAGGTCCGAATGACGAGCTTGGCCTCCCGCACCGAGGAGTAACGGCGGCGATTTTTTAAACCCGTGGTGATGCCCCTCCTTGCGCCAGTGGTTGCGCATCGACCAGCCTACGACCCGACGGTTGACGGCGTCCTGCCCGGCGGTCCGTAGCAAGAACGCCTAACACAACGCGACGTCTGATATGGCCGTCGTTTCGTCATCCATGACAGGGTGGGTGAAGTTGCCCGAGATCTCGTAGGACTTTGAATGGCGGTCCTCCTGCCTCGTCCGCTCCCCACGCTCAGCCGAAAACGTCCAGAACGCGCGCAAGTCGTGCGCGTACGTCTCAACCGTCAGGCACGCCAGATACTCGTCGACCCGGAACTGGACGACAGCGCTGCTGGCGTTCAAGATCCACTTCGGTCACCGACTGCACGACACCGCAAGCTGACTGTCATCTAGCCACGCCGGCCGGAGTAACTGTTACACTACATTGAGTCGCTGAGGGGAACTGAGCCAGACACAGGTCACCAAGCTGATGCGAATCGGCTGGGAGACCGTTGGCAACATCCTCGCGCGGGTCGTGGCCCCAAAGCTCGACGAGGCGCGGCTGCATGGGCTCGTCTTCATCGGCGTGGACGAGGTGAGCTGCGGCGCCGATCAAAATTTCCTGACCTGCGTCGCCGACCACCACAAGCCGCGGTTCGTGTGGGCGGCACCGGGCCGTAGCCCCCCAGCCTGCAGGCGTTGTTCGACCAGCTCACCGACGAGCAGAAGGCGTCGATCCAGGCGGTCGCGATCGACATGTCCGCCGGATATGAGAATGCGCTCCGCTCAGAGAGAGGCATCCCCTCACGCCGAGGTCTGCGTCGACCCCTTCCACGTTGTCCAGCTCGGCAGCAAGGCTGCCGACCAGGTCCGCCGCGACGAGTACAACCGTCACGGCCGCTCTGCCAGCGGCGGGGGCAAGTGGATCAAAGGCAGGCGCTAAGCCTGCTCAAGGACACCGACAACCAGACCGCGTGGCAGCTGCTCAAGCTCCCCGAAGTCGTGCTGACCAACAACGCATGTACCGCGCGTTCCTGCTTTACGGCGAGCTCCGCTAGGTCTAGCGGCTCGGTATTCCTTGCTCGTGTGTTGGGAATCGGTTAGATGACCGATTGTTATCCCGGCGCAGCCGCCGTACCGTTGCCTGCACAATGACGAAGCACACAGTCACGACCCCGTCGCGAGAGTCGGCGACGAACGAGGAGCTGGCGGTCCAGTGTCTGGGCCCCCGCTTGCACGAAGAGCTCCCGCCGCCGTTCTCCATCGATGAGTACCACGATCGCTGGCGCCGCGTTAAGGAAGCCATGGAGGCCGCACGACTAACCGTCCTCTATGTCTCTAAGCCAGCCGACATCTGCTACTTGACTGGGTACCAGCTCGCCTGGTACGGAGATGCCTGGTACGGAGCCAGCCCAAGAGACTCGATAGTGGCGTGCGGCCTTGCCATTGGTGTTGAGCACGACACGCCGATCTTCTTCGACTGCGCGGAAGAACGCCTGATCGGGACTGCGATGTCGTGCACCACCGACTATCGCGTGTTCGAAGACGCAGACGACTGGCAGCCGGGTGCGGCCACCGACCTGGCGTCGATCGTCGCCGATACGCTCAAGGCGGAAGGCTGGCTCAAGGGAACCGTCGGGCTCCAGCGCTCGAGCTACCGTCCCGCGCCAGCCTATAGTGAGCTGTTCCGAGCCGCGCTTGAGGTGCGTGGTGCGCGTGTCGTGGATGCCTCGCGCCTGGTCGCGAAGGTGAGCCAACGCAAGTCCGATCAGGAGCTTGGGTACGTTCGAGAGGCGGCCCGAATCGGTGATATCGGGATGCGGGGCGCGGTGGATGCGATCACCGTGGGCGCGACCGAGCTGGAAGTGTGGGCGGCCGCGACGGCCGCAATGGCGCGTCACGGCGGAGAGCTCTCAGCGCTTCCGGGGATGGTGAACTCAGGGCCGAAATGCGCGTCGCTTCATGGCCTCGCGAGCCGCCGCAAGCTCAAGCCCGGAGATCTTGTCAACATCGATATGTGCGGCGTCAGCAATCGCTACCACGCTAATCTGGCCAGGACGATCGCCCTCGGCGAGCCTACAGAGGAACTCCGCGACGCAGTCGCCAAGACACGTGCCGTGTTCCGCGCGGTGGCGGCCGGCGTGAAGCCGGGGATGTCCTATCGTGCCGTCCTTGAGCTGAACGAGGAGGTTGCGAGCGAGCTACGGATCTGGGCAGACCGCTGGTGGGTGGGTGGGTATGAACTCGGGATCGCGTTCACCCCGGACTGGATGGGACTCGAAGAGCTCACCGATGCGGTCGGCCTCGAAGAGCTCACGCCGGACTGGGTCGGCCTCGAAGAGCAGACGCTCGAACCGGGGATGGTGATGAATCACGAGTTCAACTTCTATCTACCCAACGGCTGGGGAATCCCAGAGCTTATCGACACGATGATCGTGACCAACGATCGCGTGGAGTTCGTGCACAAGTTTCCCATCGACCTGACGGTAGTCGAGTGATAATCGACGATTGTCCATGACGCGGTCGCCCGGTGGTGTTTATGCGCGGCTGCCGTTTCCTGTCATGAGTTTCGAGGGCGGGAGCGGCCGGGTGCGTACGTAAAGACGTGGCGAGTCCGGGCATCGATGCGCTCTACGAAATGAACCGGGGTACATGTCGAAGTACGCAGCATCCTTTTCCGACCCGGAGCAGGGCGGTGCCTCATACATCGAGTCGCTGCTGATGACCGACGCTGGACTGGAGATCCTGTCCGGTCTCCCCCGCACCCTGGCTGTGATCGAAGGCTGACGCACGGATGGCGGAGCAAGAGGCGCTTGAAGCGCATTATCGGGCCCGGAGCCTGTGGCTGGACGGCATCCCGGAGCCGCTGACGCCACGACTCGGCCTCGGGGCCGACGCCGATTGTGACGTGGCGATCGTCGGTGCGGGGTTCACCGGTCTGTGGACCGCGTACTACCTCAAGCAGCATCAGCCTGGGCTGCGCGTCGTCGTCGTCGAGCGCGAGATCGCGGGCTATGGGCCTTCGGGCCGTAACGGTGGGGCGGTGGGGCCGGGGTTTCCCGGCAGCTTTGCTGCCTACGGCATTCGCGACGGGGACGAATCGGTGCTGCGGGCGATCCGCGAGGCGAAAGCCGTCGTTGATGAGGTCGGCCGGGTCATCGCGGATGAGGGGATCGAGTGCGGCTATCTCAAGGCGGGCGGCCTCGTCGTCGCCACGACTGAGCCCCAGCGGGCTCGCCTGCTGGCGCGCCCCGCGGGACTGTACGACCAGGATGACGATGAGCTGCTGCTCGAGCCAGGCAAGCTCGCAGAGCTGGTCCGCATTCCGGGGGTGCTCGCGTCGAGATTCTCACCCCACGCGGCCCGAGTCGATCCGGCGCGACTGGTGCGCGGGCTCGCGAACGTGTGCGAGCGCCTGGGGGTCACGATCCACGAGCGCACCGCGGCGCTTGACCTCGCACCCGGGCGAGTGCGCTGCGCGGCGGGAACCCTCCGCGCGGACACGGTCGTGCGAGCGACCGAGTCCTACACCAGCCAGCTTCCCGGTCAACGCTTGCGCTACCTGACGCTGTACTCACTGATGATCGCCACCGAGCCGCTGCCGCCGGAGGTGTGGGAACAGCTCGGCTGGCGCGACGGCTTGGAGATCGAAGACCTGCATCACCTGTTCTTCTATGCCCAGCGCACGATGGACGGCCGGATCGCGATTGGCGGTCGCGGTGCGCCGTACCGTCTGCGTCGGCCGCTCAGCGAAGCCAACGAGCGCTCCGAAGCGGTCGCCCAGAGGCTCGGGCGGTCGCTGCGACGGCACTTCCCTGCTGCTGCTGCCGCGACCATCACGCACCACTGGGGTGGGCCGCTGGCCGTACCTCGAGACTGGTCGATGAGCGTCAACTTCGACGCACGCACCCGCCTGGGGTGGGCCGGCGGCTACACCGGCTTGGGCGTTGCCGCGTCCAACATCGCCGGCCGCACGCTCGCGGACCTCGTGCTCGGTCGCGACACCGACCTGGTGAAGCTTCCCTGGGTCCAGCACCACAGTCGCCGATGGGAGCCCGAGCCACTCCGATTCCTGGCGTCGAACGCGATCGTGCGCGTGCTCGACCGGGCCGACCACAGCGAGGATCGTACCGGCAGGCCATCGTGGCAGACGCGCATCGTCGCACCGTTCATGCCTCCCCAGCACTGAGCCGGGTGCACGCAAACGCCGCACGAGCAATCTCCGCCTCCCGCCGCACACACCCGACCCTCCGCCGCACTCTTCACCAACCTCACGTGATCAACCATCCAATCCCGCGACACCACCTCTGACCAGACCGAGGACGCCCTTGAGGCGCTCACAACGATCCTCGGGGAACTCGGCCTTGCGCTCAAACCAGCCGGGGTAGGCGCGCGGGCACTTGGCGGAGGGAGGCGACGGCGTTGAGTTCCTCGGCTTTGATCACCGCTACGTGCGCGGACACGCGCCGGTCTCGCCATCACACCTTCCTTCTCCGCTGGCCCTCGCGTCAGGCCATGGACGCGCCCGCCAGCCCGTCCGTGAGATCACGGCCGGCTCGCGGCTGCGCTTCCCTGTCGAGGTCATCGTGCGAGATCTCAACCGGTTCTTGGGCGGCGGGGCGCGCTGTCGGTTCGCCGAGCTGTTCTCTGAGCGCGAGCTGCTGCCGGCAGGTGTGCTCAACGTGATCACACGCGACGGTGAGCCCATCGGCGCGGAGATCCCGCATCATTCGGATGCGCGGATGGTTTCGCTGACGGGGACGTGGCTACCGGCAAAGGGGGTTGCTCGGGCAGTAGCTCTGCTCGAGGCGCTGGTTCCAGCCGGGTGAGTCGCTCGAAGTGGGAGCCCGCGACGGGGCGGGGTAGCGTTTGCTCCGGTCGTGTTTGAGGCATAGCCCGCGCGAGTGGCCAGCGGCCCCGGTCGCCGCTGCTCGAACGACTTGGTGTTCAGGGTGCGCGACCAGGCCAGCGGCCGGCACCGGTCGCGTTCCGGGTGTTCGCTGAGATGGAGTATGACGCCAGACGCCCGGTTGTGAAGTCTTAACCCGCCCGCAGAGGGTGATCGCGGTGAACTGTTGACCGCGATCACGTCTTGGCGAGCCAGCCGTCTCGCAGCCGGTCACTGAGCCGGGCGCCGAGGCCGGGAGCGGCGGTCGATCTTTCAAACCAGGTTCGGGCGGCCTGAACCGGGAGCGGTTGGGCCTGTGAGCAACGCCGTTGGCGGCACAAGGCGCCGCGCCATACCCACAGCAGATCGGGCGCATCCTTGGAGAACACCAGCGCGCCAGCGATCGCACGCGACCAACGCAGCTCCGCCGTCAGCAACAATCCCCGGCAGTCCTGGCCCTGCCAACCGAGACCGGTTCGGCGACGCCCGACGATCTTTGATGACTTCGCCCGCGACATGCGGTCCAGGTATCTGGTTAGGCTCACGTTGCAGCGCACGATCTATCGGCCGTTTGAGCTGGCGCAGTTCGATGGTGGATCACTTTTCAACCGGCGGAGGTGGGTCAGTAATCAGCCCGCGCCCACAGGAAACGCGACCAGCCGACTCGCACCGTGGTCGCGACCCGCATGGTAGCCTCGGAATCGCGATGGATACTGGATTGATGCCGTGCGCAGTCCTCTGGCCCAACGGCGACATTGAAGAGGTCCACGACGCCCGCGGAGCACGCCTTCTTGCCGGCGCTCCGGACCTCGCGCACTACGCGTTCGCGCTGGCCCGCTCCAGCGTCGAGCGCGCTGCTTTTGTCTGGGTGCAGCCGCCAGGGCCGTGGATGTTGGTGTCCCTAGCGTGTGTGAGGCCTCGCGGTGACGATCTGGTCGCGGCAATGGTCGAGCTCGATCCCAAGGATTCTCCTCCCTACTTACTCACACCGCGGGAACTCGACATTCTCACGTTGCTGTGCGGGGGCTTAACGAATCCTGAGATTGCTGACCGTCTGCATACGAGCCGGAAGACTGTCGCAACGCATGTCGAACACGTGTTGGCCAAGCTCGGTCAGCGCCACCGCGCCGGGGCAGCCGCACTCGCACTCGACTGCGGTCTCCTCCGCCTGCCGATTCCTGGTGGCCCCAGCGGCTTCGAACATCTCGCAATCGGGGCGATCGAGGCATGCGCGCGCGCTCGGGGGCTCGCAGGCGAAGCGCGTATCTCGCTCGTGGGAAATCGTCGAGATCCTCCGCCAATGGTTGGTCGCGCAGTCGCCCACGAAGCGCCTATCGGAAGCGACCGACGAGATGAGGCCCTCAACGGCTCCAACCTCGCAATCGCCAAGGTTAACCAACCCGGGGATGAGACTAGCCGGGCGCTCGCGCTCGCGATGCGCGACGAAATCCGGCAGCTCGCGCTTCATGCCGAGGATGCGACGAGCTGGGGGCGTGCGGAGGTCGCGTGTGAGCTAGCACACATCGCGATGCGAGCGCTGACCGAGGATCGTGCGGCCACCATCGTCGGTTGGGAACTTTGGTTCGAGGCCG
>PMOY01000050.1 GCA_003165655.1 Solirubrobacterales bacterium
GGACTACTCGCCGTTCCTTCAGGTATGGCCTCGGCACCTCACAATCCCGTCGCTGTCCATGATCGAGTCCCAGAACCCCGTCCGCCCGCCACGCCTTGCAACACAACGCGCCCGGCCGCTGACCCCGGTCACACACGATGTGGGGGCGGGGTCAGCGGCCGGGCGCGGGCTCAAGCCCAGGCGGGGCGGGCGGACGGCGTGGACTTGTTATCCACAGAGGCGTCCATAGCGAGTAGTGCCATGACCGGTCTTGCAGGCGTTGCTGCCGTGGGGTTGTAGACACCGGACAAGGCCCCAAGCAACTCCGCTGGGCTATGGGTTCACGCAGAAGATGTCAGCATTCCGAAAGCAGCCACCAGCGCACCGTCGCCGAGCCCTCCTGGTCGCCCGTAGGCAGGGCCGGCGTGTCCGGATCGGATGGTCCCGATTTGCCTACGCAACCCCGGGGAGGTTCGTTATTCCGTTGCCGACGTCAGTGCCTCGGTCGTGGCCCACACGGGTGGCACTGCGGGCGGAGGTTCGGTCGCGTCGGCTGGCTCGTCAGGCTCGGGACGTAGCTTGGGAGCCGGCGGGTACCAGGCCTTGAGGTTCTGCACGATGTCGCGATAGAACGCGACTGTCTGCGCACTGGTTTCGCGGACGAATGAGCCTTCGTCACGCCCGCGCTTTTGGCCCATTGGCTTTGACTGAGTGAGCAGGAAGCCTCGTGGTTCACGCTTGGGGTCCGCTGTGTAGTGAAGCGGCGCGGGCTGATCGCGCACGTCGGAGAGTTTCGCGACGGTCGTGGTGCGGGCGTTGGGGAAGCTGGCTTCGATCAGCAGGTCGTCGGGCGCCTGTTTGAGCTGGCGGATCAGCCAGTTGAACCGCCCCTTCGCCCGGCCTTCACGGGGAGCATCGATGGCCACGCTGACGAACGTCTGGCGTGATCGTAGGTCGGATCGGATCGTGAGCGGCCCAACCGCATCTGGGACGCGCAACATCGAGGAAAGCTCGCCGCGGGTCTCAAGACCTCCGACGAGCTCATCCAGGCGCGCCGCGGTCGTCTGGTTGCGAGCCCTGTCGACGACGACGTGCGCGCCGAGCTCCTGCGACAGGCTGAGACTGAGGTAGTTAGTGAACTGCTCCCAGCGCTCGGCGACGTCACGCGCGGCGGCGTCTCCTTTGCGCAGCGAGCCGTCCCGTGCCGCGTTGCGGACCCCGACCCACTTCTCACCCATGTCCTCAAAGCCCACGGCGCCGGATGCCTCGCTGCTGAGGTAGTGGATCAGTTCGCGCAGAATCCATTCCTGGTCGGGGTCCGAGATGCCGCGGTAGCGTTGCTGAACGATCGCCTCGGTCAGCACCCGCCACCACGAGAAATGCCACAACCCCATTCCACTCCGAAGCTTGCGCCGGTCGATCGAGACCGGAGACTCCGAGGAGTTACCCGTGATCTCGGTGGAGATAGTGAGCACGCCATCAAACCCGTTGGTCTTCGCGACATCGAGGTAGGCGTTGACCTGGCCGTCCTTGAGACGAGCCGATCCCGTCTTGACCTCAACCAAACAGGTCCACGTCTTCTTGCCCCGCCGGCAGACGATCGCACCATCAGGGATCACCGTCTTGCCGTCGGCATCCTTGAACCGCACCTCCGCAAACGTCTCGATCACCGGCGCTTTGGGTGCATCGAGCTCCTTCAGAAGGGCGTAGCCGAACTCGGGCACACCATGCATGACAGCGAGCAGACAGGAAGTCGCGCGCTTCTCCTGTTCCTGTTGATTGCGGACCCCGAACGTCGGCATCAACCGGGCGTGTCCCCACCCCTCCGGCACCGCCCCGACCGGCACATCAATCTGCGCAGGCATCGCGGTCACGACCCTATAGCCATCGTTCCGGACCTGTAAAGCCCAACTTTTGTGCGCGGCCGCCGTGCCACCTCGTCTTGAGGCCGACGAATGCCTTTGATCCAGGGCCGCCGACCGACCAAGCGATCGGAATGTCGTCATAGGGATCGTGCGGGCCGGTCGGCGAGGCCAACGATCCCTTCCCGGCGGAGCAATCGTCCGAGCCGACCGGCGGCTGATGATCGGAATCGCAGCAAAGCTGGCGCGAGCTCGGTTGACGCTGGTCGATCGGTATCGCGGCAAGACACGTGCTCGCGCGATCCGGGACGGCGATCGTTTTGTGACTACGCCACCGCAACGGGCGGGAAATCCGGGCTTACCCCGGTCCGGCGAGGTCGTTGATCTCGACCTGCTGATGGAAGGTCGCCTCGGTGCTGACGAGCCCTGCGATTGCCTCGAGTGCCGCGGGCCCGGCGAGTAGGGCACCGCCGCAGAACCACGGGGTGCGCGGCCCGTAATCATAGTTGTGGGGTCGCATCCACCAGCGCCTCCAGACGATCATTGTCTCGCCGTCGGCGTCGATCAGGTCGTAGGCGGCGGGCAATGGCGCAGCCACCAGACCCAGGCGGGTCCGAACATCGGCGCGCAACGTCAGCCCTCGGTCAAACGCGAACGCGTCGTGCTGGACCCACCACTGCAGTAGCGGTCCGGCAGCGACCGCCGAAGTGGTGTCGCGGTTGGCCTGCTGACGGTGCCAGCGAAAGTCCCCCCTTCCGGATGCCCAGGGGAGGGAGTCCGGGTCCCGGTCTCCGCTAGTCAGGCCGGCGTAAACGATGGTCGACTGCCCGTGTGAGTAGTCGACCTCGACGAGCTGGCGTTCGTGGTATCCGAGGACGGTCCATCCAGCGAAGGGGCCGGAGCTGATCATTGGCGGCGGTCCGGCACCGGGTTCAACCTGGTCAGGACGACTAAGAGATGACGGTCGTGTGATCCGGCTGCGGCCGCGTGCCGCGGCGCCGGGTGCGTCAGGTGCGGTGATGTCATGAAGCGCGGGGCGGGTGTTGATGCGCCATTCGCCGCTGATCATGAGGTGCTGGCAGAGGTCGTCAAGCCCGTCCTGGAGGGCGATCTCGTATAGCTCGTTGCGCCAGAGATGCAGAACCTGCGGCGGAACCCAGCTACGCGCGCGCGAATACTGCAGTTCAGTCTGCTCCCGTTCAATGCGCGTGTTTCTCGCCAGCCCTCCACGCCATATCGCCTGGAAGTGTTCGGCGACTCTTCTCGGGAAGGCGTACCACCTCTGCGCGAGGAACTCCGCCCGGTCTGCGTAGTCCTGCCTGAGCGCCTGCTGGGTCTGAGCGGCGGTGGTTGGCAGTCGGGCGGCTTGCTCTGGGAGGGGAGGATTGACGTCGAGTCCGAGCTGCTCGGCCAGCCGGCCCGCGATGAACGACAACGCAAACCCGGATGCCCTGGCGCAGGAACTCACCAGGTCTTGGGACTGGGCGAGCGCGCTGCGCCCGGCCTGACCGCTAGCGGCGGCGATCTGAAGGGCTGCGAGCAGGTCGGTGAAGGCGCTGTCGGCGTCAGCGATGAACTCAATCATCGCCGCCGCTTCCTGCCGCCATTCGGCCACCGCCTCGGCAAGGCCGGCGAACGCCGCAGCACGCCGGTCCAGATCGGGATGGCGAACGCCGACTACCAGAAGGTGTGCGAATGCAAACCGCGTCCCGTCGCTGTCGAGATCGGGGCCTGCCTCAAGGAACGACGTGAGTTCGTTCCCAAACTCAGGCAGTCGCCATTCGATGACTTCGACCGCTGCGTCCCAGATCGCGAACGCCCCATCGAGGTCATCGAGCGCGACCAACGCGTCGAAGATCTGCCGAGTCAGCGGCGACCCGTATTGGGCCTCAACCAGATGGGCGATTTCTAGAGCGAGCGTAGAGCGGGCGCGCTGCTCATCGCAGGACTTGGCTGCTTGGAGCAAATCCCGCTGGGCAAAGCCGCCGAATGGCTCAATCATCCCGGTGCGCCCCGCGCACCAGGCAAGCACCAGCAGATCCGCCGCGACCGCCGATCCTCGCTCCTGGAATCGCCTGGCGAGCTTGATCAGGATGTGAGCGCGG
This sequence comes from Solirubrobacterales bacterium, assembly GCA_003165655.1. Taxonomy (GTDB): domain Bacteria; phylum Actinomycetota; class Thermoleophilia; order Solirubrobacterales; family Solirubrobacteraceae; genus Palsa-465. The sequence continues at coordinate 3,947 of PMOY01000050.1, forward strand.
TAGCTGATCGACGACCTGCGGCTCAACGAACGCACCACGGTGACTGCCTGCTCGTCGGACGCCCCGAGCTCGTCCAGCTTGGCTTCGAGCTCCGCGACGAGCCGGTCCGCGTCGAGCGGCGGGTCGCGACGGTCCAGATCGAACTCGTTGGCCCAGGCGTAGACCTGGCCCAGGCGCGTGACGTCGCCGAGGAATGGGCCGGCGTCCGCGGACTGGTGTTCGCGGTCGGTGATCGAGCTGCCGTGATCGGGGGCCTGACGTGTTTCGGGGACGGTGCCCGCGTCTGGGCCTGGCAGGCCGTGCTCCGTGGCGAACGCTCGCAGTTCGTCGTAGAACTCGGGCAAGGGATGCTCGGTGTCGCCGTCGATCGCTGCCACCGCCTGCCAGTACGCCTCCGTGGCCCGCGAGCTTCCGGCCGCGAGCATGTCAGCCACGGGTCTCAGCCGCAGCGATGGCTCGCCGCGTGCGGNNGATGCACCTCCATAGCAGGTGTTCCAGCTCGGGCGGCAGGTGGCCGTGTGAGTGTTCGGCGATTCGTTCAAGCGCGTCCTCGTGGATCCAGTACCCGACGGGGGAGTGCTGGCGGATCCCAGTTGCGAGCATTTCGGCAGCGCTGCCGGGGCTGCTGCGCGCGAACGCGGAGAACCATCGCAGAGGAAGGTGACTTGTCTCGCTGCCGTCAGTGTGCGACACGACCACGTTCGGCAATGGCTGCAGGCGCCGCAGCCTGTCAACAACCCGAGGATCCAACGGGTCCGGGCAGGATTCGAGGGCGTCGATCGGACCGTACAGGGTGATGTCCTTGCGAAATCCATAGGCAGCGAGGCACCGGCCCGCGTCCCTCCAGGCCGCCCGAGCCCGGACAGGTTCACCGGCCCGCGCGCAGAGGATGGCGAAGAGCAGGTGTGCCTCGGCGTGGGCCTCGTAGAGCTCGTTGCCCGCGTCGTCGCGGATCTCCGCCTCCAGGATGTCCAGAGGGGTGCTGGTTGCATGCTCGGTTAGCAGCGTGAGGAGC
>PMOY01000020.1 GCA_003165655.1 Solirubrobacterales bacterium
TCGCCGACTGAGATCGCGGCGAGACGGTCCTGGATGCACCAGCCGAGCGACCTGTTTGGGCCTTTGCGAATCCGTCGGCGTCGCGACTTCGAGGTCGAGGGCGTCGGGTTCTTCGAGGCCAGCGACGACTCTCTGCTGGCGCCGCTGGCTGTCGTCAAGGACGCATCGCTGACCTCGCTGCGGCACGCCATCGGCCGCTACAACCACCACTACGGCACCGACCAGGATCCGTTGACCTTGCTGATCAGCGAAGACCGCCCGGAGAGCTTCGACTCCGAGATGACGGCCTACCTGAACACCAGCTTCCGCGTTTCTCCCACTTCGATCCGGATCGTCGTCGAGCGCATCACAGAAGACCTGCTCACGCGCGAGCCAGTCGCGCGCCTGCTTCGGCCACTGCTGGCCAAATGCGGCTGCACGCTCGCTCGTGTGACTCCGATTGACACCTCGAACTACAGCGCCATCCAGGTCGAGATCGCGACAACGACCCGCGGACGCACGATCGGCTACGCGCTCGAGATCGGCGCCGACGTTGAGCGCCTGCTCGATGCCGCGTTTGCGACGGGGCCTCTGCGCCCAGCGACCGTTGGGGAGCTGCTACGCACCGGCCATCACGGGGTCCTGGTGGGACAGCCCGAGACCGACTGGCTCGACGTCAAGGATCGCCCATACCAGCTCGACGAGCACGGCCGCTTCAAACTCGCGTGCGACATTGCCGCATTCGCGAACGCCGCCGGCGGACTCATCGCGATCGGCCTGCGAACCGCAAAGGAGCGCGGCCAGGACATCATCAGCAAGGCCCGGCCGATCCCGCTAGACGGCGTGAACCTCGCCAAGCACCATGCGGTCGTGCGCGACTGGATCTACCCGCGCCCGACCGGCGTGCGCTTCGATCTCGCAGTCACGCAGCGCGATCCCGACCACGGACTGCTCGTGATCGAGACCCCCAAGCAGCCCGAGGCGCTCAAGCCGTTCTTCGTCCGCCGCGCGCAGGTCGCCGGCCGTCTGCGAACCGAGCATCTCGCGCTCCCCGTCCGCCACGGTGCCGACACCTCGCATTGGGACCTCGCCGAGCTCCACTCCCTGATCATCGCCGGGCGCGCCGCGCTCGCCCAACCCTCGCCGCCCGACACTGCCGGCAACGGCGATCAGACGAAGTGACGCCCGTGGGTCAGCCGCTGTGCCGGGCGGCCCATCACCGACCAGACGTCGACCAGGGCGTTTCGGCTTAGGGTCCTCACGCCGCCGCGTCCATTCCTCAGGCCGCTTNNCGCGTGCTGCATAACGTTGGCTGACGCGCTCTCAGCCCCGTCAGCATCGCCGCGTGCCGCCGCCTCTCGTGCTTCCGGGATCGCCGCAAATGCCTCTGCGACTGCTGTGTCGGCCTCCGCGAGGAGTTTGGCGACGCTGCGAAGCTCTTCGCAGTCGGCGCCGGCGGCCAGTCTGCGAGTCAAATGGCTCATCACGGCTCGAACGTCGCCGTCTGCGCTGTGCGCTGCCTGCGCAGCCCCCTCAACCATCCGTCGAATCCGGTCGGGATCGGCGCTCTCCCATGTACGGACGTGTATTCCCACGCACCCATGGTCGCAGCCCACGTCGACGTTTGGCAACGTCCGCTTCATTGGCCCCGGACCGGGTTCCGCGCCGGCACGGGAAGCGAACCCCCGATGTCATCTATCACGTGTTTCTCATTGCTGTCGTTCGCGGCATCGCTGCCGATACTCCGTCGCCGGAGCGGACGTCGAGCTGATCGCCGCTCGCGCGCGACAGCGATCGTCAGTCGCCCGTCGCGACGGACTGGGATGACGACCTTGACGACCGATGTGGAAAGGGGTACTTTCCACATCATGCCCGAATCGATCTTGCCGGAGGCACTGGCGTCTCTAATAAGAGCTCAGGCCGATTACGCGGCAGTCCAAGCCAATGTCGAAACCGCGCTTGCGACGGCGCAGCAACGACGTGAAAGCGCCATGCGTCGGGTCGCGGCGTTGGGACTTTCCCATCGTCGCATCGGCGAGCTGACGGGCCTCAGTCATACGCGGGTCAACCAAATACTTGGCACCGGCACGAAAAGGCCACCCCAGGACGTCCACTTTCCTCCAGGCTTCTTGCCGCCGCCGACAACAGTGGCCCTTGGAGCACTCCGGGTCATCGGAGAAGAGGGGCCGCGGGCATGGCGGGCTGCGGAGATCACCGCCGAACTCAAGGCTCGGGACTGGCCGTCGGTCGACGTGAGGGCTGTTCTCGTTGAGCTGGTGGCCGAAGGTGTCCTGCTCTCCGTGGATGGCGGCTATTTCACTTTGCATGGCTACGGTTATCCAGGTCAACAAGCTCCGACTCCCATCAGGTCATGAACGCGTCTCACCAGTGGGAGCACACGGACTGATGGCGACGGTTCAACGGATCTCGGCAAACGCGATCTCAGCACTCAAGGACGCCTTGACCGCAGCCTTTTGGTTCAAGCGCGATCTGTACGGCTACGCGAAGGCCGCCGTCGGTGGAGAGCCTTTATTCCTAGCCGGCATCGAGTGGACTAGCCCAGATCAGTACAAGCGCGACAGTGTCAACCTGTTCGTCGATCGCTTGGTTCGCGCGCAGGATGAGCATCAGGATCTGCTGCTCGCTCTACTCGTCGACGTTGCCGCCATGGAGGATTTCCCGCAGCTGCAACGTGTTGATGATCCTGAGCCCAAGATTGCTGCCGCGCGAGCCGCCGTGGCCCGGCTCCGTGCAGTAGTTCAGCCTTACGAGCAGGCGCTAATGGAACGCCAAGCAACCCGAGAACGCTTCGAGGTGTCGCGAACAGCCGCTAAAGAACGGCGCGCCACCACCGAGCGGTTACTGGAGTTGAAGGCTCGATATCTGGAGATGATGGCGTTACCGGCTCAGGCACGAGGCTTCGCGCTGGAGAAACTCCTACACGACACTTTCGAGGCGTTCGACCTCGACCCGAAAGCATCCTTCCGCGTGGCCGGTGAGCAGATCGATGGCGGGCTGACATTTGGTGGCGAGTACTTCTTGCTTGAAGCCAAGTGGCAGCAGCAGCCAACCGCTCGAGACGACCTCGACGTGTTCTCAGCGAAGGTCCGCCGACGCGGAGAGAACACGTTGGGTCTGGTTATCGCCATCAACGGGTTTGAACCATCCGCCGTCGAGATCCACTCTGGGAACCGGTCCCCAATCGTGCTCATGGATGGGGGAGATCTCTACGCGGTGCTCGACGAACGAATCGACTTGAACGATCTGCTCAGGCGTAAACGCCGAGAGACGTCGATGACCGGGCGAGTGCTGTTGACCGCCGCCGCGATCTTGGGCGGCCATTGAGCCCTGCGATCACTCGCTCGGTCGCCGTTGCAATAGTGCGCCGTGGATGGCGCGGCAAGGCGATCGCCCGGGATCCGCGCCGCGAACGCCCTAGTCGCCGATTCCAGGGCCAGCAGGGAGGCGTGCAAGATCGGTGTGTTGCATGGGCTGTGTCGATCGTGCTTATGGGTCGGCTTTCCCAGG
>PMOY01000034.1 GCA_003165655.1 Solirubrobacterales bacterium
GCGCTGATCGTGGTCGGCGGCGGGCGTCACGTGCTCGAGATCGGAACGTTCACGGGGGTTGGCACGCTGACGATCGCGGCAGCTTTGCCGGTGGACGGACGCGTGACGACGCTCGAAGTCGACGAAGACATCGCTGCCGTCGCTCGACGCCACTTCGACGCGAGTCCGTATGGGCACCGGGTGGAGCTGATCGTGGGCGACGCACTCGAGACGATCGCCGGTCTCGAAGGACCATTCGACTTGGTCTATATCGATGCGTGGAAGGCCAATTACCCTCAGTACTTCGACGCTGTCCTCCCCAAGCTCGCCGAGCGAGGCGTNNATCGTCGCCGACAACCTGTTCCGTGGCGGAGCAGCGCTCGACGCGACCGACGAGAGCGAGAGCACCGTCGGGATCCGGGAATTCGCTCGCCAAGTCCAGCAGGAGGAACGGGTGCACAATGTGCTGCTGACGATCGGGGATGGAGTGATGCTCGCGTGGCACCGCCCGGCGGGTGGGGAATAGCCACCTTCGCCGGATCGCATTCAGCGTCTGCCGGAGCCGTCACAGCCGAGTCAGCGGCGCTTGACGCCGTATCCTCCGGTCTCGAGGCATCGTGAGTCTGCTTGCGTATCTGATCGTTCTGGCCGCCTCTGGCCTCGTCGTCGGTGGCCTTGCCCGGTTGGCGCTGCCGGGCCCCGACCCGATGACGCTGTTTCAGACGATCGCGCTGGGTCTCGCCGGCAACTTCGTCGCAGGGATCATCGTGTGGCTGCTGTGGGCGCATCGACTGCCCGGGCTCGTCCTGTCCGTGGCGTGCTCGTCGGTCATCCTGTACTTCATCCGTCGCTCGCGGGGCGGTGGGCTCACCCGCCCGGGCGCTCCACCCGGCTGAAGCCGTCCTGACCTCGGACCGGCGGCTGCCCATCGCCGGACTCGCCCGAGTGACGGCTTTGACTGGCTCGTCGCGGCTGCTAAACAACCGGTATGGCGCAACCGCACAGAATCGGCATGCTGCTGCGTCATCAGGGCACGCCGCGCGACCGCGACGCGCGTGCACAGCTCGCCGCTGCGCTGCCCGACGCAGAAATCGGCGAACTGGACGAGATCGGAGTGTTCGAGATCACGCTCGAGGCCGAAGATCAGGACGACGCGCTGACGCGGGTGTGGGACGCGGTCGCGGCGGCAGGCGTCGATGACCACATCGTCTTCCTCGAGCATCCGGAGCTCCCGGAGCACTGGCGGCACTTGAGCCGACCGGCAAGCCCAGTGAGATGTCGGGGGTTATGGTGCTTTCTCGAGCACGAGCCGATAGTGGTCGAGGAGCTCTCGCTCGAAGCAGACCTTGTTCGCGCTGACGCCTGACGTGAAGGCGAGCCGAAAGTCGGCGCTGGTGAGCCAGCGGGGAAGAAGTTGCAGCTTCAGCAGCGTCTTTCTCAGGCTTGGCGCTCCGATCCGTCTGTTCCATTGAGTGATCGTCTCGATGTAGTCGAGCCGGCCGCTGATGCTCGAGACCAGGCGGAACCGGGGCTCGGCGCAGCGCACGATCTGCTCGTGGCCAAAGGGGAGCCATGAGCCGGGAAACTGACATCCCATCAGTGCGAGGATCCACGCGTCCGAGTTCCGCGGCGCACGGGTGCTGATCTGCTCAAGCGGGATCATGTTGCGCCCGAAGACCATGGTCTGGAGGTAAAACCTGCCTCGTGCCGGGAGCACGCTCGCGACCCGTTCGAAGATCTCGCGGTAGATCTCCTCTTGCCGTCCGGCGGCGTAGTCCTCAGGGGAGCAGAAGTGCTCGAAGGCGCCGAGGCTCGCCACGGCATCGACGCCGCCGAAGCTCTCTCGGGCCACACGCCGTGCGTCGTAGGTGTGGACGTCGAGGCCATGGCGGCGGCAGGCGGCGGCCTGTGCCGAGGACAGCGTGACGCCAACCCCTGTCGCGCCGCGGTCGCGGATGTAGTTCAGCAGTCCGCCCCAGCCACACCCGAGGTCGAGTACGTGACGGCCAGGTTCGATCCCGATCTGCTCGGCCACATAGTCGTGCTTGTGCCGTTGAGCCTCTTCAAGGCTGAGCGAGAAGTCGCCGTCGTACTTCGCCGCGCTGAAGTCCGCGAGCTCTCCCAGACTGAGTCGAACGAGGCGATCGGTCAGCGAATAGGTGAAATCGAGATCTTTGCGCTCAGCCATGGGATTCGGCGGTCCCGCGATCGGTCTTCGGTGGGTTGCGGCTTCACGTGCCTTGTGTGGGTCCGGTCGGGTCGAGGCGAGTGGAAAGAGCGTCGTACAGGTCGGTGATCTGGTGGATGACGCGAGCGGCCGCCTCGAGGTCTCGGTCGGAGAACTCCGCGAAATGCTCGCCCCAGAGCGAATCCCAGTATGCGCGCTTTCGTTCGAGTAGCTGCCACCCCGAGGGAGTCACCGAGACGTTGCAGACGCGTCGGTCCTCGGTGCTGCGGTGTCGCCGAACGACGTTGAGGGCCTCGAGTTGGTCGAGCATCGCGGTGACGGTGGCTGGGTTGAGGTCAGCGCAGCGGGCGAGCTGCCCTGCGGGCATCTCTTGCTCGCGTCCGAGCGTGGCCAGGGCACGCAGCTGGGCGTGAGTGAGCTCCCCCGGTCGGCTGTGGTCACGGCTGCGTAAGCGCCGCTCGGCGCCAAGCATTCGGGTTACCGCTCCGCGCAGGCCCTCGGTCAAAGGGCGCGACTCGGCGTTCCTCTCGGCACCCTCGTCGGCGGGCATCGGCAAGGTCATTCGCTACCAAAAAGGCTAGCTGCCAAGAGTTTGACTGTCAAGATGATTCGGGTGGGTGTTGAGGATCTCGGCAGATGGCGCGGAGCTGGGCACGAGCGGTTGGCGCTAGGCTCGGCCCGTGGCCTAGGAGCCCAGGCTCATCATCCAGCTGCCCCGAGGCGGCGCCGTGCATCGACAGCTCACCGTCCAGGCGCCCCAGGGCGTCGCCGGCGGCGAGGTGGTGGTCGAGGTCGGCCCCATCGACGCCGAGGGCAACCTCGAGCCGCCCCGCGCGGGCCAGGTCGTGCTATCCCTGCCCTCGCCCGAAGCGCTCACGCGCCAGGCCGTCGACGTTCGCCGCGTGCTCGAGGGGGCGGGCACGGGGATCGAACCGCTTGTCGTGGTGGTGGAGGCTGCCGAACAGTTGCGCGACGAGGAGCTGGCTCCGGTCCTCGACGCGGCGCGCCACAGTTTGCGGATGANNCCAACGCCTGATCGCTCGCACGCCGGCGGGCTCGAGACCCCTCTTGGTGATCTCTACGGGGCCGTCCTCGCCGTCGAGGGCGCCATGAGCGTGAGGCGCATGATCGGGATCCGGCGTCCCGTCTCGGCGGCGCGCTCGCGGTAGTCGGCGTAACCGCCGTATACCCGGTCCATCAGCGCGAACAGGCACTCGCGCTCGGCTTCGCGCTCGACTTCAGCGGCGATGTAGCTGCCTGATCTGCCGGAGCATGCGAGCACGGCCTCGGGGTGCGTCTTGAGGTTGTGGTACCAGCCGGGNNTGCCTCTCGCGTCCGAAGCTCGAGGCGACGAGGATCGCGTCGTCCCCGTCGGAGAAGTAGAGCACGGTGCTCGTTCTCGGCAGCCCGGATTTGGCGCCCGTGGTGGTCAGGTTCGCGCTGGGAAGCATCAGGCCGAGCGCGACGTATCCGCGGGAAGCCTTGAGCAGGACCGGATCGGCGCGTGCGGCGATCCTGATCGCCATCGATCGTCCTGCCTTGGTGCGGAGGAAGGCGACCAAAGCCCGGTGGGCTCGGCCGCGCGTGGCGAGCGGATCGACGTGCGGGACTCCGATCG
>PMOY01000358.1 GCA_003165655.1 Solirubrobacterales bacterium
CCGGCGTCGATGTGGGCCATGATGCCGATGTTGCGAGTGTTTTCGAGAGCAAAGGTGCGGGGCATGAGAGCTGATTTCGGTTCGGATGATGCGGGCTGGGTTTCTGGTTGCGGGCACAAAAACGGGCCCACAGGGCCCGGTCACGACGCAGGTGTCGGCTCCGGGCAAGTGTTTATTCGGTCGGCGTCTCCATCGAGTGGATCCTTCACGCTCAGGAGCGAGCAGAAATGAGCATCACGCCGCCCGAGGCGAAGCCCGAATATAGCAGAGCACGGCGGCTATCCCGGGCGACCGCCACCCCCGATGATCGCAGCGATCGCGGCCTGCCCGAGGCGCAACCCACGGGCTGCACCGGACGCGACGACGCGGAAATCTCGACGCCCAGCCACGACCAGGAACGGACTGTCCGTCTCCTGACACATGCACCCGGCGACCGACCGATCCGACGCCGCCTTACATTAGATTGGCTCGGAGCGAGGGTTGTTCCGCCGCAGCCCCCGGTCCCGTGCGGCGGGGCAGCCCTCGTCTCGTAGGCGGGGCCCGGTCCGGGGCGGGCGGCGCGGGGGCGGGCGGGGGAGGCGCTTTGCGGTCCGGAGCGCCGCCGGGGCGGGGGCGGTGGGCGAACGCCCAGCCTGCTACCAGCGGTAATGGGCGAACGCCTTGTTCGCCTGGGCCATGCGGTAGATGTCGTCCTTGCGCTTATATGCCGCGCCCTGCTGCTGCTGGGCGTCGAGGAGCTCGTGAGCGAGCCGCTGGGCCATCGTCTTCTCCCGACGACCGCGGGCGTAGCCGACGAGCCAGCGGACCGCGAGCGTGCGCGCCCGCCGGCCGGGGACCTCAACGGGAACCTGGTAGGTCGCGCCACCGACGCGCCGCGAGCGGACCTCGAGCACCGGGGTGAGCGCCTTGACCCCCGCCTCGAGCTGCTCGACGGGATTCTTGCCGCTGCGCTCGGCGATGATTGCGAGCGCGTCGTAGACGATCTTCTCGGCGACGGACTTCTTGCCGTCGAGCATGACCTTATTGATGACCTGCTGAACGAGCCGGTTGCGGTGGATCGCGTCGGGCTCGATCGGCCGGAGCTGAGCGGCGGCGCGGCGCGGCACTACTTGGCCTTCACGCCGTACTGCGAGCGTGCCTTCTTGCGATCGCTCACGCCGGCGGCGTCGAGCGTGCCCCGGATGACTTTGTAGCGGAAGCCGGGAAGATCCTTGACGCGGCCGCCGCGGACGAGCACGACCGAGTGCTCCTGNNTCCTGGAGGTTGTGGCCCTCGCCGGGAATATAGGCACCGACCTCCATGCCGTTGGTCAGCCTGACGCGAGCGACCTTCCGGAGCGCCGAGTTGGGCTTCTTCGGCGTGGTCGTGTACACACGCGTGCAGACGCCACGACGCTGAGGCGCAGCGACCTTCTGCTTGCGCCCCTTGCCCGATTTCAGGCCGGGGGTGGCGAGCTTCTTCTTGGGCGCCTTGCGGCCTTTACGGATGAGCTGGCTGGTGGTTGGCATCGGGTGGGCAAATGTAGCAGGGGTGGCCGGGTGAGCGACCTCAGCCGTCGCGGACGGGGCAGCTCAGAAGCCGCCGGCGGGCACGCCCGCGAGCGCCTCTTCGGCGTCCACCACGGCCACGCCGACCGCCTCGGCAACCGGCCCGTAGGTGACGTGACCGGCGACGATATTGACGCCGAGCTTCAGACCCGGGTGGCTCGTGACGGCTCCGAGCACGCCGACGTCGGCGAGCTCGAGTACGTAGGGCATGGTGGCGTTCGTGAGGGCATAGGTCGAGGTGATCGGGACCGCCCCGGGCATGTTGGTCACGCAATAGTGGGTGATCCCGTCGACCTCGTAGGTCGGATCCGAGTGAGTCGTCGGACGCGACGTCTCGAAGCAGCCACCCTGGTCGATCGAGACATCGACGAGAACGGCGCCGAGCTTCATCAGCCCGAGCTGAGCGCGGGTGATCACGTGCGGGGCGCGCGCGCCGTGGACGAGCACGGCGCCGATCACCAGGTCGACGTCGGGCAGCCGCTGCTCGATCCCGAGCGTGGTCGCGAAACAGGTGTCGGCCCGACCGCCGAAGGCGATGTCGAGCTCGCGAAGCCGATCGATGTTGCGGTCGAACACGTACACGGTGGCCTCCATCCCGAGGGCGATGAACGCCGCGTTCATCCCGACCACGCCGCCGCCGATGACCATCACGCTCGCGGCCGCCACGCCCGGGACTCCGCCGAGGAGGATCCCCCGGCCGCCGAGCGGCTTCTCGAGCATGAACGCGCCGGCCTGAGTAGCGATCTTGCCCGCCACCTCGGACATCGGCGCGAGCAGCGGTAGCCTTCCCCGCGCGTCCTCGACGGTCTCGTAGGCAACGCAGGTCGCCCCCGACGCCATCAGTCCCCGGGTCAGCTCGGGAGCCGCGGCGAGGTGGAGATAGGTGAAGAGCGTATGCCTGGACTCGAGTAGCGCCACTTCCTGGGGCTGGGGCTCCTTGACCTTGACGATCAGCTCGGCCTCGCCGAACACGGCCTGGGCGTCGGGCACGATCCTCGCGCCCTGCTCGGTGTAGCGCTCGTCGGCGATCGCCGAGCCCTCGCCGGCGCCGCTCTGGACGATGACCTCGTGGCCGGCGTCGGCCAGCTCGCGCACACCGGCGGGCGTGAGCGCCACGCGATATTCGTCGGCCTTGACCTCGGCGGGGACTCCGACCTTCATGCGGGCTCCCTCAGTCCTGGCTTCGACGCATCAGCTCGGCCGCCTCGGTGAGCACCGGCCGCAGCACCGCCTCGATCTCCTCGAACTGCTCAGGCCCGGCGATCAGCGGCGGCGAGAGCTGGAGGACGGGATCGCCGCGGTCGTCCGCCCGGCAGATCAACCCGCGCCGGAACAGCTCGCCGGAGAGGAAGCCGCGCAGCAGCGTCTCGGCCTCGGCGTCGCTGAACGACGCCTGCGTGTCCTGATCCTTGACCAGCTCGATCGCCTGGAAGTAGCCGGCGCCGCGCACATCACCGACGATCGGAATGTCGCGCAGCGATTCGAGCATCGCCCGGAACGGTCCCTCGTTGGCGCGGACATGCTCGAGGATCCCCTCGCGCTCGAAGGCATCGAGATTCGCCATCGCGATCGCTGCGCTCATCGGGTGCCCGGCGAACGTGAATCCGTGGACGAAGCTCCTCGTCCCCGACAGGAACGGCTCGGCGAGGCGGTCGGACGCGATCATCGCGCCCATCGGCGCGTACGCGCTGGTCAGCCCCTTCGCGGTCGTGATGATGTCCGGCTGATACCCGTAGCGCTGGGACCCGAACCACTCGCCCAACCTGCCCCAGGCGCAGATGACCTCGTCGGAGATCAGGAGCACGTCGTACTCGTCGCAGATCTCGCGGACGCGCTCGAAATAGCCCTCGGGGGGCGTGAAGCAGCCGCCCGCGTTCTGGACCGGCTCGAGAATCACGGCCGCGACGGTGTCGGGACCCTCGAACTCGATCCGGTGAGCGATCGCCTCGGCGAGATCCGCATCGGTCATTCCCGCCGGCAGCCGGTAGGTGTTGGTGTTGACAACGTGGCAGCCACCCGGCGTCAGCGGCTCGAACGGCTCACGCAGGGCGGTGATCCCGGTCGCCGACAGAGCGCCGAGGCTCGTCCCGTGGTAGGCGACGTCGCGCGCGATCAGCTTCGTCTTGTTCGGCTTGCCGGAGAACTTGAAGTACTGACGCGCGAGCTTGATCGCGGATTCGACGGCCTCGCTGCCGCCGCTGGTGAAGAAGACGCGGTTGAGGTCTCCCGGAGCCAGCTCGGCGATTCGCGCCGCGAGCTTGATCGCCGGGGGGTGGGCGTAGGACCAGTTGGTGAAGAACCCGAGCTCCTTGGCCTGATCGGCGCCCGCCTGGGCGATATCGGCCCGGCCGTGGCCGATGTTGACGCAGAACAATGCGGAGAGCCCGTCGAGGTAGCGCTTGCCGTGCTCGTCGTAGACGTAACATCCCTCGCCGCGCACGATGACGGGCACCTCGTGCTCGGCGTATGCCGAGAGCCGAGTGAAGTGCATCCAAAGGTGGCGACGCGCCAGCTCCTGGAGTGTGTCCTGCTCGGTTCTGGGGGCCTCTTGTGTCGTGGCCATTGCTCTCCTTCCGGGGCGTGCGCTGCTCGGTCCGTATAAAGGTAGCGCCGCCGCGAAATCGGCGACGCTCGTGGCTACGCGAGCGCGCCGGGTGCCCGCACCGGCGCCGGCATGAGCCAGGCGGCGACGAGCACGGCGGCAAATGCGAGGCACTGGACGACGAGCACCACCGGGTTGCCCGGCATCGGGTCGCCGAAGACGATGATGCCGCCGACGATCCCGGCGACGCTGGCTGCCGTTCCGGTGATCGCGATCACGGGCACGGCGTCGCCGTCCTGGAGGCCCTTGGCCGACGCGTAGAAGGCGGTGACCGACGCGGCGAGGATCACCAGCGTCCACGGAGAGATCAGGCCGGTGATGCCGGCACTGCCGACGAGGCCGGTGATCGCCTTGATTGCGACGTCGGAGACGCCGAACATGATCCCGGCGGCGGCGCCGAGCATGAAGCCGTGATGCACGGCCGGGGCGCCGATTCGCGGGCCCATGATGAGCAGGGCACCGACGACGATCAGCCCCGACTCGAAAGCGATCATGCCGGGGAGCGAGAAGCGGGATTGCGCGCCGTGGGTGGCGGGAAGGGTGAGCCCGAGGAGCATCAGGCCGGCCGCGGTGAGCCCGAGGCCGAGCCACTGCCGGCGTCCCACGCGGACGCCGAGCATCTGCTCGGCCATCACCGCGAGCAACACGACCCCGCCGGCGAGCACCGGTTGGACGACCGATAGCGGCGCGACCGCCATGGCGGCGACGTGAAACACCCAGGCGACTGTGGCGACGAGCATGCCGACCGCGAACCAGCGCGACGAGTACAGCGAGCGCGCCGTCCAGAAGGGCCGACGGATGTCCACCGCAGGCGCAGCGCAGGCGCCTCGATGCTTGTAGAGGAAGCCGACGTTTGTCGCGAGCGCGCAGGCTAACGCGAGCAGGATGCCGATAAGTAGGGTCACAGTGGAGGGAGAAACGCGGGTCGATGGGCGAACGATGCGCCGCCTCACGGTTGATACTCGGCAACGGGACCGCTCGCTTGAGCCCGCATCTCCAACGTACACGAATATCGGCGTCTTGTGGCCGACTTACCGAAGAATCGCCTAAAGCACGCGATCGCGCGGTGCGTTGTGCTGTTCGCAACGATCGGATCGACCGGCTCGACGATCAGGCCCCGGGCGAGCCGCGGGTGATTCTCACACCGGCAGCGCGCGCCCGATGATCGTCCGTGCGTCGACGCCCGCCGGCAGTGTCCCGTAGGCATGGCCGGCGTCGCCGCCGAGCCGCGCGGAGCAGAACGCATCGGCCACCGCGCCCGGGGCGTGGCGGACGAGCAGCGACGCTTGGAGGGCGAGCGCGAGGTCCTCGACGATCCGCCGCGCCCGGAACTGGGTTTCGTAGCGCCGCTCCTGCACGGTGCGCCCATCCTCGCCGACGAGGACTGCGGCGGTGGTCTCGCGTGCGCGCGCGAGATGGGCGTCGAGCCGTGTGTCGGACCCGGCGGCGAGCTCGCACTCGGCCAGGAACGCGGTCAGTCCCGCCGGCTCTGAGACGATCGCCCGCAGGACGTCGAGCGCGGCGACATTTCCCGAGCCCTCCCAGATCGAGTTCAGCGGCGCGTCGCGGTAGATCAGCGGCATCGCGGACTCCTCGACGAAGCCGTTGCCGCCGAGGCACTCGAGCGCCTCGCCGACAAGGCTCGGGGCGCGCTTGCACACCCAGTACTTCATCACTGCCGTGGCGAAGCGCTGGAATGCCGGCTCGCCGCCGTCGTAGCTGTGCGCGACCCGCAGCGCTGCCACCGTCGCCGCCTCGGACTCGATCGCGAGGTCGGCGAGCACGTTGCGCATCGCCGGCTGCTCGATCAGCGGCTCGCCGAACGCCGAGCGATGGCGGGCGTGGTGGAGCGCCTCCACGGTCGCGCGGCGCATCGCGCTCGCGGATCCGATCAGGCAGTCCAGGCGCGTGTGGTTGACCATCCGGATGATCGCCGGCACGCCCCGTCCTTCCTCGCCGACGAGGCGAGCCCTGACGCCGCGGAGCTCGACCTCGGACGACGGCAGCGACCGCGTCCCGAGCTTGTCCTTGAGGCGCTGAAACTCCATTCCGGGGCCGCGCTCGACGAAGAAGCACGACAGCCCCGCGGGCGCCTGCGCGAGCACGAGGAACACGTCACACGGGGGGTACGAGCAGAACCACTTGTGGCCGTTCAGCTCGTACCAGCCCTCGCCGGCGGGTTCGGCGCGGGTGATGATGGCGCGCACGTCCGAGCCCCCCTGGCGCTCGGTCATGGCCATGCCCGCGAGCGCGCCGGCGCCGTAGTCGAGTCCGGTCAGGCGGGGCTCCCAGTCGGCCGCGATCTCCGGCGCGGAGTGGCGCAACGCCGGGACGACCGCGTAGGTCATCGAGACCGGGCACATGACGCCGGCGTTGGCGTTCGACCAGAGCATGAACAACGCAGCCCTGACCGGGTGGGCCCCGTCGCGAGGCTCGCGCCAAGGCGAGCCGTGAATGCCGCGCTCGATGGCCCCGCGTAGCAGCCAGTGCCAGGAGGGGTCGAGCTCGACCTCGTCGATCCTGTTCCCGTAGCGATCGTGGGTATGCAGGATCGGCTCGTTGCGTTCGGCGCGCCGGCTGTGGTGCAGCGCCGCGGCGCTGCCCGCAGCAGCGCCAGCCTCGTGAGCGCGAGCGACCCCCCAACCGCCGCCTTCGCGCTCGAGCGCCTCACGCAGGGCGAGGTCGACCGCGAAGAGGTCGATCGGCTGCAGCGGCGGCGCCTGGTTACGCACCTCGCGTACCGAGTCGGTGACGGCGATCGTGGCCATCGGGCTCGAGTTGCTCGCCTCGGTGAGTGGGCGACCTGCGCCTGCGGCGAGTGAACCGCCGCAGGCGCGCGTAGCCTCAGTCCCCGTTGTCGCTGGCGCCGGGATCGTCTGCGGGGAGGTCGAGATCGGCGAGCTCCTCCGCGAACCCGAGGTGCGACCCGCCCGGGCCGATGTCCTCGAGATCTGAGAGATCGGCCTCGAGGCCGCCGACGAAGCCGCTCAGCGACTCGCCGTCGGTCAGCCCGAGCTCGGCCGCGAGCTCGTCGTGGTCGAGCAGGCCGACGTCGTCCATGCCCCGGGGGAGCGGTTCCGCCGGCTCGATCTCGATCCGCCGGTAGCGCTTTAGCCCCGTGGCGGCCGGGATCAGCTTGCCGATGATGACGTTCTCCTTGAGGCCGTTGAGGCGGTCGATCTTGCCCTCGAGCGC
>PMOY01000141.1 GCA_003165655.1 Solirubrobacterales bacterium
CGCCCCCGCAGCCTGCGCCCCGCAGCCCGAGCCCGAGGCTCTAACCCCCGCCGAGCCCGCGCCTGAGGCGTCGGGGCCAGACCAACCCCCGCCCGAGCCGCATGAGACGTCCGAGACGGCTGAGACGCCCGAGACGGCTGGGACTCCTGTGCCCGGCGAGCCCGCTGTGCCCGCCGAGCCCGCGGCCGAGGTGTCCGAGCCCGGACCACCACCGACCGTGGGCACCGAGCCACCCTCGGAGCTTTCTGCCGAGACCCGGTTCGTAACGTTCGGCGGCTCAGGACCTTCCGTCGGCGCGAGGCCGGCGGATGCCGAGATCTCGCCGCCGCAGACCCCCGCGGACCGCACAGACACTCCGCCGCGCGGCGAGGACGCCGTCGAGCAGGAACCCGCCCAGGCGGAAACCGGATTCGTGACCTTTGGATGGCCGCCGTCGCGGTCCAAGGAGGCATCCCAGTCAGAGCGAGCGTCGCTTCCGCCGGTCGCCCCGCCGCCTGCGCCCGACGCCCCCGAGCCTTCCGAGCCCGCTGAGTCCACACCGGCGCTCGAACCGGTCGCGCAGGTGCCCGCGCCGGCGCCGCAGCCGACGGTCCCCCCGGCGCCGGCGGCTTTCGAGCCGGCCCCCATCCCGGAGCTCGAGCCTGCGGCCGAGGAGCCGCCCGAGCCCGAACCCAGGCCGTCGCCCGAGCTCAGAACCGAAACGACCGGCGAGCGGACCGCGATCCCGGGCCCGAAGACTGCGCCCACGGCGCCGGCCGCGACACCGCGTGCGGCACGGAAGGCGCCGATCGCCATCCTCACCGCCGTGGCCGCCGTCGCGGCAGCCGCGATCGGGTTCGTGATCGCTCATGGCTCCGGGGGAGGGTCGAGCCCGTCGACTGCGCTCGTGCAGCACGCCCCGGCCGGTCCACTCACCATCAGCTATCCGGCTGGCTGGCAACGGTCCGCGGCGGCTCCGGCGGGGACGAGCGCGCTCAAGCTGATCAACGCGGTCACGCTTACGCCCGGCGTCTCGGAGCGCGGTGGAGCACTTGTCCTCGGCACCACGACGACCGCGAACGCGACGCTGCTGCCGAGTAGCTTCACCACAGCGCTCGCGAACGCCCCCCAAGGGGCGACCGTCAAGCTCGGCTCGCAGACGTTTAAGCGCTACCTGGACCTGCTGCCGACGGGCGCCACCACTCCCGAGTCCGTGTATGCGCTGCCGACCACGCTCGGGACGGCAATCGCGGTCTGCGTCGTGCCACAGACGAACGCGACCGCGTTCGCGGTGACCTGCGAGCACGCCGTCTCGTCGTTGACGACATCGGGGTCGGTGCTGCCGCTCACCGTCAGCCCGACCTACGCAGCAGCCCTCGGCTCGGTCGTCTCGAAACTCAACGCAGCTCGCTCAGCAGACGGCCCGAAGCTGGCGAGCGCAAAGAATCAGAGCGGCCAGGCGGCGGCCGCCGCCGAGCTCGCCCAGGCGCACAGCCAGGCCGCGGCAGCGGCGGCCAAGCTCACTCCTGGTCCGACCGGAACCGCGGCAAACGCGGCGATCGTAGCGGCGCTACGACGGCTCGCGGCCGGTTATGCGGCTCTGTCGGGTGCGGCCAAGCACAACAACAAGCATGCATATACAGCCGCTCAGACGTCCATCAGTCAGGCCGACAGCGCGCTCAGCGCGGGCTTCGCTCAGCTGCAGCAGGACGGCTACACCGTCGGCTGATTCGCCTGGGCTACACGATCGCCTGATTCGCCTGGGTAGGCGGTCCTGGTTTCAGCCGGCGCCGTGGGTGACGCCGTTGTTGCTGTTCGTGCCGGTGTTTTGGGTGCCGGTGTTTTGTGTGCCGGTGTTTTGTGTGCCGGTGTTCTGCGTGCCGGTGTTCTGGGTGTTACTGGTCAGGGTGTTGCTGCTTTGGGTGTTGCTGTTCTGGGTGCCGGTGTTCTGGGTGTTGCTGGTGGTGACGGTCTTCGGGGCCGGCCTCAGCACCGGGATGGCCGCGCCGGAGGCCAGCGCGGTGATCGAAGCATGCGGACCGGCCAGCGAGCTCGAGGGGGCGAGCGAGCTACCGCCCTGAGAGGACGACGTCGACTTGGTCGCCGAGCCGATCGCGAATGCGACAACGAACGCAATCACCACAGCAGCTACCAGCAGCAGCCGCCGCTGCGCGGAGCTCGTCGTCGGAGCGAGAGCCCTACTGTCACGGTGTACTGCTGCGCTGCTTTCCATCTGCTCGATACCCCCTCGGATGCGGTCGAAGAGAGAATCGTAGCCCAAGTGTCCAATGCCGATGCGGCGCCGCGGGTCAGATCATCCGTTCGCGGACCGCCATCGCGACCGCCTGCGAACGGCTCTTGACGCCCAGCTTCGTGACGATGTCGTGGAGCACCGTCTTGATCGTTCGTTCGCTGTAGGAGAGCTGCTGCGCGATCTCGCGGTTCGAGCAGCCTGAGGCTACGAGGCTCAGGACGATTTGCTCACGGGGTGTGAACTGCCCGCTGGAAGAGGAGACCCCGTTTCGCTCGCGGAGCGGCGGAACGGAGCTGGTCAGGGTGCGCATGACGCTTACGTCGAGCGCGAACAGTCCGGCCGCGACCGCGCCGACCGCGGCCAGGAGCGTGTCGGGAGTGAGCAGATCACGCGCGAGCGCGCCGCCGACGCCGTTCCCGATTGCCTGGAGCACCTCGGCAGTCGTCGCGTCCCGCAGGCAGAGCAGGACCCCCGCGCCGCTCTGCACGGTGACCTCCTGGACAAACGCCGCGGCACCACCGAGATCGCCTTCGAGCAGGACAACGTTGGCTTCCGCCAGCGCCTCATCCTCCCACGCGAGCGCGATCGACGTCGCATGGTCGACCGACTCGACGCCCGGCGCCGCGATCAGAGTGGACTGGAGCCCACTAGCGTAGATCGTGTCGCGGAACACGATGAAGATCCGCACCGCTCACCCTCACTTTCGTCGAGACAGCTCCCACGCTGTGGAGCATCATATGTGCGGGTGGTCGATCGCGGCATCTCTTTTTTGGCCGCGACCGAGTCAGGCGAGCGTGACGCCCGGCGTGGCGCCGGTGCTCTGGACCTTGAGGTCGGCCAGCTCTTGGAAGGTCCCACGCAAGCTGGCGCCACCGTCGTAGTGCGTGCTCGCCCAGTCGCTGTTCGCGATCGCCGCCATCTGCTGATCCGGGCTCTGCCCGACGCTCGAGAGGATCGCGCGGATGCTGGAGCTCGCACCGCCCCACTCGCCCTTCAGGAATTTGGCGGTCTGCTCGGCCGCGCTGACCGGGTCGCTGAACGCCTTGTTAAACGCTATCGGGCCGGTGCCGCTGTCGAAGTAGCCGATATTGAGCCAGTTGAAGTTGGACGCCGCCTGGCGCCCCTGCGCAGGACTGCCGGACTCTTCGGCCAATTCCCAGGCGGCGACAACGCGGGGACTCAGGCCGGTCAGCTGCGCCAGATGGGCCGCGAACGTCTCCTGCCCGCTCGTGAGGAGCGACGAGCTGACCGAGATCGCACCGCCGACCGGCACCGCTTCCGCTGCCTGTCCCGCTACCTGGTCGGCGGTGCCCGGGACGCTCACGTCCGCCATCTGCGCTTGCCCGGAAACCGGCTCAACCGGAACCTGGCCGCCGGACGCTGGCTCGATCGGCGCGGCTGCTGCGGCCTGAGCGGCGAGTGGGGATCCCTGGGCAGGCTGGACAGCCTGCAGGAATTGCACCGTGTGGAGCTTGAACGAGCGCTCCTGGAGCGCGAGCGCCTTGAACGCAGCCGTGCCGGGCGGCGGAGTCCCGGGGGGCGGAGTCCCGGGCACGGACTCGATCCCGCCGGGCACGGAGGCCGGGGGGACCCCCGCAGCGTCCGCCCCCGGCACGCTGTCGGGACTCGCACCGGCGGCGGCGCTCGCGGAGGCCGCGCCGGCTGGCGCGTCCGTCGCGGCGGCGGCGCCTGAACCGGCCGGCACGCCGGTCGCAGCGTCTGCTCCTGAGGGGGGCGCCGCGCTGGACGCGCCGGCGGTGCCGGTGACGCCGGTGCCGGTGCTTTGGCCTGGCGCTGCGCCGCTCGCGTCGAGCGGGACGATTCGGCGCCCACCTGCGAACTGCTGCGCCCAGTAAGGGTCGCGCAGGTCCGCGTACTTCACGACTTCGCCCGTGCTCGGCGCCTCGAGGAACATGTGATTGCCCACGTACATCCCGACGTGGTGGATGTAGCCGGTGCTGTCCTTGAAGAAGACGAGGTCTCCCTCATGCAGGTCGTTGAGGCTGACCGGAGTACCGACGTGGAACTGGTCGGCTGCCACGCGAGGAAGGTTGATCCCGACCTGGTGATAGGACCACTGCATCAGCCCTGAGCAGTCGAAACCGGTCTTCGGGCTGGTCCCGCCCCATTGGTAGGGAACGCCGAGCTCCTTCTTGGCCGCCTCGAAGGCCTCGTGCGCCTTGGGTGATGCGAACGACGGATCAGAGGTAAGGGGCGACGCGGGCGTCCCCGCGAGGTTCTCGGCTGCGCTCGAGCCGGCCCCGGGCGCGCCGCCGACCGCGGTTGAAGCGACGACTGGCTGTCCACCCGCGCTGGCGCCTGCCCCGGGCGTGAGGCTGCTGGCGCCTGCCCCGGGCGTCAGGCTGCTGGCGCTTGCCCCGGGCGCCGACTGTCCGGCGGCGCCATATTCGACCTGCCCTTGCCCGGGAGCTGGATAGGCGACCTCGGCCTGTGCGGGTGAGCCGGCTCCGGGGGTTTGGTCGAGGTTGGTGGGGGCGTTGAGGCTGGGGGTGGGGCTGTCGGTGCCGGGCATTTCGAAGGCGAGGTGGAGGTTGTTTGTGGAGCTGGTGTCGGAGAAGAATCCTTGTGATTGGATCGGCCATGGGGTTCCGATTTCGTCGGGTCGGATGCTGGGGTTGAGCGCGGCGATTTCGGTCACGAGGTCGCGTGCTGCGAAGTTGTCGGGGCCGACGGGTTGGCCGTCGACGGAGACGATGTCGAGTGTTTGTACGTGGACGGGGGTGCTGAGCGATTCGACGTTCGCGATTCCGATGGAGTGGTTCGCGAGTGCGGAATCGAGGGTGGATACGAGTCGTGGGTCGACGCCGCCGGTGGCGAGCCATGCTCGAATGTCGGGGGGGGCGGAGAGTCGTGGGCTGGTGAGGAGTTCTGAGAGTCCTGTGGGTGCGGGTACTGATCCGACGGCGAGGTCGGCGGCTCCGGCGCCGGCGGTGGGTACTTGGTCTGGCCATTGGGGAACGGCGCCGCCGTCGATCGGTGACGCTCCGGGTGTCGGTGGTGTCGCCACGCTCGATCCCGCGCCACCCGCGGCGGG
>PMOY01000297.1 GCA_003165655.1 Solirubrobacterales bacterium
TACAAGATGACCGAGCTGAAGTACCGACCGGACCCGCGTCTCGAGCACGCGCTCGACGTGCTCTTCATCCTCCACGCCGATCACGAGCAGAACTGCTCGACGAGCGCGGTGCGCAGCGTCGGCTCCTCGCAGGTCGATCCCTACTCCGCGGTCGCCGCCGGGATCGCCGCCCTCTACGGGCCGTTGCACGGCGGCGCCAACGAGGCGGTGCTGCGGATGCTTCGCCGGATCCAGACCACGGACAACATCCCCGCATTCATCGACGGCGTCAAGGCCGGCAACGAGCGGCTGATGGGCTTCGGCCATCGCGTCTACAAGAACTTCGACCCGCGCGCCCGGATCATCAAGCAGGCGTGCGACGAGGTGTTCGAGGTCACGGGCAAGAGCCCGCTGCTCGACATCGCCACCGAGCTCGAGAAGATCGCGCTCGAGGACGATTACTTCATCAAGCGCAAGCTCTACCCGAACGTCGACTTCTATTCGGGCCTCATCTACGAGGCGCTCGGAATGCCGGTCGAGATGTTCCCGGTTCTGTTCGCGATCGGCCGGACCAGCGGCTGGATTGCCCAGTGGCTGGAGATGGTCGACGACCCCGAGCAGAAGATTGCGCGCCCGCGCCAGATCTATACGGGCGGCCGCGGCCTCGACTACGTGCCGATCGGGGAGCGTTAGTCAGACGCTCGCTGAGCGGGGCTACAGCACGAGCGTCGCGCCGTGCCGGCGCAACCATTCGGCGTGCTCGCGCCACCGGGGGCAGCGCGACTCGAGCAGGCGCCAGAAGCGCGGCGAGTGGTCCATCACCTCCAGGTGGCAGACCTCGTGCCAGACGACGTAGTCGAGCACGGGCTCGGGGGCGAGGAGGAGGCGCCAGTTGAAGCTCATTGCGCCTGACCGGGAGCAGCTTGCCCAGCGGGTCTTCTGGCCGCGGATAGTGAGGCCGGTGTAATGGGTTCCGGCGTGGGCGGTGGCGTGGTCGAGCCTGGGGGTGATCTCGGCTCGCGCGGCCCGGCGGTACCACCGTTCGAGCGCCGGGCGGTGGTCGCCGGCGGGCACGAGGAGCTCTTCTCCGCGACGATGCACGCGCTCGCGCTCCGGCTCGACGACGAGCCGCAGCGAGCGGCCGAGGTAGGGCACCGTCGCGCCACGCTCGGCGACGGTCCGGCGGGTGCGCTCGAGTTCGGCGAATCGCCGCTCGATCCATGGGCGCAGCTCGCGCACGGCCGCGGCCGCCTCGCGTTCCGCGGCGCGGCGCGGAAGCACGACCTCGACGCCGCGCGCCGGATCGATGGTGACGCGAATCCGGCGCGCTCGCTCGGAGCGGCGGACCCGATACGCGAGCGGCTCGGCGGAGCCGCGAACGCCGGCCCCGGCGAGGAGCGCAGGAAGGGTCTCAGCGGTTTCTTTCACGCGGCCGCAACGGTACCGTGCGCCTCCGACATGCCTGCGATCCTACGGCTGGACGAACCGTTGTCCGACGGGCACGTGCGGATCCGACCGGCGGCGGAGCGAGACATCCCCGAGGTGCTGATCGCCCATCAGGACGATCCACGACTCGCGCCGCTCCTCGGTCTCGAGCGCCCGCCGAGCGGCGCCGAGCTCGGGCGCGCGATGGAGGAGGCGGAGACGCTCCGCGCGGCCGGCACCGCCGTCACCTTGACCATCCTCGAGGCCGACACGGACGAGTGCCGCGGCCAGATCCACGCCCACCATTTCGACTGGGAGCACGTGCACGCGGACCTCGATATCTGGGTCGCGCCCGATGCCCGCGGACTCGGTCTCGGCCACCGTGCGCTCACGTTGGCAGCGACCTGGCTGCTCGACGCCTGCGGCCTGCAGCGCGTCCAGCTCCTGACCCTCACCGACAACGAGCCGGCGATCCGGACCGCCCTCGCGGCCGGCTTTGTCAATGAGGGGGTGCTGCGCTCGCACGCCCGTCTTCGCGGGGCGCGGGTCGACCTGACCGTCCTCTCGCGGATCGCCTCGGGCTCCGCGCGACGATAATCCCAGGGAGTGCAGCAGTGGCGCGTCAAACTTCCACCCGGTGTCCGACCGCCCTACGACGTCTATGTCAACGGGGTCAAGCAGGAGCTCGGCACCGACTATCGCGTCGCGAACGGCGAGCTGGTGTTCTCGCGCGAGCTCGTGCGTTCGAAGATCAGCGCCGGCAGATGGTTCCTCGGAATCTGGGGAATCGGCGACTACAAGCAAAACGACGACATTGACGTTCGCTACGAGATCGACGGCCGCCCGATGCTCGCGCACGCGCTCGACGTGATCGCGCCCGAGTGATCCCGGCGCCGGCCGCCATGCGCCCGTGAACCGTGATGTGACCGTGAACGCGCCCGCGGCTCGCCGTCACCATCGGCCGGCGATCGCCGCCATCCTCGCGACGATCCTCGTCTGCCTCACCGGCTGCGGCGCCTCCTCGCCGAAGCCGCGGCCGCCATCGGGCGACGTCGCCGACATCGCCACCGCCGTGCGCTCCGCCAACGGGCTCGCCATCGCCCTCCTGCAGCGGCTGGGACAGGGTGGCGGCAACGTCGTCTTCTCCCCGTACAGCATCGAGACCGCGCTGTCGATGGTCGACGCCGGCGCAGCGGGCTCGACAGCAGCCGAGATCGATCACGTGCTCCACACGGCCCAACCGGCCTCAGTCGCGGCGGGCCTCGCGGCGGTCGACGCCCGCCTGCTCGCGGCCCCGCGATCCCCCCAGTCGCCCCGGATCGACATCGCCGACGGCCTCTGGGTGCAATCCGGTCTGGCGCTGAGCAAGCCGTTCACCCAGAGTCTGTCCTCGCGCTTCGGCTCCCAGCCCCAAGCCGTCGACTTCACCGGCGCCGCGGGCGCGGCACGTCAGAGCATCAACTCGTGGGTCGCGGCCCGCACCGCCCACCTGATCACCAACCTCTTCCCTGCGGGCACGATCACCAGCCAGACGGCTCTCGTGCTCGCCAACGCGATCTACATCGAAGCGCATTGGGCCGATCCGTTCAGCCCCTCTCAGACGGCGAGCGGGCCCTTCTACACAGACGCCGGACCGACGGTACAGGCGCAGTTCATGACTCGGTTTCCGGTGGCGTTCTCCTACGTGGGCGGTCACGGCTACCAGGCGGTCGAGCTCCCGTACCTGCACTCGACCATGTCGATGCTTCTCGTCATGCCGGCGGCGGGTACGCTCGCGCACTTCGAGGCGAGCCTCAGCCCGCGCTCGTTGGGCGAGCTGGCAAAGGAGCTGAGCCCGACAGTGCTCGACCTCCGCGTGCCGCGGTTCCATCTCACCCTGGACACCGGGCTGAAACCGATCCTCTCGGAGCTCGGCATGCCCGCTGCCTTCAGCGACGCAGCCGACTTCTCGGGGATCACAACCCACATCGCTCTGAAGATCTCAGCCGTCGAACACGCCGCCGACCTCCGGGTAAACGAGCAGGGAACTGTCGCCGCGGCCGCCACCGGTATCGCCACCGAGCCGACCGCGGTTCCCTTCGACCGCGCCCCGCGACTCACGCTCGACCACCCGTTCCTCGCGTTCCTGCGCGATGACGCCACCGGCGCGATCCTGTTCGTCGCACAGGTGACCAACCCCGCCTAGACTGAGCTCGTCGGTCCTCAGGGCCCGTCGCGAAGCCTAAGCCGCGCGGGCCGCGGTGCCCGCCAGAACTCCCGCCCATGGACGCAGGAGCTTCAGCGCCGACAGGATCGCCCGCGTCGCCGGCGAGCGGTTGAGGGTGAAGAACTGGATTCCCGGCGCGCCGCGGGCGAGAAGCTCGGCGCACTGCAGAGTTGAATACGACACGCCGAGCTGGAGCACAGCCTCTGGATCGTCCGCCCGCCGCTCGAGCTGCTCGAGCAGCGCTGCCGGGATCGTCGCACCGCACATGCCGGTGATCGTCTTGATCTGCTTGACGTCCGTGATCGGCATGATCCCCGGGATGATCGGGACGTCGATCCCGATGGCCCGCGCCTCCTCGACGAACTGGAAGTAGAGCTCGTTGTCGAAGAACAGTTGCGTGATCGCAAACGACGCACCGGCCGCGACCTTCTCGCGCAAGAAGCGCAGGTCATGGGCCAGGTCCTTGGCCTCGGGGTGGACCTCGGGGAAGCACGCCGCGCCGATGCAGAATGAGTATCCCTCCGAGATCAGCGCCGTCAGCTCGGTCGAGTAATGCAGGCCGCCGGGGTGGGGAGTCCAATCCGCCTCGCCGCGCGGCGGGTCGCCGCGCAACGCCAGCACGTTCTCGATTCCCACCCGCTCGAGCCCGTCGAGGATGCTCCGTAGCTCCTCGCGCGTGGCCCCCACGCAACTGAGGTGCGCCATCGCCTCGATCCCGAGCTCCTGCTTGATCCACTTGGTCAGCTCGACCGTGCGCTGACGGGTCGAACCGCCGGCGCCGTAGGTGACCGACACGAAGTCCGGCGCCAGCGGGCCGAGCGCTGCGAGCGTCGCCCGCAGGTTGCGCTCGCCCTCGTCGCTCTTGGGAGGGAAGAACTCGAACGAGAAGACCGGTTCGCCCTTCGCGGCGATGATCTCGTCGACGTGCATCGGGGTCACACTCTACCAACCTTGACACAAGCGTGTCAAGGTTGGCGCTGTGGTCAGCTCGCCCGCCAGCGGTCTGGGCCCGTCGCCTCCGTGGCCGGGCCGTCCGGCTCCGAGCGCTCGCGGCGGACGCGCCCCTCCATCTCCAGATGGCGGAGATAGCACAGCGTCTCGGACAGCAACCAGTCGGGGCCCCGATCCATGAGCGGCTCGTCGTACACCTCGGGCACGATCTCAACGACGGTCCGTGGCCCGTCGTCGAGCGCCGCCGCCACTGCCCGGATGCGCTTGTGCACGAGCGTTCGATTCGCCGCGATATGGGCGCCGACGTCGGTGAACGGGCGGGCGTGTCCAGCCACGCACAGGCGCGCGTCGAGTTCCTCCACGACGTCGAGCGAGCTCAGGAACTCGCCGACCGGATCGGGCGTCCAGCCGTAGTCGTAGTAGAGCGAGATCCGGCCGAGCAGGTGGTCGCCGGAGATCAGCAACCGGCGCTCGGGCTGGAACAGGCACACGTGCGAGGGCGCGTGGCCGGGCGTCTCGTGGGCCGTCCAGGTGCCGAGGTCCGTCTCGATCTCGACGCCGCCCACCAGCGGCCGGTCGGGCTCATGCCACGCGGCGATCCCTGATGGGCGCTCCTTAGCTCGCTCGGCGTACAGCGCCAGCGCCGCGGCGGGCACGCCACTCTGGCGAGCGACCTCGATCCGCTGCGCGAGGTCGAGGCCCGGGTCCCGGAGCGGGCGCATGGCATGCTCGTGGTTGGGGTGCATCCACAGCTCGCAGCCGGCCCGCTCCACGATCGGCGCCGCCTGCCCGCAGTGGTCGGGGTGGGCATGGGTGCAGGCGACGAGGTTGACGTTCTCGATCCGGAGACGGACCTGATGCAGCGCGAGCTCGAGCTGGGCCAGAGCACCCGGCTCGTGCATCCCCGTGTCGACGAGGACGAAGCCGGATCCGGCGGCGAGCGCCCAGGCGTTGCAGTGCGGGACCCCCGGCCAGGGAAGCGGCAAGCGAAGCCGCCATAGTCCGGGCACGACGCGCTCGCCGCGCCCGAGCTCGCGCTGCCTGGGCATCGACCAACCATATTGAGCGGGGTCCCGGCGTGCCCACCCCGCCGCGTAGACTCCGGCCGCGTGTGCGCCTGGAACCCCGGCCGTGCCCCCGCACGGATCGCCGACGGCGTCGGGGCGGGCCACGCGTGCCCGGTGCCGGACGCCGTCCACGCGCAGCTCGAGCGGGCGGCCGCAGCCTAGCCACGATGGGCCGGCGACACCGCCAGCGCGAGAAGCTGACCGCGCCGACGAGCGCCTACCGCAACGCCGACGGCGCGGTGCTCACGCTGCGCGGATCGATGACCCCCGCGACCAGGCGCGAGTACGCAGCGGTGCTCACCGGGAGCCCGCTGGACCGCGAAGACGCGTGGCAGCGCGCTGTCGAGTTCCTGTTCGAGCGCCTGGTGGTCGAGTGGGAGATCGGGGGGGTCTCGACCAGTCGCCAGAAGGAGCTGCTGGGACGCTTCCGGATCGCCTCCGCGGACGAGCGGCAGTTCGTCCGCGACACGCTCCGCGAGCACCTCGCCGCGCACTTTCCTGAGCTGCAGGCGCCGTGATCGACGCCGACGCCTTCGCGGCGCTGCTGTGCGACTGGTGCCTGGAGCCCGCCAGCGGAGATCAGGTGCTGGTGAGCACGACGACGCTCGCCGCGCCGCTCGCCGTCGCGCTTCACCGCGCACTGCTGGGGCGCGGTGCCTGGGCGCTGCTGCGGCTAGCCCCGCTCGGCCTCGAGTCGGACTTCTTCGAGCTCGCGAGCGACGCTCAGCTCGACGGCTTCGCGCCGTTCGAGCTGGTGGAGGCACGGTCGGTGGACGCCGCGCTGCGGATTGATGCCCCGGCCAATGTCCGCCAGCTGGCGGGGATCGATCCGGCTCGCATCAGCCGGGCCGCCCTTGCCCGCCGCCCGATCCAGGAGGCCCGGCTCGCGCGCCGGTGGTGCGGGACGCTGTGGCCCACGTCCGCGCTCGCCCAGCAGGCCGGGATGAGCGATCGCGAGTACGCGGCGTTCGTGGTCCGTGCTCTATTCCTCGATCGCCCGGACCCCGTCGACGCGTGGCGTGAGCTCAGCGCGCACCAGCAGCGGCTGGTGGAGCGGCTCTCCGGTGCGCGCGAGGTCCGCATCGAGGGCGAGGGAACTGACCTGCGTCTGCGCGTCGAGGGCCGGACCTGGATCAACTCCGATGGCCGCCGGAACATGCCGAGCGGGGAGGTTTTCACCGGTCCGCACGAGAGCTCCGCCGAGGGCACGATCCGCTTCACGGTCCCGTCGAACCAGCGCGGCGCCGAGGTCGTCGGCGTCGAGCTGACCTTCCGCGCCGGAGCCGTGGTCGCTGCTCGCGCCGACCGCGGCGAGGATTACCTGCAGGCGGCGCTCGCGAGGGACCCAGGCGCCCGCCTCCTCGGCGAGCTCGGGATCGGCACCAATCCGGGAATCGACCGCGCCACCGGCTCGACGCTCCTCGATGAGAAGATCGCCGGGACCGTCCACCTGGCGCTCGGACGCTCCTACCCGGAGACCGGCGGCGCCAACGCCTCCGCGCTGCACTGGGATCTGATCTGCGACCTCCGCGCCGGGGGTCAGCTCAGCGCAGACGGCGAGGCGATCGTGCGCGACGGGACGATCGCCGGCGAGGGCGACGGGACCTCGCAGCCGCTCGCGCCGTGACGCTGTAGCTTCCCGCCCTTGATGCGCCGGACCAAGATCGTCGCCACGATCGGACCCGCCTCCCGGGAGCCGGAGACGCTCGAGCGGATGATCGAGGCGGGCTTGGATGTCGCCCGACTCAACTTCTCCCACGGCAACCGCGAGCTCCACGAGGAGAACGCCGATCGGGTCCGCGCTGCCGCGGGGAAGGTGGGCCGGCAGGTCGCGATCCTCCAGGACCTTCCCGGCCCGAAGCTCCGCATCGGCGCGCTCGAGGACGACATCGCCGAGCTCAAGCCCGGTGAGAGGCTCCTCCTGATCGCCGGGTCGAACGAGGTCGGCAACGCCGAGCGCATGTCGGTCTCGTGGGCAGGGCTGGCCGACGCGCTGACGCCCAACGACGTCGTCTATCTCGCCGACGGCGCGATCCGCCTCCGCGTCGAGACGGTCCGCCCCGGCAGTGGCGAGATCGAGACCGCCGTCGAGATCGGCGGCTCGGTCGCCTCACGCCAGGGACTCAACATTCCCGGCGCTACGCGCGGTCTCGCCGCCGTGCCGGAGGAGGACCTCGACATGCTCCGCTTCGGCGAGTCGATCGGCGTCGACCTCGTCGCGCTCTCGTTCGTGCGCACGGCCGAGGACGTGACCACGGTCCGGCGTCACACCCGGCTGCCGCTGATCGCCAAGATCGAAAAGCCGCAGGCTGTCGAATCCGCCGAGGAGATCATTCACGCGGCCGACTGCGTGATGGTCGCGCGCGGCGATCTCGGTATCGAGCTCCCGATCGAAGAAGTCCCACAGGTGCAGAAGCGCATGCTGCGACTCGCCGGGCGACTCGCTCGGCCGTCGATCACCGCCACGCAGATGCTCGACTCGATGGTTGCCTCGCCGCGCCCGACGCGCGCCGAGGTCACCGACGTCGCCAATGCGATCTTCGACGGGACCGACGCCGTCATGCTCTCCGCGGAAACGGCCGTCGGCGCCTATCCGGTCGAGGCCGTCGCGATGATGGCCGCGGTCGCGGAGCGCACCGAGCGCGAGCTGCCCTACCGCCAGTGGAACGAGGATCGCGTGCGCCGCGACGCCCGCGACCCGGCGTACACGATCGCCTACAGCGCCTGCGCCGCCGCCCGCGACCTCCACCTCGCGGCGCTTGTTGTCCCGACCCTCTCGGGCCGCTCTGCCCGTCTGATCTCCGCCCACCGCCCGCACGTGCCGATCCTCGCCCTCTCGCCGGGCAAGGAGACAGTCCGGCGCTGCGCGCTGATGTGGGGCGTGCAGGCAGACTCGATCCGCCGCCACGAGGTCACCGAGGAGCTGATCGCCGACGCTGCCCGGCGCGTCGTCGAGCTCGGGTGGGTCAAGTCCGGCGCCCGCGTGGCGATCACCGCGGGGCTCCCGAGCGGCAGGCCGGGGACGACAAGCGTGCTCCAGATCCAGCGGGTCTAGAGGCGCGCCGGACCGGGCTCGCGCGGACGCATGCGTGGCTCACGCGGCGGCATGCGCGTAGAACTCGGCTTCCTGGCGTCCGAGCTCCGTGGCGGGGGGATCACCGTAGAACCACTCTCGCGCGATCCTGTGGAAGTTCCCACGGGCGTGGAGCTGCGCGATCACCGCGAGGGTCAGCACCTCCATCCGGCGACCGAAGATGTGGTCCGGCGGCGCGGTCTCGTGGCGCATCTGGCCGAAGTACTCTGAGCGCGGGTCGCCCATGTCGATCATGACCTGCGTCGCCCATTCGGGGCTGAGCTGGATGTCCTCATCGCTCGTGTACCAGGACGTGGCGGCGCGGAAGTGCTCGAGCACGCGCTCGGGTCGGAACTTCTCCGGCTCGGGCAGGAGTCCCGTCTCGGCGCCGAGCCGCATCACCTCGTCGACGTCACCCTCGATCACAGCACGCTGAATCGCGATCTCGACCTCGACCGAGCCGGGCGGCATCCGCTTGAAGAGCCCGAAGTCGAAGAACGCCATCCGCCCGTCGTCCAGGAGCATCGAGTTGCCCGGATGGGGATCGCCCGAGAACTGGTGGTGGCGATAGAGGCAGCCGAAATAGAAGCGGAAGAGGATCTCGCCGATGCGGTCGCGCTCCTCCTGTGGACAGCCCTTGAGCTCCTCGAAGCCGGTGCCTCGCACGTACTCGGTCACGAGCACGCGTTCGCGGCTGAGGCTCGTCACCACGTCGGGCACGACGATGAACGGGTGACCGCGAAAGATCCGCCCCAGGGTCCGCTGGTTCTGGGCCTCGAGCTCGTAGTCGAGCTCCTCGTGGATGCGGTCGCGGATCTCCTCGCCGATCGCCTGAGGGTCCATGCCGGGCGCGATCCGCTTCGCGAGGCGCAGGATGAGGCCCAGGTTCTGCATGTCGGCGCGCACCGCCGCCGCGACGCCCGGGTACTGCACCTTGACCGCCACGCGCCGCCCGTCGAGCAGCCGGGCACGGTAGACCTGTCCGATCGAGGCGGCGGCGATCGGCTCCTCCTCGAACTCGGCGAACGCTTCGTCGAGCGGATCCTCGAGCTCGTCCTCGATCACCCGCCGCATCTGCTTGAACGACACGGTCGGCGCGGCGTCGCGCAGGGCGGCGAGCTTGTGCTGGAACTCCTCGCGGTACTCCTCCGGCACCAGGCCGACGTCGAGGAACGACATCACCTGGCCGAGCTTCATCGCGGCGCCCTTCATCGTCCCCAGGGCGGCGACGATCTGCTCGGCGGCCTCGATGTGCCGGCGCTCGAGCGCGGCCTCACGCCCCTCCGGGCTGCGGGCTACGTTGGCGGCATGGGTGCCGGCCTGACGGATCGCCTGACCCGCCGCGAGTCCCCCGATCTTGGCCGTCCTCCCCACGCGCGAGGTAGGGATCTTATCTCGCGCCACTCACTGAATTCTAGTCGCCGGACCCCTCATCTCCGACCCACCTGGGAACCGGGGACGATGTCGTCCGATCCGTCGGGCCAGCGGATCCATGCCTTGTGCCCGCCGTCGTAGTCGTCGCCGAGCAGGATCAGCGCGGCCGGCTCGCCCAGCGCCGTGCAGGCGTCCGATCCCTCGGGATCGAGCCCCCGCCAGATCCGCACGAAGGCATTGTGCTCCAGCTCCTCGGCGACGGTGGTCGGGCCGGTGTGACCAGGATGGATGCGGGTGCTCGGCGGTAGCTTCAGCAGTGTGTCCATGATCGAGGACCGAAGGTCAGCGTAGGTCGTGTGGCCGGGCGCCCTGACCCCGCCGACCGACCCCTTGAACAGCGTGTCGCCGGTGAAGACGTCGGTGCCGTTGACCAACAGCGAGAGCATCCCGGCCGTGTGGCCTGGCGTATGCAACGGCTCGATGCTGAGGGAGCCGGTCTCGATCACGACGCCAGGCTCGATCGTCCCGGTCGCCGCGGGCACCTGGTCACGCTCGAGCGAGTGGATCAGGACGGGCGTGCCGGGATGGCGCTCGAGCACGGCGTCGAGCTCGGCTAGGTGGTCGTGATGATGATGCGTCAGCAGCACGTGCGTGAGCGAGAACGGCCCGCGCTCGAGCATGTCCAGCAGGGGCGCGACCGGGCCGCCGGCATCGATCAGGACGGCGTGGCCGCCGGGCTGATCCGCGACCAGGTAGGTGTTCGAGAGCCAGCCATCGCTCATCGATCGCTCGAGGATCATTATCCTCAGCGTATCGAGCCAGCTCACGAGAGAGGGACCTGATGAGCCTGATCCACACCTGCTATCGCATCCTCGAGGTCGACCGCTCGGTCGCGTTCTACGAGGCCCTCGGCTTCAACGAGATCGGCAGGCTGCCGATCCGCGACGAGGCCGTCAACGTCTTCATGGGCCTGCCCGAGGACGGACCCGAACCGCGGCTGGAGCTCACCTATAACATCGGGCGCACCGAGCCCTACGAGGTCGGCACCGGCTACGGCCACATCGCGATTTCGACGTCGGACCTCGACCACACGCTCGCGGA
This sequence comes from Solirubrobacterales bacterium, assembly GCA_003165655.1. Lineage (GTDB taxonomy): Bacteria > Actinomycetota > Thermoleophilia > Solirubrobacterales > Solirubrobacteraceae > Palsa-465. The sequence goes on from PMOY01000297.1 coordinate 11,177, forward strand.
GCTCGAACAGCAGGGCATCGCGCCCGAGCGCCCTCCGTACACGGTGAGCGACGGCGGCTCGCGCCTGTGCTTCGTGCGCGACCCCGACGGCTACCGGGTCGAGCTGATCGAACGGGGATGAGCAGCCCGTGGGCGACGGGGCCGGGTGCACTAGGCTGAGGCGCAAGGCATGAGTGCCGACACGACCAACATCGCGAAGCTGCTCGANNCTCGAGGAGGGCGAGGAGATCCTGCCCGGCATCGTGCTCCAGGTCGATCGTGGCGTGACCGGCAACTTCCGCATCCTCTGCGACGGCGAGCACGAAGAGGACGCGATCGTCGAGGAGGAAGAGGTTCTCGATGCCGTGGCGACCGAAGCCGTGCCGGTGGTCGTGCCGCGGGTGACCCCGCCGGTCTGAGGGCACGCCGCGCCGCCGGCTTCACAAGCTTTTTACTCGCGTCGCCGGGCGCCCAGGCACTATGGCACGGGTGAGCGCCTCAGACGTCATCCTCGCGCTCGTCGTCGTTACCGGCGTCTGCTTCGACTTCACCAACGNNAACGGCTTCCACGACACCGCCAACGCGGTCGCCACCGCGATCGCCACCGGCGCGCTGAAGCCCCGCGTCGCCGTGGCGATGTCCGCCGTGCTCAACCTGGTCGGGGCTTTCATCTCGATCAAGGTCGCCGCGACGATCGCCAAGGGCATCGTCAACGCGCATGTGTTGTCCGGCACGTCCGGCCTCTCGCTCGTGTTCGCCGCGCTGATCGGCGCGATCATCTGGAACCTCACGACGTGGTACTTCACGATGCCGTCGAGCTCGAGCCACGCGCTGATCGGCGGCGTGATCGGCGCGACGATCGTCGCCAGCAGCGTGAAGCAGGTCAAGGTCCACGGACTGCTGAGCAGCGTCATCTTCCCGGCGCTGTTCTCGCCCATCATCTGCGGTCTCGTCGCCATGGTCGGCACCTTCTCGGCCTACCGCTTGATCAAGCGGATCGGCGAGAACCAGGCCCGGAAGGGCTACCGCTACGGGCAGATCGGCTCGGCGGCGCTCGTCTCGCTCGCGCACGGGACCAACGATGCGCAAAAGACGATGGGCGTGATCACGCTGGCGCTGATCGCCCACGGGGATATCAGCGCCAACCACTTCTATGTCCCCTTCTGGGTCAAGCTCGCCTGCGCGACCGCGATCGCGCTCGGAACCGCGATCGGCGGCTGGCGGATCATCAACACGATGGGCAACCGCCTCACCAACATCGAGTCGCCGCAGGGATTCTCGGCCGAATCCGCGAGCGCCTCGGTGATCCTCGCCTCCTCCTATTACGGCTATCCGCTCTCGACCACCCAGGTCGTCTCCGGTGGCGTGCTGGGCTCCGGGCTCGGCAAGCAGCTCGCGAGCGTCCACTGGAACGTCGTCGGTCAGATGGTCACCGCATGGGTGCTGACGATCCCGGCCGCCGGGGTCATGGGCGGCATCGCCTGGGAGATCTCGCGCATCTTCGGCAAGGGCTCTGCCTCGGGCTCGATCGTGATCGGCTTCCTCGCGGCCGTCGCCGCGGGGATGATCTTCCAGCTCGCCCAGCGCAACAAGATCGGCGCGCACGACCTCGACCGCTCGGGCCAGGCCGAGGCCGAGGCCGAGTCCGCGCGCGACGGCGGTGGACCGCCGCTACCCGCGGGCGCGGCGGCATAGGGAATCGCGTCCCGAATGGCGATCCTGGCGACACCGATCATCAACGGCAACGCGCTGTGGAAGATCATCGTCGCGTCGACGATCGGCGGCGTCGGCGTGGTGATCGTGTTCGGCCTGCTCGTCCTCTGCGTGACGCGCGCGGAGCAAGTGCGGGCAAGCCACGGCGGGGAGCGCATTCTCTACTTGGCCGGCGGCCTCCTCTGCGGCGCGTTCTGCATCGCCGTCATCGTCATCGGCATCTACGCGATGGCCAAGAAGCCGGCGAGCCCGAAGCCGAAGGCGGCGGCCGTACTTGTGGCACCGCCTCCGACGCGCAGCTAGCCAGGGGAGCGGCCGGTTAGCTCGCCACCGGGGGAACGCGGCCACTCAGCTCGCCGGCCGCGGAACGACGAGCTCGCTCGGCGACGACCGCGACGAGCCGCTCGATCGTCGGACATGCGAGTCCGTGACGGACGCCGGCTCGCAGGACGGCCCCGGGAATCGCGTCCAGCTCCGGCTCACGGCCCGCTGCGATGTCGCGCTGCATGGAGGAGCCGAGCTCGGCGTGAGCCAGGTCGAGCTCGGCCAGTGCGTCTTGCGGGAGGATCCGCGCCCCGGCGGCGTTCGCCACTGCGGCCGCTTCCTCGAGACAAGCCTTCAGCACTCCTCGCCACTCCGGGTCGGCGCGGATGAACCCGATCGGCCTGTCGAGCGCACTGGTCGTGCATGCGAGCGCGTTCAGCCGTACGAGCTTGGACCAGAGGATCTGCGCTTCGCTCGGGCCGATCTGCACCGGGATTTCGGCCTCGCGCAGCAGAGCCGCGAGACGCTCGAGCGCCGGCGCGAGCGTGGGATCGTCGGCTGCCAAGTCGATGCGCAGGAACGGACTGGTCTGCACGATCCGTCCCGGCGCCGGACGGTCGGACTCGATCCGGATCGTTCCCGCCGCCACGCCTCCGGCGCCGAAGTGCTCGCGCAGCAGATCCATGTGGTCGAGGCCATTCAGCAGCGGCACGACGAGCCCCGCGGGCGCGTCGATCCGCGTCAGCGATTCGCGCAGGCTGGTCGCCTTCGTGGCAAGGATCAGCACGTCGGCGGGCTCGCGCAGCGACGCCGCGGCGTGCGGCCGACCCGTGAAGTCGCCGAGCAGCACGCTGCGCACGTCGATCCCGTCCCGCGCGATCGCCTCGGCCGTCGTCGCTCGCGCGACGATGAGCACATCCTCGCCAGCGCGCGCGAGCGCAGCGGCTACGAAGCCGCCTACCCCGCCCGGGCCGAGGACAGCAATCGTCGGTGGCATCCGGCGGGAGCGTGCCACAGTCGAGCAGGCCGTGCCACATGGGAGCTGCTCTGCCCCCGTCCCGCTACCGTGTAGCCGTGACAAGCGCTCCCGGTTTGCTCGCGCGGGGTCCCTGGGCCCCCACCCAGGTTGAGGTCTCGTGGCGCACCGACCCATTCGAAGCGAAGGAGAGCGCCACTGCGGCGGCGGACAGCGCGATGCGGGCGTTGCGGGATCGGGGATCGCCGAGCCATGACGGCCTGGCCGCCAGACTCGCCCGCTTCGAGGTCCGGGGCGAGCGCCTGGCGCTCGAGCTCCAGCCCGCCCGCTGGGCATTGCGGCTGAACCCGGAGGACGCCAGTCAGAGCATGGGCGCGCTGTGCGTCGTACGCGCAGCCGACGGTCGCTGGCTCGCGGGCCGGCGCGCCGCCTGGCTGGCCTCGTGGGCGGGGCGCTGGTCGCTCGGTGCGGCCGGAGCCGTCGAGGTCGACGAGAACCCGACTCGTACGCTCCGCCGCGAGCTGCGCGAGGAGTGGTCGGTCGAACCGAAGCAGCTCACCGTCGAGGCGTTGCTCAGGCTCCCGAGCGAGATCGTCTTGCTTGTCGGGCTTGCGTGGCTGCCGGACGGCGTGACCGTGGCTCCCGACCACGAGCACGACGACTTCGCCTGGTGGCCCGCGGATGTCGGCCAGTGGCCGGTCGAGGCCGACGAGCCGCTCAGGCGCGTGGCCGCGCTGCTCGCGGCGGCGTGAGGCAATCGACCGCGTCGAGGCCGTGCGTCTGATCACCTTCCGCCGACTCGAGGTTGTCTCGTTCTGCCACTCGACGATCTATCTCGCGCTGCTCGTCTCGGCGTTCATCGCCGGGAATCCGGAGCCGGAGACGTTCATCCTCGGCCTGGCGCACGGCGTGCTCTGGATCGGCATGTCGCTCGTCTGCATCGCCGCCGCCCGCGCTCGCATCATCCCCTTCTGGCTCGCCGTGACCGTCGCCGTGATCGGTGGACTCGGTCCGTTCGCGGGCAGCATCGGCTTCGTTGTGGCCGACCGCCGGCGAGCGAGGACGGCACAGAGCTAGACACATCCGCCAGGCACGGCACGCGTTAGAGTGGATCACTCGGTATGGCTGTTGATACGAGCACGATTCAGGTGGTGATGCCCGCGATGGGCGACTCTGTCGCCGAAGGCACCATCCTCGAGTGGCGCAAGCACGAGGGCGACGTCGTCGAGGTCGACGAGACGATCGTCGAGATCTCAACCGACAAGGTCGACGCCGAGGTCCCCGCACCGGTCGGCGGAACCGTGATCAAGATCTTCGCCGCGGAGGGCGACACCGTCGAGGTCGGCGCGCCACTGGCCGAGATCTTGGTGAGTGGCGCAGGGAGCGTGGCGCTTCCGGTCTGCGGCGAGTCTCCGCCGGCAACGCACGAGGAAGCCGCGGCGGGCGCGGCGACCGAGGCGGCGATCTCGCAGGCTGCCGACACGACCGGCTCCGCGTCGGGAGCGGCCGACGACAGCGCCGCTCAGACGATCGACATCGTCACGCCGACCGGCGGCGAGTCAGTGACCGAGGGGACGATCCTCGAGTG
>PMOY01000072.1 GCA_003165655.1 Solirubrobacterales bacterium
GTGGCGAGCCCGACCTTGCAGGCGACGCCCAATGCCTCGGCCCGCGCCCGTGTGTAGGAGACCATCAGCGATCCGAGCACGCCGGCGACCACCGCGGCGACCGCCAACTCGTTGTGGCGCGCGGCGAAGTATGCGGCGACCGCGGTCAGCACGATCCCCTCCTCGAGCCGGTCGAGCGTTGAATCGAGGAACGCCCCGAACGGGGTGCCCTTGCCCGACATCCGTGAGTACCGTCCGTCGAGGGTGTCCATCACCGAACCGACGATGAACGCGATCCCGGCGAGGAAGAAGAGCCGCCCGACGACGAGCCCGGCCGCTGCGAGATTGAGCGTAAATCCGCTCAGCGAGATTGCGTTCGGCGTCAGCCGCGACTCGATCAGCCGCTCGCGCACGGACGCCGAAGTCTCCTGACTCCCGCGGCGCGAGGTCGTCGAGCGCGGCCGGCGGACGCGCTCAGTCTGCTCGGGCACCCACTACCCCGTCGCCGTGCTGACGGCCTCGGACGGTGGACCCCCGAACGACCAGGCCTGCGGGCGCGCGCGCGCGAGCAGGCGACCGGCAATCTGCATCGACACCGCAGCGGTGACCGCGCCGAGGAAGGCGTCGGTGAGGAAGTGATTGCCGGTGGCGACGACGACGAACGTGATCAACAGCGGATACAGCAGCCAGAGCGCCTTCAGCCACGGGCGCCGTACCAGCTTCGCCATCGGCCAGCCGACGAGGATCGCGAAGCAGACGTGGATCGACGGGACCGCGGCGTACAGGTTCAGCAGGGCCTTCACGGAATGGTCCTCAACCGTGAAGCCGGTGAACTGCCGGATCGAGTCGGTGAATCCCCACTCGGGCATCAGCCGCGGCGGCGCCGTCGGATATACGGCATAGCCGATCAGCGCGATCGCCATGGCGATCATGAACGAATTGCGCACGAAGCAGAACGAGTCGTGCCGCCGCGTGTAGAGGAAGATGAGCACGCCGACCGTGACGACATAGTGCATGTTCAGATAGATCCAGTCGGCTCCGTCCATCAGCCAGTGGACATTCGACGCCCAGGCCTGGATGCTCGGCTCCACGAACACATGGAGGGTGCGCTCCAAGTCGATGATCTTGGTTGCGTTCCAGGACGCCTTCGCGACGTCGTTGCCATCGACGAGCCCGCGCACGACTTGGTAGAGGGCATACGCACCCGCAAAGAGGAGGACCTGACGAACCGCGTCGCGCCGCCCGTGCGGGAGCGCCCGCGCCTCGAACGAACGAAGCTTTTGGCGCATACCAGCGCTAATGGTATCGAGACGGGAGTTCGGCCCCGCTACGCCGTGTTGGTGCAGCGGGGCGAGCGCGCCTGGATGCGGTCCAGCGCGAAGCGGATAACCAGTCGCACCGGGCCGGCGTGGCGCAACGTCAGGCGCGTGAAGCCGCCGTCGGGAGCGACGCATCCCGGGCCCCCGGACAGCGCCCAGTACGGCGTGAAGCGGACGCGAACGTACACGCTTCCGGCCGCGTGCGCGTCGATCGTCAGCGAATCGGGGCCGAGCGCACGCAGCGTCGCCGGCCCCTGAACGATCGAGGTCGGATCGGTGACCGCATAGACCCGCCAGTGGCGCGAGCGCCAGACGAGCCGCAGGTAGGGGAGCCCATGGTCGATCAGGGCCACCTCCTGCCGGGCCGAGTAGTCGAGCCTCGCGTCGGCGACCGCGACGAACCGGACCGCAAGCTGGCGAAGCCATGCGTGGTAGGCGGTCGCGGTCAGCCTCCGGTTGTAGAACAGCGCGTTGTCCTTGACGTCGAGCTGGCGCTCCCATCCGCGGGCCAGCGCGAAGCGCGGAGCGACCTCATACGCCTCCCAGTGGTCCTCGGTGAACGGGATCTCGACGCGGAACGGAGGGGTGGGCGGGGCCGCTTCACGGGCGAGGAAGGCATTGAGGGGGCGGTAGTAGGCGGCGGTGGTCGCAGGATCGGCCTCGGCCTGGGTCGCGTCGCTCACCGCGGCTTGCACCTGGATGTACACGAGCGGGACGAACAACACGAGCAGGGCGATCACTCGGCGCCGCCACAGCACCAGTGCGGCGAGCGGGCCGGCGACGAGCGTCCCCAGGCGTGCGGCGTTGCTGCCCACCGCGGTGGGGATCGCGTACGCGAGCAGGCAGCCGATCGTATACAGGATGACCCCGGCGCGCAGGGTCCATGCCCCCCGCGGTAGGAGCGCGAGCATGACCACAGCGATCACCAGGATCGGCCACAGCGTGGCGAAGGCGAACGGCTCGGTTCCACCTTCGGGGAAGACCACGGCGAGGATGACGACCGGGGCCAGGGAAGCGACGGCCATCGCGATACCGGCAATCGGGCCGGGCGGGGCGGCGGTGGGCGTGTCGGGCGCGGGGGTGGGCGGGCTGGGCGCGGGGGTCGGCATCTCTCGTCGCCGTCGGAGCCCGTGGTTCGCCCGCCATCCGGCTGCGTAGGCGAGGCCCGCGAGCGCCGTGAACAGCGCGGCCACCGGGCTCGCGAGCGCGGTGATGACGCAGAGGACGCTCGCGAGCCACGGGTGCCTCCGGCTGAGCGCGAGGACGGCGGCGATGCCCGCCAGCAGTCCGAGGGCAAACGTGAAGCGGCCGGTGAACAGATCGGTAACGGTGCCGGCAGCGAACCACAGTGCACCGAGCCAGGCGTCTTCGCCGAAGTGATCGCGTGCCAGGGGCTCGAACAGCGCAGCCGTGCCCACGGCAGCGACGGCGGCCGCGAGCCGTGGCCCGAGAGCGGCCCCGACGGGCGGGAACAGCACGCTGTAGCCCGGCGTGTGATGGCCCCCGTACCACCAGTTGCTCCAAATCCCGAAGCCCTCGGCATTGAACAGCTTGACCCGCGTCAGGGCATCGGCGAGGTCGAGGCTTCTCGGCGACCAGATCACGTACACAGCGGCGAGCGCAGCGGCGAGGACGGCGGGCGCGGCCCGCCGCTTCTCGAGGCGACCCGGCGTCACGACCGGCTCTGGTTCAGGAACGCTGCGACCCCCTCGATGACCTCGGGCCGGTCGAGCCACGGCCAGTGGCCGGCTTGTTCGATCACCTCCACCTTGGCTGTCGGGAGCCGCGCCGCGTAACGCCGTGCGAGCTCCGGTTCGAGCCAGGGATCGCGCTCCCCCCAGACGATCAGCGTCGGCATGTCGAGCTGTTCCAGCCCCGCGCCGGCGGCCGCGAGCCGCGACGGATCGCCGTCACGATACAGGCGCAGGATCGCACGCTGCGTGCCGTGATCGAACTGGTCCCAGACCGTCTTCAGCCGTGCGTCGGACCAGGCGTCGGGTTGCACGGACCCGCTCCGGAGCATGCGGGTGAGTATCCAGCGCGTCGTCACTCCCATCGTCAGCTCGCCGAGGCCGGGCCGTCGCCATGTGCGGGCGAGACGATGCCACTCGAAACCGTCGAGCAGCGGCGTTGCGTCACAGAGGACGAGGCGCTCGAGCCGATCGGGGTTGCGTTGCGCGAGCACGAGCCCGCTCGCAGCGCCCCAGTCGTGCGCGACAAGCTTCACCCGCCCGATGTCGAGCCGTGCGAGGAAGCGCTCGAGGAAATCGGCGTGGCCCGCGATCGAGTAGTCGAGGTGGCCGGACTTGCCCGAGCGCCCGAAGCCGG
>PMOY01000153.1 GCA_003165655.1 Solirubrobacterales bacterium
ACGCAGTCGATCTTCGACGCGAGTGTTCCCGGCGTTCCTCATTTCGTCTACACCGACAACACCGACCTGGCCGGCTCCGAGTCGCCCGACTACCGCGCCGCTCCGGAGCGCTGGCGGATGCGCGAGCGCGAGATCTACGAGCACGCCACCGTGACCTTCACGATGAGCAGCAACGTGACGCGATCGCTCGCCGAGCACTACGGCATCGCTGCGGATCACATTCGTTGTGTCCGCGCGGGCAGCAACGTCGAGCTCGCCGGCGCGGACCAGCGGGTGCCCGACTACGCGAGTCAGGGGATCGTCTTCGTCGCGCGCGAGTGGGAGCTCAAGGGCGGTCCTGAGCTGCTGGCGGCGTTTGACGTCGTTCGCGCGCGCCACCCCGCGGCGACGCTGACGATCGTCGGCTGCTCCCCGCCGATCGGTTCGCACGAGGGCGTCACCATCCGCGGGTGGTGCTCACCCGCCGATGTGAGCTCCGAGCTCTTGCGGGCGTCGATCTTCTGCCTCCCCACGCGGCGGGAGGCATTCGGGATCGCCTTCATCGAAGCACTGGCGCATGGGCTGCCGGTGATCGGTCCGTCGCTCGGGGCGATCCCCGATTTCATCGAGGACGGGAAGAGCGGCTACCTGACGCCGCCGGGTGATCTCGCGGCGCTGACCACCGCGCTCGAACTGCTCCTCGACGACCCCGGGCGACGTCGGCGATTCGGAGAGCGCGGCCGACGCATGGCCGAGCGATACACCTGGCCGCAGGCCGTCGGTGAGATCACCGCCGGTATTCGCGAGGTCATCGACCGACCCGGCGCGGGGGCCTAATCGGGATGGCCGGCTAATCGACCGTCGGGGGCGAGTCGCTCGCGACGCCACGGTCGCGGAAGACGTCGACTAGGGTCAGCGCCAGGATCCGCAGATCGAACGCGAGCGACCAGTTGCGGATGTAGTAGTTGTCCCACTCCACGCGATCGGCGATCGGCGTCCGGCCGCGGAGGCCGTTCACCTGTGCCCAGCCGGTGATGCCGGACTTCACACGGTGTCGCTGCTCATAGCCGTAGACGTCTCGCGTGAACCGCTCGACGAACTCGGGCCGCTCAGGCCGGGGACCGACAAGGCTCATCTCGCCGCGCAGGACGTTGAGCAGCTGGGGCAGCTCGTCGAGCGACGTCCACCGCAACCAGCGTCCCACGGCAGTGCGGCGATCGGCACCCTCCACGCCGCCGGGGCCCATGCCGTCGGGAGGCAGGAACTCCTCGTCGGCCGACTGGCCGACCATGGTGCGGAACTTGTACATCTCGAACGCCTTCTCGTCCCGCCCCACCCGGCGCTGGCGAAACAGGACCGGTCCCGATGAGCTGACGCGAACCATGCCCGCGATGATCACGAGGAGCGGTGCGCCCACGACCAGCGCCAGCAGCGCGAGCACGCGGTCGAGTGCGTGCTTGGTCGCGAACTGCCAGCCCTTCGGATCGATCGACCGCAGGGTCAGCAGCGGCATCCCCCCCACCCGGTCGAGCGCGACGCGTTCGTTGATCGACTCGAACAGTCGCGGCACCAGCGAGACATCGAGTCCCAACTGCTCACACCGCCGTACAAGCCCGACGTTGGCGTGGTCGGGCTGCGAGGAGAACGCGACGATCACATGCCGGGCGCCGGTCCTGTGCACCACCTGGGCAAGCTCGTCCGTGGTGCCAAGTATCGGCAGCCCGCCGAGCCCGTCCGCGTCGCGCGAGCGATGCCAATCGACATCGAGGAAGCCGATCGGACGCAGACCGTACTCGGGCCTTCCGAGCAGCCTCTGGGCGACATGCTCGCCGACCGCGCCCGAACCGACGATCAGCGTCGGCCGCGCGAGCGCCCCGGTTCTGCGCGCGTGGCGCCGCAATGACACAAGCATCGCCCGCCCGGCGCCGAGATACACCAGCGCGAACAGCCACAGTCGCAGCGCGAGCGCGATCGGATGCCCGCCGCCGACGATCTCGTCGACGGCGATCATCAACATCGCGGCAAGCGAGACACCGCCCAGCACCTCGGCGGCGGTGTCGAGCGCCGAAACCTCCAGTCGTGGCGACGGCCAGCGCCGGAACCGCGCCAGGCAGACGACGATCAGTGGATAGAGCAACGCCAACCACCAGTCGCGGACTCCGACGTGGGCTCGGCCGGCGCCGAGGACAGCCGCCACGGAAGCCAGGTAGAGCAGCACCAGATCAACGGTGACGCCGAAGGCGGAGAGCTCGCAGGAATCGAGCAGGCGTGCCACCAGGCCCGAGGACGGGGGCGGCGCCTTCGGGATCGTTTCCCTGTCCGGGATCCCGGACTGCCGCACAGCTTGGCTGAGGGCAGGTGGAGGCGTCATCGCCGTGACCCGGTCGCTGGAGCGGATCCCGTCGTCACGCCGCGTCGGATTATTGAGACCGCAACGGATTGAATCGGTGTAGCGCCTGCCGCCATGACGCACCCGCCTCCCCTCTTATCGCCTCAGCTTCAGTGTCGCTCGCGGTCGCGCGGTGCCTCGCTGCGGATGATACGGCCCCACTGTATGTGAGCGAGTGCCAAACTACACCTATGCACGGATAGCCGCTACGTTGCGGCGCTCCCTCGGTCAGGGTCCGGACCGCCGGCGCGCCAACGCCGAGCGCGCGCGACTCAGCTCGGCCAGGGAAACCTCGCGCGTCACCAGCAGGACGGCCGCGAACACGATCCCGCCGAGTGCGACGCCAAGCAGCGCGGGGAGGAGGCCGAGATGGTCGGTGCCGAACGAGACGAGCACGAGCGCCATCGCTGCGCCCGCGAGCAACGCGCGCGCGAACGTGATCGCGATCGGACGCAGCGAAATGTCGAGCGCGCGCCGGCAATAGAGCAGGTGGGCGGGCACGTAGATGCAGTACGCCACGTCGGTTCCGACAGCCCCTCCGAGAATGCCGATCCGCGGGATCAGGATCACATCGATCACCAGGTTCACGAGCAATGTGGCGATCGCGATCGGAATCCGCCGCCGCGCGGCACCGATGATGTTCATGCCACCGGAGACGAGCGAGACGAGGCCGCTGAGAACGACATAGGGCGCGAGCGCGCGCAGCACCCCCGCCGACGCCGCGAACGACGATCCCAGCACGAGCCTGATGATGGGAGCGGCCCACGCCATCGTCACCGCGGTGATCGCGGCCATCACCACGATCATCAGCCGCAGGGCTCCGACGAAGGGTCCGATCTCGCGCTCATGGCGGGCGGATCGCGCGAGCCGTGGCACAACGGCCATCGCCACCGCCTGACCCGGATACATGAGGAACACGATCAGCCGCAGCGGCGCTTGCCACAACCCCACGGAGGTGGCCGTGAGGAACGCGCCGATGAGCACCGAGTCGATCTGATCGAAGGCCGTGAACGCGCCGTCGACGATGAACACGGCCCCGGCATACGCAGCGATCCGGCGCGCATGCCGTTTCGGGCGTAGTCCTCCGCGCACGATTCCCCCATCGAGCATGCGGATGGCGAGCACCACGCCCGCGGTGGCGCCGAACGCGTAGCCGGCCGCACGACCGAAGGCCGCCGCGGTCGCCCCGCCTGAGAGGAGCACGAGCGCGAGGGTCGCCGTCAGCTCCATCGCGCTCTCCGCGAGGTTCATCAGCAGCGAGCGCTTCTGGCGGCGCAGTGCGCCGAACACGCCCGCGAAGAGGAACACGAAGCTCTGCCCCACCAGCGCGATCGCCATCGCGCGCAGTGGCCAGGCCAGGCCGGGCGTGTGATACGCGCTCGCAATCACGCCGGCGAGCGCCGCCAAGCCGCCGCCGACGAGCACGGAGCCGAGCAGCTTCAGCCGGATCGCGTCGGCGAGCAGTTCGATCACGGTCTGGCGGTCGTCCCGGTGCTCTGCGATGAAGCGCGGCAGCGAGACGGCGATGCCGAAATCCGACGGCAGCTCCACGAGCGTCGCGATCGACAGTGCCAGCGCGAACACGCCGTAGCCGGTCGGCCCGAGCCTGCGGCTCAAGAACACGACGATCCCGGCGGTGAACAGGCCGCCGACGAGCTTCGCGGCAAAAGCGAGCGCAGTCCCGCGCAGCAGCGTGTCGTCCTGCCCTCCTGGCGTTCCCGGCCCGGCCCCGGGAGCTTGCTCGGACCCGTCTGGCGCAGGCCGAATGCTCATGCGAGGCCCGGGCGCCTTCGCGGCGGAGTCAGCCCGCCGCCGCAGCCCCGGTGCGCATCGCCGCGAGCAGCGAAGGGGCGAACGTCGGCTCGGGGGAGGGAGCGAGCGTGGCAGCCAGCGCGCCCAGGCCGGTCGCCCGGGCGAGTGCCGCCAACGGCGGCCCGTGGCGCAGCGCGCCCCGCCAGGTGCCGAGGCCGTGCCCGAAGTGCATCACCGAGAGCACCACAGGGACGAGCACAGCTTCGCGGGGGGGCGCCTCCTCGAGCGCCGCCCGTGCGCCCGCGGACGCGATCGTCGCGGCGTACACCCCGAGCGCCGTCTTCGCGGCGCCTCGGATCGGCCGCGCGCCCACGAGCGTGCCCGCCGCCGCGGCCACGACCGCGGGCGCGAGGAGGTGCGATCGCCTGAGCGTATCCGGATGCCGGCGCGCGGTCTTCGCGCGATACTCGCCGTACTCGAGGTACTGACGCCACAGCGAGCCAAGGGAGTCACGAGGCGTATATTCTGCGGCCATCGCGGGCACGCAGATCAGTCGCTCGCCGCGAGCCAGGAAGCGCCCGGCGAGCTCGGAGTCCTGGTTGCGTGCCCAGCGCTCGTCCCAGCCTCCGTATTCGATCAGCGTCGCGCGCTCCCAGATGCCGCAGAACACGCCCGAGTCGAGCTCGCGCTCGGGCCCGGAGCGCGCGCCGGCGGAGATCCATCTGCGTCCGGTGCCGCGCCCCAGGGGCGTTTCGAGGGCGAGCGCGACAGCGTTCGAGACGTGGCCGTGGCCGGTCGCGATCTGAGGACCGCTGACCCAGCGGGTGTCCCCGCGGCGAAGCCGCTCGACCCCACGCAGGAGGTAATCCTCAGGAAACTTCGAATGCGCGTCCATCCGCGCGACCCAGCGCCCACGCGCGTGGGCGAGCGCGACGTTGAGCCCGCTCGGGGTCGCGCGGCGTGGATTCACGAGCAGTCGAATGCGCTCGTCTCGACGCGTCAGATCAGTGATGATCTCGCGCGTGTGATCGGTCGACCCCCCGTCGACGAGCAAGAACTCGAGCGGTCCAGGAAAGCGCTGGCGACGCATCGCCGCCACGCTCGCCGCGATGTGTCGCTCCTCGTTGAGGACGGGGACGAGCACCGAGCAGGCGACGTGTGAATCGAAGCCGGGACCGCCGATGGCTGGTGCCTTGTTGGGCCGCTCATCTTCCTGTGTCCTGGCGGGATGTTGGGCTAGCGGTCTGTGCCTCAGAACCGTGCCATAGTACGCGCGATGGCGCCTCCCACGACCTCTCGAGGTCTCCGCGGCTCCGGTCCCGGCTCGGAGGGGCAGACGTTCGTGCGCTACTACCGGGTCCTCCGTGAGCACCTGTGGCTGGTAGCCCTATGCACGGTTCTCGCCGTCGCCGCCGCAGTGGTCTACGTGCACGTCGCCCCGCGCAGGTACAAGGCCGAGGCCCTGCTCCAGGCGAGCCCCTCTCAGGCCGACGACCCCGTGCTCTCGCAGCTGCCGGTTCAGCACAGCTCGGGCGATCCGACCACCGACATCCTGACGGCCGCGAGCCTGGTCACCACCAACGAGGTCGCGACGGCGGTGATCCGGCACCTGAATCTGCGGACCACCCCCTCGGCGCTGCTCGCCAACGTTCAGGCCACCCCGGTCGGGCAGACCGCCCTCGTCGCAGTGCAGGCCGAGGCGTCCTCGCCCGGTCTCGCGCAACGGCTTGCGAACGCGTTCGTGACGGAGCGGATCGCCACCAGCACGGCGGTCATGCAGCGCGCACTGGCGGTGCTCATCCCCGGCCTCCAGTCGCGCCTCGCCGCCATCCCGGCAGCGGAGCGCAACGGACCGGGGAGCCTGGGCGACGAGCTGATCGAGATGGAGCAGTACGAGCATGGGCAGGACCCGACACTCGGGATCGCCCAGGTCGCCACGCGTCCGACGGCCCCGTACACCCCGAAGACGAAGCTCTCCATCGCCGCAGGCCTGCTGGCGGGACTGCTGCTCGGCGTCGGCGCCGCATTCGGATTCAATGCGATCGATCCGCGTCTGCGGCGCGAGGAGCAGCTCCGCTCGCTGCTTGCCGCGCCGGTCCTCGCCCGGATCCCACGCGAGCCGATGCGCAAGACCCGCGGTCCCCTGTTGCCGGCGGAGCTCTCGTTCGTGTCTCACGAGGGCTACCGCAGACTGCGCACCACGCTCGCGTCGCGGCGCACGGACGGCGTCGCGCGAGCCGCCCTGGTCACGGGCTCCTCGCCATCGGAGGGTAAGACGACCACCGCGATCAACCTCGCCTTCGCGCTCGCCCAGGGCGGCGTCCGCGTGATCCTGATCGAGGCCGACCTGCGCCGCCCGACGATCGCGGCGTCGCTCGGGCTGACGCCCCACTTCGGGACCGCGGAGGTCCTGACCAGCGAGGTCGAGCTCGCCGATGCGCTCCTGCCGGTGACGATCGACGACACGTCGCTGAGGGTCCTGGCTGCCGCGCGGGCGGGCGACGACCTCGCCGACAGCCTGTCCTATGCGGTCGCTCGAGACATGATCGCCGACGCGAAGGAGCTTGCGGACTTCGTCATCATCGACTCACCGCCGCTGACGTCGGTCGTCGACGCCCTGCCGCTGGCCCAATTCGCCGACGAGGTTCTCGTCGTCGCTCGACTCGGGCGTTCGCGGCTCGGCAAGCTCGTCGACCTCGACGAGCTCCTCGATCAGCAGGGAGCGACGATCTCCGGCCTTGTGCTCGTCGGCGAGGCCCCGACGCGCGGGTCGACCTACTACTACGCGGGTGAGGACGGCGCCGCGCCGCGCGACCGTAGCAGAGGCTCCCGGCCGGGGTCCGAACCGTCTGAGACGGCGGGAGCAAGGCGGTCAGAAGCCGCCGGATCAAGGCGGTCGGAGACCGCCGGGTCGGAGCGATCCGGATCCGGTTCGACTCGCGTTTAGATGAACCTGTCGGCGCTGACGGACCTGTCGGAGCTGACGGAGCGCATCGGAGCGTTCGGGCCTTGGTGGCTGTTGTGCCTGGCGATCGGATGCGCCGGCACCGGTGTGCTCGCGGGCGTGAATCCGGCCTATGGTCTCCTCGCGGCCGGCGGCGTGGCCTTCGTCGTCACCGTGTTCGCCGACCTCACGCTCGGCTTCGTGCTCTTCACCGTCTGCTCGTTCCTTGACCTGTTCAGCAGCTCCGGCTCGCTGAGCGTCACGAAGGGAATGGGACTGCTGCTGTTCGGATCCTGGCTCGCGGTCACCGCGACGCGGCAACGACACGACGGCGCGTCGTTCGTCGCCAACAATCCAGGGGTCGTCGTCGCCGGGATCTGCCTGATCGGCTGGTCGGCGCTGAGCATCGCGTGGGCGGCGAGCCCGAGCCGGGCGCTGGGGGCAACGGAGCGCTATCTGCTGGACTTCCTCTTGCTGCCGATTGCGTTCGGCGCAGTCCGGCGGCGCGAGCACATGGTCTGGGTGGTCGCGGCGTTCATCTTCGGCGCCGTCATCTCGGCGACGTACGGGCTGTTTCACCCCACCCCGGTGACCGATCAGGAGTTCGGCCGTCTCACCGGGACGATCGGCGAGGCAAACGGTGAGGCGGCGGTGCTCGTGGCGGCGATCCCACTGGCGATCAGCCTGATCGGCGTGATTCGATCCTCGGTGCGCATGCAGCTGCTGGCGGCGGTGGGCGTCGTCCTCGCCTTCATCGGCCTCGTCGATACGCTCTCGCGCTCGGGCTTGCTCTCGCTCGCCGCCGTGATGGTGGCAGGAGTCATCTTCGGCGGGCGCTGGCGTGCCTGGGCGACCACGCTCCTTCTCGTCGGGGTCTGTGCCACGGTCGGGTACTTCGTCGTGCTCGCTCCACTGACCGCCCGCGAGCGAGTCACGAGCACGGACACGAGTGGACGATCGAGCATCTGGACGATCGCCGTGCGTATGTTCGAGGCCCACCCGGTGTTGGGTGTCGGCAACGACAACTTCCTCAACACGGCGATCGACTACGTCAACCAACCGGGGACGATCACCCGGGCGGACCTGATCGTCGACACCCCGAAGGTCGTTCACAATATCTACCTCGAGGCCCTCGCCGATCTCGGCGTCCCGGGCCTGATCACGCTGCTGGGCGTCCTGGGCACGCTGATCGGTGCCGCCGTCCGGGCGGCCTGGATCTTCGAACGGCTCGGCGATCTCCAGCTGGAGCTGATCGCGCGTGGGGTGGTGCTGGCCCTGGTCGGCCTGCTCAGCGCCGACTTCTTCTCGTCCTCGCAGTACGCAAAGTATCTGTGGATCCTGCTCGCGCTCTGTCCGGTCCTCCTCGCGCTGGCGCGCCGAGAGGAGGCGGAGGCGGTCGGACGATGAGTGGCCGGCGCCTGCGCGTGCTGTTCCTGATCGAGAAGGCGATCGAATCCGGCGGCGCCGAGCGCTTCGCGGTCGGATTGATCACGCACCTGCCGCGCGACCGCTTCGAGCCGTGGCTGTGCACGACCCGGCACGCCGATCCGGCGACAGCGCGAGCACTCGACGACGCCGGCATCCGCCAGGTCCACCTCGGACGGCGCGCGAAGTGGGATGTCCACCGTCTCGCCGGGCTCGTCGAGCTGCTGCGGCGTGAGCGCTTCGACGTCTTGCACGCGCATATGTTCGGCTCGAACTTCTGGGGCTCCGTCGTCGGCCGGGCGTGCAAGGTGCCGGTGGTAATCGCCCACGAGCAGACCTGGTCCTACGAGGACGACCGGCTCCGCCTCTGGGTCGACGGCCGGGTCATCGGACGGCTGGCCACGTGCTTCGTCGCCGTGTCCGCGGCCGATGCGGAGCGCATGATCGAGCTCGAGGGAGTGCCCGCCGAGAAGGTCGTGCAGTTGCCGAACGCGTATATTCCGCGGCCCGATCACAGCACCAGCGACCTCCGGGCTGAGCTGGGGCTCGGCCGCCGCACGCCACTGGTCGGAACGGTCGCGGTGCTGCGCCCGCAGAAGGCCCTGACGGTGCTGGTCGATGCGCACGCGCGGCTGCTCGAGCGCGTGCCGGACGCTCACCTGACGATCGCCGGCGAGGGTGAGTGTCGTGCGCAGATCGAGCAGAGAATCCACCGGCTCGGCGTCGCGCGCAGCGTCCATCTGCTTGGGCTGCGTCGGGACGTCGACGCCATCGTCGGCGCGATCGATGTCGCCGCGATGTCATCCGACTTCGAGGGCTTGCCCCTGTTCGGTCTGGAATGCATGGCGAACCATACGCCGCTGGTGGCCACCGCCGTGGGCGGGCTCCCCGAGATCGTCGACCATGGGCGCACGGGCCTGCTCGTCCCGCGGCGCGACCCGGCCGCGCTCGCGGACGCGATCGCCGACCTGCTGATCGACCCGGCGCGCCGGGAGCGGATGGCGGTGGCCGCCGATGAGCGTCTCTCAGCCTTCACGATCGATGCCGTCGCGGCACGGTTCGCCGAGCTCTACGAGCGTCTGTCCGCGGAGGCCCGACGGTGAGGGAGCGGGCGTGAGCGAGGTCCTCGTCCTCTGCTACCACGCTGTCAGTCCGACGTGGCCGGCCACTTTGGCCGTGACCCCCGAGGCGCTCGAGCGCCAGCTCACGTCGCTCGTGCGGCGCGGTTGGCGGGGGGCCACGTTCTACGACGCCGTCTTCGACCCGCCGTCGCCGCGTACGCTCGCGGTCACGTTCGACGACGCCTTTGCCTCGGTGCAGACGCTGGCGCTACCGATCCTCGAGCGGCTTGGGCTGCCCGGCACCGTGTTCGCGCCGACCGCATTCATCTCGCGCCGCGACCGCCTCTCGTGGCCGGGCATCGAGCATTGGCAGCGCAGCCCCCACGCCGCTGAGCTGATCCCGATGGGTTGGCCGCAGCTTGGCGAGCTGACGGACCGTGGCTGGGAGATCGGCTCCCACACGCATACGCATCCCCGGTTGACGCGACTGGAGGACGACGCGGCCCGCCACGAGCTCGCGCAGTCCCGCGCGGAGTGCTTGCAGCACCTGGGCCAAGCGTGCCGGACGATTGCCTACCCATACGGCGACGTCGACGGACGGATCGCCGGGATCGCCGAACGGGCCGGGTACGCGGCGGGTGCGTCGCTGTCGCGCCGGCTCGAACCGCTCGGACCGTACCGGTGGCCGCGCGTGGGCATCCACCACATGGACGTCTGGTGGCGGTTCAAGCTCAAGGCGGCCCGTCCGTCGCGACGGGCACGGGCTTCGAATCTGTGGCCCGGCCCCGATCGATGAACTCGGCCACCCGCGCGGTCTCGCCTTCGAGCGTGTGACGTCTCGCCGTCGCGAAGCCGGTCCGCTCGAGCCGGCCGCGCAGGCCGGCGTCGGCGG
>PMOY01000100.1 GCA_003165655.1 Solirubrobacterales bacterium
GGTGCCCGCCACGGCGTCGGGATTGTCGACCAGATCGAGGACCGGATCGTCGGCCTGAAGGTGCGTGACATCTACGAGGTCCCGGCGGCGGTGATCGTGCTGCTCGCTCACCAAGAGCTCGAACGGCTGGTCGGGACGATCCACCAGAACCAGTTGAAGCCGACGCTCGACCGGAAGTGGGCGTACCTGGTCTACGCAGGGCTGTGGTGGGAGCCGCTCCGAAGCGATCTCGACGCATTCATGGACGCCGCCAATGAGCAGGTGAGTGGAACGATCGGGATCAAGCTCTATAAGGGCTCCGCCCGGGTGGTGACGCGATCCTCGCCAAACGCGGTGTACGACGCCCAGCTCGCCACGTTCTCCGAGTCGGGCGGGTTGTTCTCGCACAACGCGTCCCCCGGGTTCATCGAGCTCTGGTCGCTGCAATCGCGGATGGCCTGGCGCGTGCGCGATCGCGACCCGGGGTAGCATCTTCTCGAGATGAAATACAAAGTTCTTGGATTTGCGGTCTGGAACGGCGGTAGGTGGTACCTGCGCCGCCGTTACGGCGGCACGCCGCGCAAGCTCTTCGCCGCCGGCGTGATTGCCGCTGTGCTGGCCGGCACGGCGGTCGCACAGCGCCGGGCGTCGGACGCTCGGCACTAGCCCACGCCGATCGTTCCCGTCGCCGCGCCCGCCGTCCGTCCGCGTCGCGGACTAGCGTCCCTGTGCGCGCATGCGTAATCGCTTGAATCGACCCCCAGGCCTGGCGGCCTCGGCTCGCGGTGACGGGTGGGGCGCGACCCCGCGGACCGAGCCGCGCTCGGAGCAGCGACCTGGCTGGGACTCGTTGTGACCGAGCCGCCCGGCCTCCGGCATCCGCTCGGGATCGAGGCGGTGCACTGGTCGCGTGGCGCCGGCATCGACCTCGTCGTCCGCGTCGCCGGTCGCTGGCGCCGTCGGACCGCGATGACGGTTCCTCCAGTGCTGGTGATTGATACCGAGAACCGGCGCTATCGCTTTCCCGCCCTCCCCGAGCCCCCCAGCGTGCGCGGCTCGCAGCCTGGCTTGTGGCAGGTGGGCTTCACGATCCCGGCCTCGCTCGCTCCATATCTGTCAGGCCGCCTGACGCTCGTGCTCGGAAGCGTGTCGATCCCCCTGCCGCCGGCGGTTGCGGACACCGAGGAGCCCAGCTTGCCCGACCGCGTCGAGGAGACGGTGCCGGTGAGCACCGAGCAGGCCGTGCTTGCTGAGCGACGAAAGCGGGACGCGGCGCTGGTCGAGCGCCAGGTCCAGCGCAGGGCCGACGAGGCCGAGGCTGCGGCCCGCGAGGCCCAGGCTGCGGCGCGCGAGGTCGGGGCGCGCGTCGAACGGCTCGAGCTCGAAGTGGCGGAGGCGCGCGGAGAGACCGCTCGGCTGGAGGCAGCGCTCGAGCGAGCTCAGCGCAGACGGCGCGAAGCCGAGCAGTTCGCCCACTCGGAGGCCGCGTTGAGGCTTGAGCTCGAGCGCGAATACGGCACGCGGATAGGGCGCCAGCAGACGGACGCCCGCGTCGTCCTCGAACTGCTCGAAGCCGTGCAGATTCATGCTCGTGAGCTCGAGCGCGAGGTCGAGACGCTGAGACGCGCGGCGGACGAAGCAGGCGAGCCAGTCTGGGATCGATCCCCATCGCAGCCGCGGCCCGGTCTCGACCGAGCAGGACAGCCATCCGGCCAGCGGGCTCGCGTCCTCGCCGCCGAACTGATCATCGCGAACTCGATCCCGCCCGCGCCCGTCCCCGTGGCCCCGTCGACGTTGGGCGCCCCGTCGGGTCTCGGACTCGAGCTCGCGATGCTGGGGTTCACGCACGCAGCACGGCTGGAGGAGCCAATACCGCACGGGAACCGGCCACCGTTGGCGCACGGGTCGGCGTTCGTCGCCGCTGACGCGGTCATCCGCAAGCTACGCGACGAGCTCGAGCACGAGCAGTCCGCCCGGGCGAGGCTCGAGTCGGAGCTGGCGAAGGCCGAGTGGCGCGTCGCCGCAGAGCGGGCGCAGGCCGACGAGCTCGCCGTGCGAGGGCTGCTGGTCGAGCACGAGCTGGCCGAGGGTCGCGCGCGCGCCGCCTACATGCTGGAGGCGATCGAAGGGATCGGACGTCAGCTCGACGCCGTGAGGATGGCGGCCGGCCGCCCGACCGCCGCCAGAGGCGAGGTCGCGGAAGAAGACGCCGGTCCGCCTGCGCGGCGAGCGAACCGAGGCGTCGGCGAGCATCCCGATCCGCCCGCGGCACCGTCCGGCAGGATTGCGCCCGATCGGCTGGCCGCGGCGCGTTATCGGTTGCGCGAGGAGTCGTCACCGCCCGAGGCGGAGCCCGACCCCGCTGATCCCGACGGCGTCGCCGTGCCTAGGCCCGAGCTAGCTCCCACGCCCGAGCCTGAGCTCGAGCTCGCCGCCACGCCTGAGCCCGAGCTCGAGCTCGCCGCCACGCCCGAGCCTGAGCCCGAGCCCGCCGCTACGCCCGCGCCTGAGCCCGAGCTCGCCGCTACGCCTGAGCCGGAGCTCGCCGGTGCGCCCGAGCCCGGCGCCGCGACCCCCACAACCGAGGCCGAGCCCGCCGCCCCGACGCCCGTGCCCGAACCCGAGTCCGGCGCCGCCACGCCCGTGCCCGAATCCGAGGCCGCCGCCGCCACGCCCGCGCCTGCGGCCACGCCCGCGGCCACCCCCGACCCCGGCGGCGCGCTCGAGCCCGAGCCCGCTGCCGCCACGCCCGAGCCCGCGGCCCTGCCGACGCAACCCGCCCGTTGGCTCCGGCGGACGATGAAGAACCTCCTCCGCGAGGATGCCGCGACCGCGGGCAGCGTCGTGGTCCATCTCCTGCCCGCGCAGCGGCTGGTCGGCGGCCCAATCCGTTACGACCTCGCGCTTGGCGACGCCGGCTGCTTCGCGGTGACGGCGCTGGAGGGAGAGTTTCGCGTCGAGCGACTCGACGAGCCCCGCCCGTTGGGAGCGGTGGGGTTCAGGGTCGAGGGCGATCTCGCCGGGCTCGGAAGGTTGCTCGTGTACGGCGCGCTTCGGCGCCGGCTCTCCCGCCGGGTCGCCTCCGTTCGAGGCGACCGACGGGCGATCAGGGCTCTGGACGCCCTGATCCGAGAGCCGCTCAGCCTCCACGAGCTGTACGCCGCCGGCGTGCGGCTCGATCCCGAGCTCACGCTCGAGGTCGTTGCGCACATGATTGATCCCTCATGGACGGCCGGCGAGCGATTCACGATCGGCCATGAGTCCCGTGCTGGTGGTGGCCGCACATATCTGCTTGTGCGCGACGGCGAGCGACCGCGTGTGTCCTCCCAGCCCTCGCTGGGGCCGGTCGCGAGCACGATCCTGTGCCCCAGCGAGGAGCTGCTGGCGCTGCTCGCCGGTGGATCCGGATCCGACGCCACGGTCCGCGGCGCGACCGCGCCGATCGCGCTGCTGCGCGAGTGGATCGTCCGCGCCGAGCACGGTTCCTGATCCACTGCGACGGCCTACCCCGTCCGCTCAGGCGCCTATGCTGAGCGGTGTCCGGATGAGCTCCGCCTGTGCCCACCTTCACGTCCACTCCGAGTACTCGCTGCTCGATGGCGCGTGCAAGATCGACGACCTCGCCGCGCGGGCCGCGTCGTTCGATCAGCCCGCCCTAGGGCTGACCGACCACGGCGTGATGAATGGCGCAGTCGAGCTGTTCAGTGCCTGTCGCAAACATGGGATCAAGCCGATCCTCGGATGTGAGGCGTATGTCGTCGACGACCACCGCCGCCGCGGGCCGGGGCGGCTGGAGCGCTTCCACCTGACGCTCCTGGCTGCCAACCAGGCCGGTTATCGGAACCTCGTCAAGCTGTCCTCGGCGGGCTTCATCGATGGCCTCCAGCGCGGCAAGCCGTCGGTCGACCTCGAGCTGATCTCCCGACACGCCGAGGGCGTGATCGCGCTCACCGGGTGCCTGCAGTCACGCTTCTGCCAGAACCTAATCCAGGGCAAGACGACCCAGGCGCGGGCTCATGCGGACGAGCTGATCCAGGCTTTTGGCGCCGACAGCGTGTACTTCGAGGTCCAGAAGAACGGCCTGCCCGAGCAGGAGAAGGCGAACGAGGGAATCGTCAAGATCGCACGCGAGCTCGGACGTCCGCTGGTCGGGACGGGCGATGTGCACTACCTGCGCCGCGAGGACTATCAACATCATGCCGCGCTCCTGTGCGTGCAGACGAAGTCAACGCTCGCGCAACCGAAGATTCGCTTCGAGACCAACGAGTTCTACCTGCGCTCCAACGAGGAGATGACCAACGCCTTCGCCGAGTGGCCGGAGGCGATCGCGACGACTGTCGAGATCGCGGAGCGATGCAACGTCGAGCTCGAGCTCGGCGGTCAGCTGATCCCGAGCTACCCGACCCCGGACGGCAGCGGCGAGGGCGATTATCTGCGCGCGCGGGTTCTCGACGGCCTCGCCCGCCGCTACGGTAGCCCGGCGCCCGCCGAGGCCATCGAGCGCGCCGACTTCGAGCTCGGCGTGATCGACAGGATGGGATTCAACGCGTACTTCCTGATCGTCTGGGACTTCGTCAAGTACGCCAAGGACTCGGGCATCGCCGTCGGCCCCGGGCGCGGCTCGGCCGCCGGGTCGATCGTTGCCTACTGCCTCCAGATCACCGATGTGGACCCGCTCCGCTACGGCCTCCTGTTCGAGCGCTTCCTGAACCCGGAGCGCGTGTCGATGCCGGACATCGACATCGACTTCTCGGTCCGCGGCCGCGAGCGCGTGATCCGCTACGTGACCGAGAAGTACGGCAAGGAGTCGGTCGCCCAGATCGTCACCTTCGGCAAGATGCTGCCGCGCGCGGCGACACGGGACGCCGCACGCGTGCTCGGCCACGACTACGGCGCCGGCGACCGGCTTGCGAAGCTGATTCCTGACCCGATCATGGGGCGATCGCCGAGCTTCGAGGAGTGCCTGAAGCCGGGCCAGCCGCTCCGCGCCGAGATCGAGCGCGATCCCATCGCGAACCAGATCATCGAGGTCGCGCGCGGGCTCGAGGGGATCGTTCGCAACTCCTCGATCCACGCGGCAGCCGTGGTGATCGCGGACCGTCCGTTGACCGACATCGTGCCGCTGCAGCT
>PMOY01000134.1 GCA_003165655.1 Solirubrobacterales bacterium
AGACCGTCCCGAGCACGAGATGTGAGGCCCGCAACGCCTGGTCCGCGGCACCGGGTGTGTCGCCCTTGAGCGACGGCACGGCCACCATGCCCGTGCCCGTGTAGACGACGACGGTTACGACGGCGCCTCGCTTGGCCTTCGTCCCGGCAGCCGGCGTCTGGTCGGCGATGCTGCCGGCCGGCTTGGACGGGTTGACCATCGACATGGTCTTAGGGGCAAGCTTCAGGCCGACCTTATTGAGCAGCTTCTGCGCGGCGAACGCGCTCGGCTGGCCCTTCAGGTTCGGGACCACCGTCTGCTTCGGCAGCAGCTTGATGGCCAGGACCGCCAGCGCGACCACGACCGGAACAACGATTGCGAGCCACCACGGCAGCCACGACCGTTGCCGGTAGACCGCCATCCGCGGCGGTTGCGGGAGCTCCACCCCGATCGGCTCGACAGTGACCTGGAAGCGGCGCTCTTTCGGGCGTCCGATCCAGATCTGGCTCGGTGGAAAGACCGTGAATGGACACTCGATCGCGTTGCCCGGCTCGAGCGCCACGCTCGGCTCGGCGAACCGGAACTGACACTCGGCGTCGGTGTCCTCGGCGCTCATCGCAACCTCGGTGCGCGCGTTGGCCTTATTGCGGATGGTCAGCCTGAAGCGCGCCTTGAGCCGGCCGGAGGCCCGATCGGGCCGCAGCTCGGTCGCGACGTCGAAATAGGGGCCGATCGTGACGCTCGCGGGCGCGGCGGCCACCTCGCTCTCGTACGCTCGGGAGACGGCGACGACCTCGAACGACCACGGCCTCGCCTGCGCCTCGGGGGTTCGCGGCGGGTGGATGTGGATCTGGATCTCCTGCTCGTAGGTCCCGCCGGTCCCGTACGGAACGAGATACGCGGTCGCGGGGGTGACCGTCCACCAGTCCTCCGGCAGCCCTCGGACGGCAAGGTCGAAGTTGTCCACGACGTCGGACTGGTTGCGGATCAGGCCGAGGATCGTGGCCCTCGCTCCCGGCTCGACCGAGACAGAGACGACCCCTTGGGACGCGCTGTCGTCCTCCGGCAGGCGGAGCATCAACGCAGCTGCGCCGGGCGGCGGCTCGCCTGAACCGGGCGGGCCGGGAGCGGGCGCCGAGCGCGCGCCGGCCGAGGAGCGGCCAGAGGGAGCGCCGACATCCGCCGCCAGGGTGATGTTCGGATCGACCTCCTGCGCCGGCGCCTGTTCGCTGGCGGCCGGCGCTGACGCGGACTCGGCCGGCGCTGATGTGGACTCGGCCGGCGCGGCGACCGCGGGAACGTAGTTGGTCGGTTCCCAGCGCAGGTACTCGCCGCACGCGCAGAAGTCCGTCTCATCCTGGTTCTCGCGTCCGCAGCTGCGGCAGATCCTCATGCTCCACCTCCGGCGCTTGGCTTGGGGGCCTTGGCCCGGAGCCGGTAGCCCACGTGCGCGGGCTTTGCCTGCTCGATCAGTCGTGCGACCGCCGCCAGCCGCACCGCCGAGAGCGCGACGTCGCAGTAGACGACGAACGCGGCCGGTTCGGCCGGTTCCGCCTCCGTCAGGTCGACCGACCAGGTCACCGCGCCTCCGTCCTCCACCCTCAACGGGACGCTCGGGAAGGCGAGCCGGAGCGCCAGCTCCAACCCCTCCTTGGTGCCGCGCCGGCGCATCAGCTCCGGCGCCATCTGCACGATCCGCCTCCGCTCCTCGCCCGAGCGAGCCTCATCGTGCTCGAGGCCGAGCCAGCCGGTGAGCAAATCGAGCACGTCGCGCGGCGCGTACACCGGGTCGAAGTGCTCGGGGAGATTGTCGAGGATGGCTACGAGCGGATCCAGGAGCGACTCGAGCGCGCCGACGAAGCGCATTCCGAGGTCACCCTCGCCGTAGATCCCCGGTAGGTGCTCGCGCAGTTGCCGGCGCCCCGAGACCGAAGCGGGCGCGGGTTCGCTCCCGGTCGCGCGCTCGATCTGGATCGTCCCGAAGCCCGCGCCGGCGAACGTCACGAAACGCGCCGGGTCGGTGTCCTTGCTCGTGACGGGATCGGCCACCGCGTTACTCCCGGTACGTCGCCTTGACGATGTGGCGGCCCGACGCGACGAGCTCGTCGGGCCCGAGCACCAAGTGGCTCTCGGTCGGCTGCGCCGCCTGCTCGCCGGTGCGCATGTCGGTCTCGTACATCCGCAGGATGTTCACGAACTCGACGCCGTTGATCCCGTACGCGATCCCGAACAGCTCACCCTGGTTGAGAGCCCTGCCGAGTGGCCAACCGTCCCCGGGGCCCTCGGGGGAGCCGCCGATCAGCGGATTGAGATAGATGTAGAAGGCATGCGCCACGTCCTGCTGGACGCGCTCCAGATCGGCGAGCGGCGATGCGCGGACGTCGACGACGACGCTGACGCCTCGCAGCTTGACCGGAAGCAGGCGGATGCTCGTGCCGAGTAGCCGGCGCTCGTCGAGCTCGGAGGCAATTTCCGCCATCAACCCCTCGCCGGGGGTCAACTCCTGCAGCTCGAGCTGGCGATCGGCCTGGGCGATCCGCGGGAGTACGTGGATCCGGATCGGCCCGTCACCGGCTGGGGCGACGCATACGACGCGAGCGACCTCGGGCGAAGCCGCC
The DNA here is from genome assembly GCA_003165655.1 of Solirubrobacterales bacterium. GTDB lineage: Bacteria > Actinomycetota > Thermoleophilia > Solirubrobacterales > Solirubrobacteraceae > Palsa-465. The sequence goes on from PMOY01000134.1 coordinate 2,598, forward strand.
AGCGTGAGCCGCTCGAAGTCCTCGGCGGTGACGGCCCGCGAGCAGGCGCGTACCTCAAGTCGCGCCCGCTCACGCGCGCCGTCGAGCGATTCGGCATCGACCCCGCCGGTGGCCGCGCGGGGGTTTGTCGCCGACGCGATCCCGGGAATCGGCGCCGGCAGAATCGCCAGCGCATGGGGAGCCACGTTGCCGGCGCGGCCGCCGCCGTGCCGGTAGCTGCTGAAGCGAATCGTCGCGCCGCCCGGTGGGACCGCGCCGAAGCGGCGCCAGCCGCCGTCGGGCTGGCGGATCGCCGGTCCGAAGCGGACCTCGCCGCGCGGGCAATCGAGCAGGTAGTGTGGATCCGAGGGGGCGCTCAGCGCGAACGAATCCACCCGTTCCCACGGGATCCAGCGATCCCCGCCGGACTCGCGCACTTCGATCGCCTCGGCGCCTTGCGGCGCCAGCACCGGATGGTGCTGCAGCGCATATGTCGCCCCGGCGATCCCGTCGCTGGTTCCGAGCAGCTCGCCACGGACGGTGGCGGCGTGACTCGCCTGCACCGTCGCTCCGACGATCTCGGCACTGACCGCCGTGATCTCAGGCGGACCGCTGTAGGCGGCTCGCGTACCGGCGCGGTTGCGCTCGCTGACGCGGCACCGGAGCCAGTGGAGCGTCTTGCCGGCGATTCCGGCCATCCCGGTCTGCTCGCCGAGCTCGATCGTGATCGCACCGCCGCCGAGCAGGAAGCCTCCAGTCTCGTCGCCGATGACCGCCGCCGGATGCCACTCGCCGTCGGTGCCGGACGCTTCCCACACGAGCGGCGGATCAGCCGGATCGACGCCGGGACCTCGCGCGCGAGAGCTCTCGATCGCCACACGGATCACGAGCCCCGCGATCGGTAGGTCGAACCCCAGCAGCATCGCGTCGCCCGCCGCCGGGGAGCTGCCGAACGGCGCCTGCTGGGGTCCTGTCGGCTCGGCGGTGTCGCCGGCCATGGCTACGGCTTTCACCTGGCCGGCGCGCTCCAGTGCATACGCCGCCAGCCGGCCGGTCGGGATCGCCAGCTCCTCGTTCGTCTGGAAGACAACGCAGTCGCGGCCCGCGGTGCGCGGCGAGGCAACCTCGGTGCCGGCGGGGATCGTGGCGCCGCTCCCCGGCCGCTCGAGCACGAAGCGCACGTCGACCGTGGCTGGGTCCGGCGGGGCCGGCCGGACGCCAACCAGCTCGAGCAGGCTCAGGTGGAGCCGCTCCGGGATCCGGTTGATTCGGTAAATGAGGATTTCGGTGAGCCAGGCGAACAGCTCGATCAGGGTGATCCCGGGATCCGAGACGTTGTGTTCGGTCCATTCCGGTGAATGGCGGACGATCCGGGTGCGCGCCTCGCTGACCAGCTCCTGGAAGCGAACGTCGTCGAGCTGGATCTCAGGTAACACGGCCGCTAGAAGTTACCTTTATCTGGGGCGAGGCTCCAGGGCTGGATGGCACCTGGCGCTCCCGTTTGCATCTTCGGATCCGCGCGCGTACAGTCGGCATCGTGCCACCGCTCGTCAGCAACGGGGCAATGATCTCTTGCTCGCTGGCCATGCCCCCCGTGCCGATGCCCCTGACCGTCGTGCCGACCGGGACGCCGGTCACCGCCGACACGCCCGCCGCGACCATCCAGGCCTTCGCGCCGATGGTCAACATTCCGACGTTTGGCATGTGCGGGACGATCACCAATCCCGTGGTCGCCGCGGCCACGGCAGCCAAGCTGGGGGTCTTCTCGCCGGCGCCGTGCGTGCCGGCGACGACGTCGCCGTGGACACCGGGAGCCACCAAGGTCATGATCGACGGTCAGCCGGCGCTGCATACCGGCTGCACCGCGATGTGCATGTGGGGCGGTGTGATCACGATCTCCGCTCCGGGCAACGCGGGCACCATCCAGGTCGACTGACCGAGCGGGAGCCTGATCCGCCACAGAATGCCCCGAAACGCCGCTGCCCTCATGTTCATCCCCATGATCTCGCCGCCGAACCACGGTCGAGCGTAATGGATCGGGGCATATCGGTAAAGCCCTTGCGGTAGACGGCCGGCGGGCTTATCCTCGCGGCGTGGACGCGGACGAGTTCCAGGCGGTGGCGCCCGAGGCGGAGCACCTGCGCCGCCCGGCCGTCGTTGCCGGGCTCGACGGGCCCGCGCGACTGAAGGACACCTCGCCGCCGCTCGAGCGGCTCGCCTCGTCGGTCGGTAACCGCGGCTTCACGCGCATGGTCGCCCGGATGCGCGACGGGGACGGGATCCTCCCCAGCGGGCTCGTCCATCCCGACGTCGAGGCGGCGATCGCGGCCGCCGNNGAGACGCGTTCGGCGACGTTCACGTCCATCACGATGATCACGCCGCGGCGCTCTCGAGGGCGGTCTCGGCGCGCGCGTTCACCGTCGGGAACGACATCTTCTTCGGCGCCGGCGAGTACAGCCCGGGAACCGCCGGCGGACGCGAGCTGCTGACGCACGAGCTCGCACACGTCGTGCAGCAGCGAGGCGCCGCTCAGAGCGGTCCGCTCACGGTCTCGGAGCCGGGCGACGCGCTCGAGCGCGAAGCCGCCGCCGCCG
>PMOY01000419.1 GCA_003165655.1 Solirubrobacterales bacterium
CGGCGGTTGAGGGAGGAGAGGGTACTACGCTCACCGGCGAGGATATGGGCCGGTGAACCCTTCCCGCTGTCGGCGCTCTCCTCGGATCGCCGGGCGGGGGAAGTTCGTATACCTACGATAGGGAGCCGAGCAACTCCTGGGCCTCGCCGACGAGCTTCTCGACGCGGGTCGAGAGGGTCTCCGACTGCTTCCCGAGGTCCTTACGGGCCGTGCGCACCTCGCGCTCGAGTCTCCTCCGGTTCTGCTTCACCGTCTTCTCGACGCTCTTGCGCCGCTGGCGCAGGTCGCGCTCGAAGCGCGTGCGGGCCTTGCGCACCTGGCGCTCGAAGCGATTGCGCGCGCTCGCTCCTCGGCGCTCGTAGCGCTGGAGCTCGCGCTCGACGCCCGCGCGGGTGCTGTACTTCGAGGTGAGGCTCTGGACGTTCGAGAACAGGTGTTCGCGCACGATCAGGCCGGCGCCCACAGGAACGAGAACGGCCCGCTCGGCGAGTTGCTGGACCTGCTCCACGCGGGTGGTGGGCTGGGTTGAGCTGCTCGTGGAGGGCGTGGTCGGCTTGCGGGCATGCGTGCCGGCCTTACGCGTGGTGCCGGTCCGCGACGGGGTGCTCGCGCGGGGCGCGGTGCCGGCGCGGGCCGCGGTGCTCGCGCGGGGGGTCGTCTTGTTCGTACTGGTGCTAGCCATTGCGTTCAGGTTCTCCGGTGCCATCTAGGGACTAAGGATATTACTTCTAAGCCATGTTCGGGTGAGCATCGTCATCGAACATGTGTTTGTACCCCGTGCCGGAGCTGCCGTTACGCGCTCGAACTCTGAATCTTGCGAGCGGCGAGGGTGCGCACCAGCCACGCCGGCGGATCGCGTATCTCGGTCAGCGTCGGCAGCGCCTCAGGCGAGCTGAACACGTGCTTCAGCGCAGCGGTCCCGCCCGCCTGGACCACCGCGTCACAGAAGATCTTGCCGAGCTCGTACTGGCGGAGCTTGAGATCGAGGCCGAGGAGGCGCGCGACGATCCGCGACAGCGCCGACTGCGATCGGCGACGACGATTGAGCGAGTCGCGCAGTCGCGGTAGTGACGGGAGCAGGTCGGGGGCGACGGCGTCCATCACGTGCTCGGCGTGCCCCTCGATCACCGCCATCACCGCCTGCACGCGATCGAGAACCGACCGCTCTGCCGGGCTCGCCACGAGCGAGATGAAGTCGCCGCGTCGCAGCGCCGTCCCGATCCGGTTCACCTCGGCGCGACTGGGCCAGCGCGCCTTCCGCGAGGAGTCCAGCCGAAGCTCGGCGCCCTGCAGGAGCTCGCGGACGAGCCCCGCGAGGTGGTCGTGAAGCCACGGCACGCCGGAGAACTGGACAGCATGCGTGACCTCGTGCAACGTCACCCAGGTCATGAACTCGCGCTCCTCGGCGCCGAAGGCGCGGACCGCCTCGCCGAGGTTCGGAAGGACGAACAGCAGCCGCGGGGGCTGGTCGTGCGCCGACTTGTCGAGCAGCACGAGCTCGTATTGGCCGAGCACTCGCTGCGCCAGGTACCCGACCACGACGCCCACCTCGGTCGTCAACACGACGCCCAGCGTGATCTTCACCGCCGGACGGAGCGGGCCCAGCCCCGATCCGGCACGCTCGAGCACCGGGTCGAGCAGCACACGCATCGAGCTGATATTGCTCGCCACCCAGTCGCGGCGGGAGATCCCCTCGGGCGTGGGAAGCGAGCCGGACGGCGTCAGGCCGGTGTATGCCGTCACCCGGCGCTCGCTCTCGACCGCGAGCGCGGCGAGGTCGGTGCTGGGGGCACGCGCGTCGCCGGCCCCGGCGACGTATCGGGCAAGGCGCTCGGCGAGGATCCAGTCGATCATGTGGGCACCCCCTCGAGCTCCCGCAGGGTCTCGAGCGATCGAGCCGCGATCACGGGTGTGCTCGGTGCCGAGTCGAGCGGTGCTCCGAGGGGATCGGCAAAGCGCGGAAAGGCGACGTACCCACCCCCTTCGCGCACGATCAGCTGACCCGCCGCGGCGTCGACGCCGCGGCCGTTGCGCAGCGTGAGCATTGCGTCGAAGCGCGCGCCGGCGACCTGACACAGCGACGTGGCGATCGTGCCCAGCGCCCGCAGGCGGTGGGCCGACCCCACAAGCCGGTCGATCGAGGCGGCCACCCAGCGAGGATCCGCCGACTCGATTCCCAGCACCTCGAGCCTGCCGTCGCGAGCTCGACGCTCACCGGCATCGCGATCGAGCGGCGCGTCGTTGCACCAGGCCCCTTGGTCGCGCGTCGCGCGCCACTCCTCGCCGGGGCCGAAGTCGTAGACGAACGCGAACACGACGTCGGCCATCGTGTCGCCGTCGGCGACGGCGATCGACAATGCGTGATGGGGGATCCCCCGCTTGGCGTTGAGCGAGCCGTCGATCGGATCGATGATCACGCGCACGCCGCGGTCGCCGTAGTCGACCTCGCCGCGCTCCTCGGAGATCGCGAGGAAGCGATGCCCCGCCGCGCTCAGCGCATCGAGCTCGGCGAACACGACGCTCTCGGCCGACGCGTCGATCACAAGCGTGCGGTCGCCTCCGCTGCCACGAGTTCCGGTCTCTGTGGCCCGCTCGAGGGTGCTGGGCGCCGCGGCGAGCACGAGTTCGAGCCCGACGACGGCGCGCCGGCAGACGCCGAGCCAATCGGCGTCGAGCGCGGAGTCTGAAACTGTCATCACCCACCTATGCTGTCAGAGTGAGCGCGCAGCGCGAGCGGTCCAGCCAGGCTGGAGGTCTGCAGTCGCGGTCGAGCCCTGAGATGGGAAGGTCCGCGCAGGCGATCGACCCGCGCGACGGACTACTCCCCGCTCAGCTCGAAGCGGTCACCTATCGGGACGGGCCGCTGGTCGTCTGCGGACCGGCGGGAAGCGGGAAGACGCGTGTGCTCGAGGCGCGTTTCTCGTGGCTCGTCGAGCAGGGAACGGCGCCCGAGCGGATCCTCGTGCTGGCGGCGTCCTCGGCGGCTGCGGACGCGATGCGGGCGCGGCTCGTCGACGGACTCGAGCGGGCCTACGAGGAGCTCGTCGTGGGCACCCCCGGCGATCTCGCCGCGCGACTGCTGCACGATGCCGGCGTCGATCCGTTCGCCGCTGTGGTCGGCGCCGGCGACCGTCTGGCGCTGCTGCTCGAACGGATCGACGACCTGCCGCTTCGGCGCCACGACTTCGGCGGCAGTCCGAGCGCGCTGCTCGGCGGCTTCGTACGCCGGATCGACCGGCTCAAGGCGGAGCTGATTGAGGTGGAGGACTACGTTGCCTGGGCCGCCGGCCTCGGTGACGACGAAGGAGCCGCGCTCGAGGCCGAGTTCGCCGAGGTCTATCGGGCCCATGAGCGGCTGCTGAGCGAGGCCGGAGCGCGCGACGCCGGCGACCTGATCCGCGAGGCGCTCAGGCTCGCGCGCGAGCGCTCTGACGTGGGCGGACGCTTCGAGCACGTGCTCGTGGACGACGCGCAGGAACTCGATCTCGGGCCGGCGAGCCTGGTGCGGGCGGTCGCAGGGGAGGGCCTGACCGCGGCCGGTGACCGGCACGCGGCGGTGCGGCGGTTCCGTGGGGCCGGAGCCGCCCGTCTCGACGATCTCGGCGCAGGTGCCCGGATCGTCACGCTGGAGCGAAGCATCCGCTGTCCCGAACGCGTGCTTCAGGCTGCGTTCGCGGCTCTGCCCGGCGTGGAATCCCCGGCGGCGGCCGTGGGCGGCGAGGTGGTGTTCTGGCGCTG
>PMOY01000014.1 GCA_003165655.1 Solirubrobacterales bacterium
GAGCTCGCCGAGGCCCAGCTCGCGCTCGGTCGCCCGGAGCTGACGGGCGAGCAGACGGCGGACGAGATCGAGGCCCTCACCGAAGCCGAGGAGGAGGAGGGCGAGGTCGACGGCTACGCGAGCGGGATCCCCGGTCTCTTCCCCGATCAACCCCACGTCGTCAGCGCGCCCGACGAGGAAGAGGCGCACGGGCGAGGCGGTCGCGGAGGCGGGCGTCGTGGAGCGTCCCGCGGTGGCTTCGACGGCGACGATGACGGTGCCGGTGGGGAGCTCGCGCCCGCCGGCGCGAGCACTCCCGCGCCCAGCACGTTCATCGGCAGCCGCCTGATCAACTTCCTGCGGGGAAGCTGGCGGGAGCTACAACGGGTACAGTGGCCCGACCGCCGGCAGGTCGTGCAGGCCACGGGAGTCGTCATCGGGTTCGTGATCGTCGCCGGTCTGTTCCTGGGAGGCTCGGACTGGGTCGCCGGCAAGCTCGTTACCTTCGTCTTGAAGTAAGCGGGCGCGAGCGCTCCTGAGCAGGATCCAGAGAGCGGCCGCAGACCTGAGGCATATCGTCAAGACGCGGCGCGGGGACCCGGCCGCGGAGGAGACCATCAAGAGAGCATGTTCCGCTGGTACGTCGTCAACACCTATTCCGGGCACGAGAACAAGGTCAAGCACAACCTCGAGCACCGCGTCGTGTCGCTGGGTCAGCAGCGTGCGGTGCGGCAGATCGTCGTGCCGACCGAGACCGTGTCCGAGATGAAGGACAACCAGAAGGTCATGGTGGAGAAGCGCACCATGCCCGGTTACGTGCTCGTCAACATGGACCTCAACGAGGATTCGTGGTCGCTCGTGAAGGGCACGCCCGGGGTAACCGGCTTCGTCGGCGCGTCCAACGAGCCCGTGCCCTTGACCCAGGCTGAGGTCGACCGGCTGCTCCATCAGGAGACGGCCGAGCGCCCGCGCAGCCGCGCGCAGTTCGCGATCGGCGAGTCGGTCAAGGTCATCTCCGGGCCGCTATCGGACTTCTCGGGCGAGATCTCCGAAGTCAACGAGGACGCACAGCGTCTCAAGGTGCTCGTCTCGATCTTCGGCCGCGAGACCCCGGTCGAGGTCGGGTTCGATCAAGTGAAGAAGATGTAGCTCAGGCCTCTTTTTGAAGGGCCGCCTCCGGCGGCGTGTTTTGGGTAGCTAAGGTGTGAACGAAGCGGTCAAGCGAGGAAGTAATGGCAAAGAAGGTGCTCACGAAGATCAAGCTCCAGGCGGTCGGCGGCCAGGCGAGCCCGGCCCCGCCGGTCGGCCCCGCGCTCGGACAGCACGGCGTCAACATCATGGAGTTCGTCAAGTCGTTCAACGCCCAGACGCAATCGGACCTGGGCACGGTGATCCCCGTCGAGATCACCGTCTTCGAGGACCGCTCGTTCACCTTCGTGACCAAGAGCCCGCCGGCGGCCGTCCTCATCAAGCAGGCCCTCTCGCTGGAGAAGGGATCCGCCGAGCCGAACCGCAACAAGGTGGGGAGAATCACCCAGGCCCAGCTGCGGGAGATTGCAGAGAAGAAGATGAACGACCTGAACGCGAACGACCTCGACCAGGCGGCGAAGATTATCGCCGGCACCGCGCGGTCGATGGGTGTGGAGGTGATCTGACGCCGATGGCCAAGCACGGCAAGACCTACGTGGACGCCAAGCAGCGCTTCGACCGCGAGCGGGAATACACCCCCGCCGAGGCGATCGCGCTGATCAAGCAGTTCAAGCGCGCGAAGTTCAACGAGTCGGTCGAGGTCCATATCCGCACCGGACTCAATGTCCGCCACGCCGACGAGCAGCTCCGCGGCACGATCGCCCTCCCGAACGGCCTCGGCAAGGACGTCAAGGTCGCGGTGTTCGCCCAGGGCGAACGGGCGCGCGAAGCCGAGGAAGCCGGGGCCGACGTGGTTGGCGCCGAAGACCTCGCCGCGCGGATCCAGGAAGGCTTCGACGACTTCGATGTAGCGATCGCGACGCCCGACCTGATGCCCGTCGTCGGCCGCCTCGGCCGGATCCTCGGCCCGTCGGGCAAGATGCCCAACCCGAAGGTCGGCACGGTCACCATGGACGTCGCCAAGGCGGTGCAGGAGGCCAAGGCCGGCAAGGTTGAGTACCGGACCGACCGCACCGCGATCGTGCACCTGGTGATCGGCAAGAGCGACTTCGACGACTCGAGCCTGGTCGAGAACTACGCCGCGGTGATCGACGAGCTGACGCGGGCGAAGCCGTCCGCGGCGAAGGGTCGCTACATCCGCTCGGTGACCTTCGCGACGACCATGGGCCCGGGAGTCAAGGTCGATCCCACCGCCAAGGGTGACCTCGTCGGGGAGTCGGCGGCCGCGTAGACTGATCAAGCCTTCTGAAAGAGACGAAGCCCCAGACCCCCGGCCGCGCCTAGCGCACAAGCCCGGGGCAGGCGGAGCCTCGAAGCCGGCCGGCGACGCGTTCGCGGCCCGCGCTCGACGCCCGCCACTGAGCGGGCGTTGTCATGAGAGGAACCAGAGACCAAGATGAACAGAGATGAGAAGGCAGCCGTCGTGGAGGAGATCGCCGGTCAGATCCAAGCGGCGGAGGCGGTCTTCGCTGTCGACTATCGCGGCCTGACCGTCCCCCAGGCGGCGGAGCTGCGCACCAAGCTTCGCGACGCGGACGCGAGCTTCCGCATCGTCAAGAATTCGCTGACCGAGCGGGCAGCCGATCGCGCCGGCGCGGAGTCGCTCAAGGCGATGCTCGTCGGCCCGACCGCGCTCACCCTCGTCCGCGGCGACGCGGCGCTCGCGGCCAAGACGCTCAGCGACACCGCCCGCGCCCTGCGCGGCATCCTCGAATTCAAGGGCGGTCTGCTGGGTGGCACCCCCCTGACCGCGCAAGACGTCACCGCGATCGCCCGCCTGCCCTCCCGCGACATTCTCAACGCCCAGCTCGTCGGGACAATCGCCGCACCCCTCGTCGGGCTCGTGCGCGGACTGAACGGACTGCTCTCCGGAGTGGCGATCCAGCTTCAGCAGGTCCTCGAGCAACGAGTTCTCGCCGATCCGGCCGCAGCGGCTGCGCTGGCGGAGGCGGCCGCGGCCGTCGCAGAGCCCGTGGCGGAGGTTGCTGTCGAGCCGGAGGCGGAGGCTGTTGCGGAGGCCGAGCCCGTCGCGGAGCCCGAGCCCGCCGCGGAGCCTGAGCCCGAGGCCGCCGCGGAGCCCGAGGCCGTCGCGGAGCCTGAGCCCGCCCCGGAGCCCGAGCCCGAGGCCGCCGCGGAGCCCGAGCCCGAGCCCGCCGCGGAGCCCGAGCCCGAGCCCG
>PMOY01000152.1 GCA_003165655.1 Solirubrobacterales bacterium
GCCGACCGCGTCAGCGCGCGCCTTCATGTTCTCGGTCTTGTCCATCGCTCGCTGTACCGCCAGCCCGACATCGGCCATCTGCTCGCCGACGCCGGTCGCAGCCTCGGAGATCTGTACCTGCGCGTCAGCCGCGGAGTACTGCGCCTTGATCACCTCCTTCTTGGTCCGGAACGCCTCGATCTTGATCTGCAGCTTCTGCTCATTCTCGGTCAGTTGATCCTGCTGGCGTTCGAGCTCTGAGACTTGCTGGTCGAGCGAGCCGAGCTCGTCCTCGATCGCCTGCTTGCGCCGCAGCGCCGCCCGCGAGAGATCCTCGTTGCCCGCCGCGAGGGCTTGGCGCGCCTGCCCGTCAAGTTTCGCGGCCTGCTCCCGCAGGCTCCCCTCCTGCATCTGTACGCGCTTCTTCGAGGTCACAACGTCGGCGATACCCCCCTTGACGCTCTGCAGCAGCTCGAGCTGCTTCTCGTAGCTGTAATCGAGTGTCTCGGCCGGATCCTCGGCGCGATCGAGCACGGCCGAGACCTTCGCCTTCACCAACGTGCTGAAACGTCCCTGAAGTCCGGGCATCACATCTCCTCTCGCACCGCAGCATTCGCGCCGCGTCAACGAGCCCGCCGCACACGCTCCCCGTGCTGCGCAGAGCTCACGATCGCGCCGATCACCTGCGCCATCATAGGCTCCAACACGAGCGGCGGTCGGTCACGCTAGCCCAGCAGAGCGAGCTTTGCCTCGCGCGGCAGGCGCTTGATGCGTGCCTCCTCGCGGCGAGCAGCCGTTCGGTCGGGCATCGGGAGCGCAAGCTCGAGCTCCACGGGCAGTCGGCTGGCCGTGTAGCGGCTGGCGATACCGGCTCGGTGGCGGGCAAGCCTGCGCTCGAGATCGACTGTCCAACCCGTGTAGAGCGAGCCGTCGCGGCACCGCAGCACATACACCCATGCCTCAGGCATTCGGGCTACAGCTTCGCCGCGCCGCCGGCGGACCCTGCGCGCCCGCGTGGATTCCGAGCCTCCGGGTCACCCCCGAAGGTCAGGTCAGCAAGCGCAGGGAGGTTTCCCAGAGCCGCTCGGCGTTGTCGGGCTCCAGCGCGTGCGGGGCGACGACGCCTGCGAGGTCCGCGAGATCCGCTGGGCGGCGCTCGACGATCCTCGCCTCATTGCAGTTATCGAAGTAACGTCCGCCAATGCCCTCGAGCAGCGGGGAGCCGGCGACCAAGACGGAGGTAGCGGCGCCCTGCTCGGGGTTCTTCTGCCGTTCGGGCGGGGTGATGAGCTTTCCGCCCACGTGGCGCTGCAGATTCGTGAGGATCGCGCCGGGATTGAGAGCGTTGGCGGTGATCCCGTCATCGGCCCAGTGGTCGGTCGCGCCGACGGCGAAGAGAATGGTGGCGGTCTTGGACTGGGCGTAGGCGAGCCCAGGGTCATACGGGCGGAAACGGAAGTGCAGGTCGTCGAAGACAACGGGTGAGAACATGTGGGCGGTGGAGCTGACGGCGACGATCCGCGCGTTGCCGGCGGCGGCGAGCGCGTCGTGCAGGCCAGCGGCCAGCGCGAAGTGCCCGAGGTGGCTGGTGGCGAACTGCAACTCCCAGCCCTCTGGGGTGCGCTCCTCGGGGGAGGCCATGATGCCGGCGTTGTTGACGAGGATGTGCAGCGGGCCCTCCCAGCCGGCTGCGAACGCGGCGATCGATGCCCGGTCGGTGAGAACCAACGGGGCGACGTGGATTTGGGGGTTACCGGTGCTCGCCGTGATGTCGGCGGCGGTGCGCGCGCCGGCGTCGGCGTTACGTGCCGCGAGTGTGACGTCGGCACCGGCGCCGGCCAGAGCGCGCGCGGTCTCCACGCCGATCCCGGAGGCGCCGCCGGTCACGACGGCTCGTTTGCCGGACAGGTCGGTCCCGTCGATGACCTCGGCGGCGGTGACGTGGAATCCGAAGCGTGTCGTTATCGGTGTCATCGCGGCATTGTCCAGGCTTGTCTCAGCAGCCTCCCTATCAGCGGGACGGCGCGGGCTAACCGGCGTGCGCCGCGCGAGCGACCCGCACGCGCAAGTAGAGCAGCGTCGGGGTGGTCCGCACGTCAGTCAGCGGGTACAGCCTTGTGGCGGTGATGGGCTCGGGTTGCAAGCGGAAGTCGCGCGTCAGCTCGGCGCCGAACACGTGGGCGTCGAACGTGCCGTCGAGCACGACCGCTTGAACGTGATCCGCGTTGAGGGCGCCGGCAAGCGACGCGCGCAGCGCCCGCGCCCCGCGGGTTGCGGCGGAGCGCAGCACGTCACCGATCGCCTCCTCTTGTGCGAATGTGCCCTTCCCGGCGACCGTCGAATACCAAGGGTGGCGGAGCACGATCACGGGTCCCGGCAGGGCACGCAGACGAGCGATCAGCTGAGTCCCGGCGACGCGGTCGGCGGCGGTCGGGATCTGTGCGCCGAGGGGGTACACAAGCAGGCCCAGCTGCAACAGCAGAGCTGTTGCCATGAGCGGACGTGCGATCCGACCGCTGCGTCCGTGAAGGAGCCCGGCGTACGTCAGCCCGGCGAGGAGCGCGATCGCCGCGTAGGCCGGCATCAGCACATTGGCGTAGCCGCCCGTGTGCAGGCGAGACACCCATGCTGAGCCGATCAGGCCGGCGGCCGCGGTCGCGTAGTACACGGGCGCCGACCGGAATCCAGGACGCTTCCCGGCGCGCCACGCCAGTGTGGCGCCGCCGGCGACGAGGAGGGCCACGAGCGGCCACTGGCGGTGCAGGATGTCGTCCGTCCAGAATCCAACCCACAGCGGGCGGGCCACCGGCTGATGGACGAGCTCGCTGAAGACGTAGTACCCGTACCACCCGTCGGTCGAGGCGTTAAGCACAGCCGTAGAGGCGACGACCAAGGCGAGGAGGGTCAGTAGCGCGGGGATCCCGACCCGGGGTCGGGAGACGGTGAGATAGACGAGTAGAGGCACCAAGGCGAGCAAGGCGGTCTGCTTGGTAAAGAACGCGAGGAACGCGAGCATCCCGAGCACGATCCCGCCTCGCACTCCGTTGGCCCAGCGGCCCCAGGCCACTGCGAGCAGGGTGAGCGCCAGGAACAGCGAGTCGACCCGCCCGACGTCGAACCAGGCGCCAGCGATCCGGAACGTCGCGGCAAACAACCCCGCGGCCACGAGACCTGCGATCTGATTACCAGTCTCGCGGGTGACCATCCAGCCGAGCGTCGCCATCGACACGAGCGAGGCTCCCAGCGATACGACGCGCAGGGGCAGGAACCCCAAGCCGGTGACCTTCGCGACGGCAGCGGCGATCCAGTAATAGAGGGGCGGGTAGGTCCACCCCACGAAGGCGACCGAGGGTGCCGTGTACAGAGAGTGGCCGGCCACAACGCGGGCGGCGAGCTCGACCGAACCGCCCTCCATCCAATCGAGCTCGAACGGATAGCCGACGCGGTGCAACGCCACCCATAGATAGGCCGCGATCGGCGCCGCCAGCGCAAGCCCGACCAAGACGCTCACGAGCAAGCTCGAGCGGGGCGGGATGGGGGAGGCCGGCGGGAGCGCTGTCCGCGGCGGTGCGGTGGACCGAACGGCGAGCACCGGAGTCACATCGACACTCGCGCCCGGTCGAGCTTCAGATTGGCACAACGCGTCACAACGGTACCCCGGCCCGACCCGGCGCGGCGTGCGAAGAGCGCTGATCACCTATTCGCGCGACCGCTCGCGCGAATCGGGTGTGCGGAACCACGCTCGCGACCCTACGCGCGCCGTCGATCGCGCAGCAGCGGCGCCTTGGCGCTCACGAGCAACGGTGCGGATTTCACGCACCGAAGCTAATGCGGTCTGATTACGAAAAACAAAAACCGATCATGAATGCGGAAACACACGAAAACCGATCGTGAATGCGGAAACACGAAAAACCGATCGTCAATGCGGAAACCACGGGCCGGTGTCGTCAATCCTCTGGTCACCATTCACCGGCTGCCCGGGCGGGCAGGCGGTGAACAGTGACTTAACACCGCAGCTCAACCCGACTCAGACAGCCCTGCGTCTGTCAACCTCACCCGGTGCGGCTGCTCGATCCGTCGAAGCCCCCTCCGGGGCCGTTCCGAGAGGGCTTCTGGCGCAGTCCGCTACGCGGGCCGCGGTTGACCGCGGTGCTCGGCCTGGTGCTCTTGATCGGCCTCCCGGTCGTGATCGTCACCGGGCTTCTGTCGAATGACGCCTATCAGCCTGGACTGGGCGGGAATGCGCTCGGCCGGAACATCGGCGGACCACTCGACCTGTACCTGTTCGGGTGGCCGACGCACCCGTCGTGGCTGTACGCGCTGACCCAGGGACTACACGTCGCGGGAGGACTCGCCCTCTTCCCGGTGCTGCTCACGAAGCTGTGGTCGGTGATTCCCCGACTGTTCGAGTGGCCGCC
>PMOY01000145.1 GCA_003165655.1 Solirubrobacterales bacterium
GGCGCCGAGGATCGCCTGCGCCGCGGCCTTGAACCTCGTCTCGGCCTCGAGCTCCTCGTCGGAGCGGTGCTCGAGCTGCTGCATCGCCGCCAGCTGGCTGCGCTGCTCCACCCGCATCGTTCGCTGCTGCTTGGCCATCGCTGATCGGAGTCTAGTGCCTCGTGCCGGAAGCCAAGAGCGGCGACTGGGTGTCTGCGGCGGGGCCTGCACGGCGGGCTGATCGCGGACGAGCGACGGTTCGCCCAGCATCCCGCCGCCCGGCGATCCTCCACCAGCTCCCCCACTGGTCTGTGCGATCCACGCCAACGCTGGGTCCAGTCCGAACGCCATCCTCAGCGAGCGAACTCCGGACGGGCGGGATGCTCACGCTCCGTGCTTTGGCTGCTCGGCGATAGACGCTCGCGCGGGGCGGCCCGCAGGAATACCCAGAGCCCGAAGCCGAGGGCGAGCGGCATCTCGACGGCCATCATCACCGCCCCAGCGAGCCGCTGGTTCTGCAGGCTGGCGCCGTAGAGCGCTTGGGGAGCGCCGATCAGCACCGCTGCGACCATCGCTCCGCCGATCGTCCCGACCAGCAGATAGAGCAGCTTCTGCCGTGGAGTCAGGGTCACCAGCGCGGGCAGCGGTCGCAGGACGTGGAACCAGAACAGCAGCCCGGTGAGAACGAACAGCGTGTGCCCGAGCGGGTGAAGGACGCTCGAGGCGCTCACCGTCCGGTAGACGCTGGGGACGTACCACAGCCACATCACCCCGATATAGAGCCCGACTGCGAGCACTGGGCTGTTGGCCGCCTTGAGCAGGCGACGCCCGCGGGAGCTCCGCACGGCCGGGCCGAACACTGGCCGCGTCACCGGGCGAGCGAGCCCGGCGTCGAGGCCGAGCAGCAGCAGCACGGGGGCGATGTTGCCCAGCAGCTCGTGCTGGACCATGTGGGCCGCCATCGATCCGTGGTCTGCGAGCTTGTCGAGCGGTGAGTCGAGCGCCACGACGATCACGGCCAGCCCGAAGACGTAGACGCCCACGCGAGCCCAGTCAACCCGCCCGCGCGAACGCTTGCGCTGCAACACGAGCAGCGTGTAGACGCAGCCGTAGACAGCCACCGGGACGAGCGTCGTCGGGTCGATTACCACTTGCCCGCCATCCCGGAGATGAGCGAGATCGGGATCACCAATGCGCCGATCGCGACCAGCGACAGGCCGGCAGAATGATCCAGCGTGGGACGCACCGTCGCGAGGTGCTCACTGAGCGCGCTGGAGCGCGCGGGCACGACCAGTGCGGGCACCAGGAACGGCAGCGCCATCAGCAGCGCATAGGCGCCCACGATCGCGGCGCCGAGCCACGCGTGGCGGCCCGCCCCCGCGAACACAGCTAGTGCGAACGCGTACGGCCCGCAGCACGTCGAGCAGTACTGGCCGAACGCCACCCCCGCTCGCAGCGGCTTGCGGAACGACGCCCGCCCGCTGCGCAGCAGATACAGCGGGCCGCGACAGCGCTTGAGCCAGGCCGGCCCGCCGGCACCAAGCGTGGCCAAGCCAAGCGTCAGCATCAACCCGCCGCCCGCCGCCGCCAGCGCCCTGGCGGCGTTGCCGGCGAGATGCGCCAGCGCCCCGATTACGATCGCCACCGGGACGTAATAAGCGAGGTAGCCGACGGTGAAGCGCAGCGCGGTGGCGCGCACACCACCGACGCCCGCCGCCGAGCGCCCGACGACCGTGGCCAGCACGGTCGCCATCTGTAGCTCACATGGGGCCATCACGGCGAAGCCGGCGGCCAGCAGGGCGCCGCCGGCCGCGACCGGCGTCCACGCGGGCGCGGCCAGCCCGACGGCGCCGGTGATCGCCGCCGCGAACGCCGCGACGATCACCGCAAACGCCCGCGGACGGGCGACGAGACCGCCCGGCACCGGTCGCGCCTCAGCCCGGCCGGACGCCGCCCTCGTCGTGGTCGCCCTCGTGCAAGAGCCTGAAGCCCAGGCCTTGGATCGAGTTGCGGCCTTCGTAGGCCCACTCCATGCCGTGCTCGGCGACCGAGATGCGGTTGTGGCTGGCTTTGCCGACCAGCGCCTCGTTGCCCGGGATCGTGCTCCACGAGCTGTTGACCAGCCGGGTTGGCTGACCGTCCGGTCCGCGATAAGGCTCCATCTGCGCGTCGATCGCCAGCCCGTTGCCGTCTGGGCGAGCGACCTTGACCGTGCCGACGCCCTCCTCGATCGTGTACTCGATCGGCACCCGGTACTGCCCGCGGCGGTCGGTGATCAGGCCGGCCAGATCGGCCAGCGGCCCGCCGAGGCGGCCCTGGAAGGCGTCGACCAGCGCCGCGTGCTGCTCGTCGGTGGCGTTGGCGTCGACGAACAGCACCTCGCTCCAGTTGCCCGCGGCGACGTTGCCGGGGATCTGCACGAGGCTGACCAGCGAGAGGCCTGAAAGCTCGACCCCGCGCGAGTGTCCCTCGCGAATGTGGTAGCCGGTGAAGCTGTTGCAGTGTCCACCGTCGGGATCGTCGCCCACCCAGCACGGGCACGGCCCGCCGCAAGAGCACGCCTCGATCAAATCGCCGCGCAGGTCGTATCCGGTGACAGCTACGGTTGCCATCTCTTCTCCTCGGTCGCGAGAACGGAATAGAGATATTCTCTATCGAGATAGTGCAGAATGCAAGCCCGATGGCTGGCGTCCTTCGCCAGCACGGCTTATCACTGACGCGGAGACTGGACAAAATGGCGATCCATTGGTCGCCTCGTCGATCATGACGGTGGCGGTGCCGAAGGTCGCTGTCGGCCGCGTCGTCGGCTGCGCTCCGCCGCGTGATGGGCGCGGCATCCGGTGGCTCAGCGGCGCGGCGGGATCACGTAGATCCTCTGATGCATGAGGTCCAAGCCGCCGTCGGTCGGGGCGGCGGGCGGAGGTCGATAGACGTCGACGTGGCGACCGATGATCGCTCCGCCGGTGTCCTGGGCGAGGAACCAGCCGCCGTGCCCGTCGTCCCGGTAGGCCGGGATGTACACGAGGCTGCCGAGCGCGATCACGCTCGGATCGACGGCGATCGACTGGTAGTACCGCAGCGGCAATGACGGTCCCGCGGCGAACGTCACCCCCGGCAACGGCACGTACTTGGCGCCCCGTCCGTTGGACCAGCCGTCGCTTTGGAGCGGAAAGGTCACGTGGCCGGACCGAGTTCGCCAGTAGCCGCCCGCCCGCCAGTACGGCGCTCCACCCGACCACCCACCGGCGCCGGGCGAGGTCGTCTTGCCATTCTGCGTCACCCAGCCCGCGTTGCCCAACGCGTTGATGTGGTAGAGCTGCCCGTCGAGCCCGATCCCCTCGCCCTGCATCGAGACTCCGAGCGCCGAGTAGAGCCAGTCGACGCGATGCTTACCCGGCAGCCCGGGCACGCTCACGAGCTGACCGACGAACCAGGACTCGGGCACCGGCCAGTACTCGGTGACGGTGACACCGCGAAGCCATGCCCCCTTGCCCGATTTCGGGGGTGGCTTGGGCGTCGGCACGGGAGTCGGATCGAGCGCGCCCGGCGTGGCGCCGCCGCTGCCGGTCGCCCCGGTCGTGAGTACCGCGCCGCCGCTCGCCGGCGAGGGGTTCGCGCCGCCGCTCGCGGCGAGCGCGACCGACGGAAGCGCGACCAGCACAACCAGCAGGGCGAGGACCGTAGAGTTGACGCGCTTACGGGGGTCGGGAATCATCGAGATCGACGGACTCGTGTTCCGGCGAGGCGGAGGCACTCAGAGCTCGGGGCCGACAGGGTACGGGTCCTGGCGGACCGACGCCGGCCGGGGGAGCCGCGGCCGCGCCCGCCCGGTGCCGGCGGATGACCACAGACCGTCGCCGTCAGACCCGCTGCATCTGGTCGGCGAGCGCCGGGTTGCTGTACGGGCCGGGGCGTCGCAGTGCGTCGATGACTTGCCGCCGGGTCTGCGGGTCCTTGTCCTGGCTCATCTTGACCTTGCACACGAAGCGGGTGATGGGCAACCGGATCCCGACCGTTCCCGTGGCCAACCGAGCCCCGATCTGTTGGTCGAGCGCGAACGGCGTCTCGACGTGCTGCTCGAAGTGGTCGACGAGGCGTGTCAGCACGCGCAGGTTCTCGTCGTCGTCGAGGACCTGTGGGATCCCATAACAGTGCGCGACGCTGAAGTTCCATGTCGGAACGGGTGTCGCGACGTCGGCATACCAGCTCGGCGAGATGTAGCCGTGCGTATCCGCCACGATCAGGAGGATCTCACCGGTACCGAACCGATGCAGCTGCTCGTCGGGACGGCCGACGTGGGTGAGCACCGCCAGGTCCTCGCTCTGCTCATCGAGGAGCACCGGATAGTGGGACGCCACGAGCCCGTCGTCGGTGTGGCTGACGATCGTCGACCACGGGTTCTCGGCGATCAGCTCGCGCACGACGCGCGGATCGGTGGCCTCATGCTTGGGGTTGTGACGCACGCGTTCAGTATCGCACCGACGCTCACGGTACGATCGACGCGTTCGCTGTATGACCGGAGGCATCCCATGACCAACTTCTTTGCTCAGGTCGACGAGGTCCGCACGCGCTGGGACGTACTGCGCCATCCCTTCTACGAGCGCTGGTCGCGGGGCGAGCTCGCGCCCGACGAACTCGCGTTCTACGCGGGCCAGTACCGCCACGCGGTCGTGGGGGGGGGGGGGG
>PMOY01000016.1 GCA_003165655.1 Solirubrobacterales bacterium
GCGCGATCATCTGGACGCCGGCGACCGGGTTCGTGGTGGTAGCCATTTGGCCCTCCTTCGGTTGGTCGGCCTCCGCCGGGTGCGGGGGCCGGATTCCCCGACCCCATGCGGCCGCTAGGCCGCCATCATCGGGAGGGGTCCGGACCTCGCGCCCACGCGCCCATGCGCTCGCTCTTTACTCGGACTCGCCGTCCTCGGACTCGCAGTCGCCGTCTTGAGCTGCGTTGTTTGCGATCTGGGTCTCGGCCTCGCCGGCCCCGTCGGCCGCCAAGCGCGTGACTTGCCGGCCCTGAGGAGCACAGCCTTCCGGATCGCTTCGGCGGCGGTGGGTCCGCTCGCGATGGGCGGAAGCAATCCGCAATTACCTCGACGTCAAGTTCGCGGGTCATCTCTGGCTTGCCTGCGAAGCAACCGCTGGCCCCGTGTCCCACGCGTACTGTGAGGACCATCGGAACCAGCGCGTTCCTCAATCCACTTGTCGGGCGCGACGTCGCGTGGACCCTCGTGCCCGTCTACGTAGATCGACCCGGAGGGATGCTGCTCGCAAGTGCCAGGTCGATTTCCCTGGCGCCTCGGCGATCGGTCGACGCCATGAGCGCCCGATCGAGAGGCGGGCCGACGCATCCCACCCTACGCGGCGCGATTTACCTGGTGGGCGTCGTCGAGGCGGCGCATAAGCATGCTGGCGAACGCGAGAGTCTCAAGGGCCTCCTCGGCGTCCAGGGCGTTGAACAGCTCGTGCGCGTCCGGGTTGCGGATCCCCGTGACGGCGCCCATGAACATGAACCGAAACCCGGCCTGGATGTTCCGGCCGGTCTCGGTCGAGATATCGGCGAGGACGATCGCCGCGTCGGCGTCCTTGAACGCCTCGCCCATCAAGCCGGCGCCGTCGCGGTCGAGACCCGTCATCGCCTTGACGCGATTGTTGATCGCCTTGAACACCTCGAAGATCGCCACCTCGGGGTGGCCGCTCTCCATATAGCGGTCGGCGACTTGGCGGACGTCCGGATGAAGGGCGGCGATTCGCGCATCCTGGCCGAGCGGCGTGAGAGCGCCGACCTGCTCACTTGTCCGCTCGCCGATCACGACTCGGCCGTCCGTGACGTGCCAGCCTTGCGCCGCGAGTAGCGCGGCGATCCGCTTGCGGATCTCGGGGCGTGGCGGGGTGTGGTATCGGCCCTCGAGCCAGCCACCGATGAACTGCCGCAGAGCCCTGCGCGCCGCCGAGCCACCGTCGTGCAGGGCCTCGAAGACGGCGAACACCCACTCCCACTTGCTGCCAGCGATCTCGTCCTGCAGGAAATCGTCTGGGACGCCGGACTCACGGAGGTAACGGGGAAGCTGCGCGCCGGTGTAGGTGTCGCCGATAGCGCGCGCGATCTCCTCCAGTGTCATGCCGGTGATCGGGCGATCGTCGTCCTCATCTGGGTCAGGGAGAGGACGCCGGATCTCAAGCCCGCGGGCGCGGTCGCGACCGTCGAGCGTGAGTCTGATGTCGTTGATGTGTTGGAGCCAACGCTGGGGGTCGTTCAACGGGTCGACTTGGCCGAGGCCGGGGATGGTGGGGTCCTTCCACTCCAGGTAGCCGGCGCGGTGGGCGAGTAGGAGCTCGCGCGCGAACGTCCTGTGGTCCTGGCTTATGTCGATCTGCTGGCCCTCGCTCGCGGCCTGCATGAGGTTGTTGCCGCTCAGCAGATGGCCGGTCTGGCCAGTCGTCTCGAACTCGTAGATCCGCCTGAGTAAATGAAGGTCGTCCCAGCGCAATTCAAGCTCCGCCTTGGATGCGGTCGACGTGGCGGCGTACGGGCGAGGTGTCGGGAACGCCATCGAGGCTGATCTCCTCGCCTCGCGCGGCCTTGAACGACGGCGCCGCTTCGACGCCGGCGGAGAACAGCTTGTTCTGAAGTGCGACGTTGTCGATGAGGGTGAATTGCTGCGTACGCCCTGTGGAGGTGTTCTGACCGGACCGCGTTTCCATCGCGATCGACTTGGCGGCCATGATGCAGCCCGACCACAACGTGAGCGCCACGGCGACCCGGTCCAGCTCGGAGGACAGCTTGGCCATCTGAGAGGCGCTTGCCTCAGCGATTGCGCGGAGCTGGGAGCCGAAGTCCTCCCATTGCGCGACGCCGTTGACATCCACGAGCAGCGGCTTGTCGATCTGGAGCATGAGCGCGACGCGAGCTTCGACAGGGACCAGCGCGGAGGGCAGCTCAAGCGATCCGTGCGTAAGCCCGTTGGCAAGGCACAGCGCGATCGCCATGTTTGGATCGACGGCCGGCGTCACTCCTCCAGTTCCCTGATCGAGCGGGTGCGGAGGTCGAGACGAACCTTCAGGCGAAGGCGGCGGCTGCCCTCCATGGCGAGCTGCAGCGCGTCCCCGCGGGTGTCGCCGCGTGCGCTGGCGAGCATGAAGATCTCCCAACCGAGCGGATCGAGCCTCTCATCGATAGCGATGTCGGCCTCGTCCCAGCGCCGCGATTCGACGGCCTCGGCATCCCCGGGGAACCGGTAGATCCGCATGCGCCGAGCGAGCGGCGCGAGCGCCTGGGCCTCGCGACGACCCAGA
>PMOY01000180.1 GCA_003165655.1 Solirubrobacterales bacterium
CGGGACAGGAAGCGCTGTTCTGAGGGTGAGCATCGTTGGCTTGCACCACGTCCTCATAGCTGCTCCCTCCGGCTGCGAAGCGCAAGCACGGCGGTTCTTCGGTGACCTGCTCGGTTTGACCGAGGTCGAGAAGCCCGAGCCGTTGCGCCGGCGCGGCGGGGTCTGGTACTGCCTCGGCGAACAGCAGTTGCACATCGGCGTCGAGGAGCCGTTCTCGCCCGCCCGGAAGTCGCATCCGGCGCTGAGCGTGGGGCCGGGCGGGATCGATGCGCTCGCCGAGCGGCTCGCCGTGGCCGGTGCCATGGTGCTCTGGGATGACGCGCTGCCGGGCGCGCGACGGTTCTTCTCCGAGGACCCGTGGGGCAACAGGATCGAGTTCGTCGCCGGCCCGTAAGGAGAGCTCAGACCTCGGGACCGCCGCTCTGCGTCGTCGACGGAGCCGCCGGTCCCGGTGACCCACCCCCGCCCGCGACGCTGGGGGCGCGAATCCAGTCGACGATGTGGCCGCCGACGATGACGAAGTTCGTCCGCGCGAGCTGGCCTGTACCCGAACCGCAGTTGCCGTCTGGACCCGGCCGGTTCGTCAAGCGAAACAGAGCGCTGACGACGCGACCGCGCTGATCGGCGGAGATGAGCACGGCGCCACAAGGTAGACCTGCGTTGGCAGCCTCTGCTTCGGCCTCGGTGTGGATCTCGATCACCTCGCTCGGCCCGTTGACGAACTCGCTCGGGAGCGCGAAGTAACGAGCCGCGCCGGCGATGTTGCCGCGGCGCAGAGCCGTCGACCACTCGCGGATGACCGTCACGGCTGAGCCGCCACTCGCGACCCCGGCCGTGGCCCGCAAACGGGCGCTCGTCGGGATGCTGCGAGCGCTCGACCCGCACCCCGCACCTAAGATCGCCATCCCCACCAGCGCCACTTGCCAACGCGATCGAGATCTCGACATCACGTCAGATCATCGCATCTCGCTCTCCGGGAGCCCGAGGGGCGGTACGCTGACAATCCGATGCGACTCGCGACCTTCCTGGCGCCCGGCCGCGAGCACCCGATCGCGGGAGAGGTGCGGGGCGATCACGTCGTCGCTTTCTCCGAGCACTCCACGATTCGCGAGGTGCTCGCCGCGGGCCGGGCCGCCACGGCCGACGGGGATAGCTGGCCGCTCGCGCAGGTCTCGCTGCTCGCGCCCGTGCCCGACCCGGGCGCGATCTATGGCATCGGACTCAACTACGCCAAGCACGCCGCCGAGACCGGTGGAGAGCCGCCGGAGCGCCCAATCGTCTTCGTCAAGGTGCGGGGCACCGTCGCAGCGCCCGGGGGTCCGATCCGCTGCCCCGCGGTGGTCAAACGGCTCGACTACGAAGGCGAGCTCGTCGTCGTGATCGGTGCCGGCGGGGCGATTGGGGGGTATTGCGTGGCCGATGACGTCAGCGCCCGCGACCTGCAGAGGCGCGAGCCCCAGTGGACCCGCGCCAAGGGCGCCGACACGTTCTGCCCCTACGGGCCCTGGATCACGACGGTCGAGGATGTGCCCTCGCCGGGGGACCTGCGGCTGCGCACGTGGGTGAACGGCGAGCTGCGGCAGGACGCGCGGACGTCCGAGCTGATCTTCGGCTGTCAGGACGTGGTCGACTTCATCTCTGAGACCTGCACGCTCATGCCCGGCGACCTGATCCTCACGGGCACTCCTGCCGGAGTGGGGATGGGACTCGACCCGCCGCGTTTCCTGCAGTCCGGGGACGTGATCCGGATCGAAATCGAAGGCTTGGGGACGATCGAGCACCCGGTGGCCTAAGCCTATGGCGGGAGGGTTGCGACAGACTTAGTACCATGCGATACTAAGTCTCACTCACCAAGCAATCCAGCCGGAGGTGAAATTGATGTCAGAACCGGCCCGTGTCCTCGTCTTGGCCCACCAGACCGCGTCGACGTCCGGTCTGAGGGAGGCCGTTCAGGCGCGCGCTCAGCACAGCCCGGCGACCTTTCATCTGGTCGTGCCAATCCGCCCGCACGGCATGCACAAGTTCGTCGATCCCAACCACGACGGACCCGCTGATGCTGAGGCCGTGCTGGCGCAAGCGCTTCCCAAGCTCAGCGCCGCCGCCGGTAGCAAGGTGACCGGAAGCGTCGGCGATCCCGAGCCACTGATGGCGATCCACGATGCGATCAACCTCGCCGGCTACGACGAGATCATCATTTCGACGCTCTCGCCCAGGGTTTCGCGGTGGCTGAAGCTCGATCTGGTCAGCAAGGCTCGAGGACTCGGCCTGCCGGTCACCCACGTGGAGGCTCGGCACACTGCTCCGACCGAGGAGCGGCGCCCCGAGGTCGCCTCGACGGGAGGTCGATAACGGCCGTGCGCTCTCGTGGTGGTCGATCACGCGGTCGATAACGGCCACGCGCTCTAGTGGTGGTCGATCACGCGGTCGATCAGACCGTATTCGACGGCCTGGTCGGCCCTGAAGAACCTGTCGCGCTCCATGTCGGTGTGAACCTGCTCGAGCGGCTGGCCAGTGTGCTGGGCGTAGATCTCGTCGATCCGATGCCGAATCTTGAGGATCTCACGCGCATGGATCTCGATGTCCGTCGACTGCCCCTCGAATCCGGCGGACGGCTGATGGATCAGGATCCGGCTATTGGGGAGCGCAAACCGCTTGCCCTTTTGACCGGCCGCGAGCAGGAGCGACCCCATCGACATCGCGACCCCGATGCAGATCGTCTGGATCTGGGGCTTGACGAACTGCATCGTGTCGTAGATCGCGAGCCCGGAGTAGATCGAGCCGCCGGGACAGTTGACGTAGATCGAGATGTCCTTATCGGGGTCCTGGGACTCGAGATGGAGGAGCTGCGCGACGATCAGGTTCGCGATCTGGTCGTCGATCGGTGTGCCGAGGAAGACAATTCGTTCGTTCAGGAGCCGGCTGTAGATGTCGAACTCGCGCTCGCCGCGGGCGGTGCGCTCAATGACCATCGGAACTAGGGGCATTGCCTGAACCCTACGGCACGGTGATCGCGGGGGCGGTGAGGCGGCACGCGGGGCGTCTGGAAGTGGACGCCTGAGGCAGCGCTCAGGCGGCGCCGTCGAGCCAGGCGCGGCGGCTCGTGTGCTCCGTTGTCGGCTCGCCCGACGTGAGCTCGCGGCGAATCTCGCCGAGTGTGCCGAAACGCTCGGCGACGACGTTGTGCTGATGGATCGTCTCNNTCGTCGCTGCGCTTCATCAGCTCATAGATCTCGGACGACATCGACTGCTCGACGATCTCGAGCAGCGTTGCGGCCTCGATCTCGTCGCGGCATGACTCCGTGCAGCCGATGTGGAGCGTGCCCAGGCCGCGCTGGTTGTGCGTGGCGATCGGAACGGCCTCGATGATCTTGTTGATCTCGTCAGCGTCGAACCCTTCCGCGGACAGCCGTTCGCGCGCGGCGCCGGCGACGAGCTCCTGAGCGCACGGGCATGCGGTGATCCCCTGGGCTGTCACCCCGGTCAGCCGCCGGGTGCCGAGCTCGGACGTCACCGCCGAGCCGTGCAGGGTGTAGAGCTCCTGCGTCTGGATGCCGGATACCGGGGCTGGCTTGTGCTCGGGGAAGCGGGCCTCGATGCTGACCTCCGCCCGCCGCGCGTCCTGGCGCACGCGGACGAGCTCGGCGATGTGCTCGGCGAGGGTCTCGGCCTTGAACGGCGACTCGCCGAGGACGACGTCGCCGATCACTTCGTTGACGACCTCCTCGAAGCGAGACATGTGCGCGCCCTTCTGCTTGGGTCCGAGATCGACGACGCACTCGAAGCGAGCGGAGAACAGTTGCTCGGCTCCGTTCTGACGGATCCGGATCACCTTCTCGATCCCGGTCACGCCCACGCGCGAGATGCTCAGATGGACCGTGGGAAGCTGCGCCTGGACGTCGATCGGGAAGGGGGGGGAGGGCCGGCTGGAGAACATCCTGCTCCATAGGGTAAAGATGCCGAGCCGCCGCCGGCCGATGGACTTCGTGCGTGATGCATCGATGTCGCCCAAATGTGGTATCAATTCGCAGCGCAGGTGGAACCAACCTCGGGGCACAGACCGAGAAAACAGAGTTCAGCATCTCCGCGGCGTTGCCGCGGGACAGT
This sequence comes from Solirubrobacterales bacterium, assembly GCA_003165655.1. Lineage (GTDB taxonomy): Bacteria > Actinomycetota > Thermoleophilia > Solirubrobacterales > Solirubrobacteraceae > Palsa-465. The sequence continues at coordinate 4,105 of PMOY01000180.1, forward strand.
GAGTTTTCGAACTCGGGCCCGCCCGAGGTGCGCGTCTGGGAGGAGCTCAGGCCAGTGAGCGATAAAGGAATGGTTCTGTTGGGCGATGACGCTCCGATCGTTGAGATCGACGAACTGCGTCCGCTCATCGCCGAAGGACACGAGCGGGGCTTTCTGACCTTCGATCAGATCGCCACGTGCCTGGAAGAGGTCGAGGTCACCAAGGAGCAGCTCCAAGAGCTGCACACCTATCTCGACGAGCAGGGAATCGACATCCTCCAAGCAGACGGGCGGAGGGCCGTCTCGGAAGCGGGCAGGGTCGAGTCGGCCGCCGCGCAGGCCGTTGAGCCGCGCGCCGAGAGGGGAAAGCGGACGAACGAGATCGATCTCACGGTGGAGCCGAGCCTCGACTCGCTGCGGCTTTACCTGCGCTCGATCGGTCGCGTCCACTTGCTCACCGCGGAGCAGGAGGTGGCGCTCGCGCAGCGCATCGAGCGCGGCGACATGAACGCCAAGCAGCAGATGATCGAGGCGAACCTGCGACTCGTAGTCTCGATCGCAAAGAGCTACCTCGGGCGCGGGCTGACGTTCTTGGACCTGATCCAGGAGGGCTCCTTAGGGCTGATCCGCGCCGTCGAGAAGTTCGACTATCGCCGGGGATACAAGTTCTCGACCTACGCGACCTGGTGGATTCGCCAGGCGGTCACGCGCGCGATCGCCGATAAGGGTCGGACGATCAGGATTCCCGTCCACATGGTCGACAAGCTCAACAAGGTGGTCCACGTCGAGCGCCAGCTCGTCCAGCAGCTCGGCCGCGAGCCGACGCCGGAGGAGATCGCAACCGAGCTCGAGACGACGTCGCGGGAGATTCGCGACATCCTGCGGATGGCCCAGCAGCCGGTGTCCCTGGAGAAGCCGATCGGTGAGGAGGAGGACTCCGAGCTCGGAGATTTCGTCCAGGATCAGTCGGCTGAGTCGCCGTTCGAGGTTGCCTCCGAGCACCTCCGTCGCGAGAACCTGCGGCGCGCCCTTGCGGCGCTTCCAGAACGTGAGCGCGAGGTGATCGAACTGCGCTTCGGGCTGACGGGAGAGCGTCCGCACACGCTCGAGGAGGTCGGTCGCGCATTTAACGTCACGCGCGAGCGGATCCGCCAGATTGAGAATCACACGCTGAAGAAGCTCGAGGCTCTGCCGGAGGCGCAGCGCCTACGCGACGTCGGCTAGGAACGTCCGCGGCGGCCGGAGCTTCGGCGCGCCGTCGTTAGACTCCCGCCCCTCGCGGCGGGATTCCCGAGCGGTCAAAGGGGCGTGGCTGTAAACCACGTGGCTCAGCCTTCCCAGGTTCGAATCCTGGTCCCGCCATCGGTGCTACGCGCACCGTCCATGGAGATTCCCGACATCATCGATGCGCGGGCCCCGGTCCGGCGCTCACAAACCCTCGACCCGCGACGGCGCAGGCGACACGATACGCTGGCACCGCGCGCCCNNCGCCCTCTTAGCTCAGCTGGTAGAGCACTTCCATGGTAAGGAAGGGGTCGTCGGTTCGAGTCCGACAGAGGGCTTGGGGGGATCGCCAGTGTTTACGTGGGTTTTCAGGGGTGGGGGTCCTCGGGGAGTACGGGCGGAGGGCCGTATGGAAACTTTTTGGAACCCTCTCCGCGAGCCGGCCCCGGGTTTGGCGCCAAGCAGCGTGCCCTTCTCGGGAAGCGCGAGCTCGCCGTGGCAGCTGTCCCACATGCTGGCCCTCACCGCTCGGCGTACGCCGTAGCCGTTCGTCAAGATCTCCTGCTCAAGCGAGGTTTCCCACAACGCCGAGCGTTGGGTGGGTGCACCTTAGTCCCCATAGCGATGCGGCTTACCTGGGTGTCTACGGCCCAGCGGACCGCAACGGCGACTCCCTCGGGCGCTGCGTTGGGTCGCTGCGCCGGCGCGGCCCCCTCCTCGAGCAAGCCGAGGAAGACCTGATCGCCTTCTACCAGCTGCCCTCAGAGCACTGGACCAAGCTCCGCGCCACGAACCCGCTGGAGCGAATCAACAAGGAGATCGGCCGCCGCACCGACGTCGTCGGGATCTTCCCCAACGACCAAGCCGTCATCAGACTCGCCGGCGCGCTGCTCTCAGAACAGAACGACGAGTGGCTCGTCCAACGCCGCTACCTCTCAGCCGAATCGATGACCCTGATCCAGGCCGCGACCCTGAACGAGGACGAATCGCTCGAACAACAACCAAACAAGGAGGCCGCCGCCCTCAACACGGGCTAGAACCCCAAACCCCAAACGACGAGCTCACAGCGTTACACCACGACAACCGACTTGACTGATCTCGATGGTTAGGGAAGCGCGCTAGCTCCGACGCCGGTACGACTTGCGGCTCGCGCCCCGCCCCTTGCCGCTCACGTCCGCCTTCACGAAGCCATGCGGTCTCGCGCCATTCCGCGGCCGCTCCGGCCTCCGCACCCGGTCCAATGGTGACAGCACTCTGTCCAGCGTGCCGCAGAGCCCCGCTTTGCTCGTGCCGTGGTTGGTCAGATCTTGAGCGACCGATCGGATCGCGCGCGTACTTCGTGCAAGGTTCCTTAGGATCAGTTCGGGCAGCCTGGCTGGCCGGCGATCGCGCGGCGCAGATAGGCGTCCCGTCGCTCGGATCTCCGCATCAGGCGCGGCGGTGCGCGATGAGCACGGAGCGCCGCGAGTGCGCGGCGACGGCTCGGGCGACGCTGCCGAGTAGAGCGTCGGCGAGCCCCGTGTGGCCGTGAGAGCCGAGAACGATGAGACTGGCGTCGCGCGCTTCGCTGACCTCGACGATGATTTTCCAGGAAGGCGACCCTTCGACGGCCAGGCTCTGCGCTCGGAACCCGGCCCCGCCCGCTTGCCTGGCGCCATCCGCCGCCGTCCGCTCAGCGGCGTCGCGGACCTCGGTGATCTGCTCTGTGTTGAATTGGAGCCCGTCGGCCGGGATGAATCCGAGGTCGAAGGGTTGCCACACGGTGAGCACGAGCCCGTCGCGGCCTGCCGCGAGCTGCTGGCCGGCCTCCTCGATCGCGAGGCGAGCCAGATCGGAGCCGTCGTAGGCGAACACGACAGGGCCGGTGGTGGGAGCGCGTGGGTGGGTGCTCATTGTCGCGCGGGATCCTCACCGACCGCGGGAGCGACGCGCCGCCGGCGGATCGCCGCCAGCAGCGGTGGCGAATACCAGGCAGGCGCCTCGCCGGCTAGGAAGGGTTCGAGCTTCGGCGTTTGCGCGCGCGCCCCGCCGAGCGCGTACAGCAGCACGGCGATGACGGCGCCCGTGACCGAGAGCGCAAAGCCGATCCACAGCGCGATACCGGTACCGGCTTTCGGGCTGCCTCCGACCGTCGCGGCGAAATGCACGAATATGGGCGCGATCATGAACGCCGCGACCGCGCGCATGAGCTCGATGATCGCGAACAGGCGCTGGAAGTTAGCCGCGGCCAGCGATAGGCCCGCGACGAATAGCGCCGGCGCGACCGTCGCGCCGAGGCCGATCCCGGTCAGCCCGGAGCCGATCAGCGCGAGCGCCTGGCTCGGGGGAAGCTCGATGCGGAAAGTGAGGATTCCCGCAGCGAGGAACACCATCCCGACGAGCGGGAGGTAGTGGATTGCGCGCTTGCGGATCACCGCGCCAAGCGCGAACGCCGTCAGAATCGCGCCGCCGAGTTCAGGCAGGTACAGCAACCCGACGTGCAGCGGCCCGTAATGCTCAGACAGCAGAACCGCGGTCAGGGCCGTCGCCGACACCGATGCCGCGGCGGCGAACAGAGCCACGACGATTCCCGCTACCGGAATTGTGCTCTGGAACATCGTGCGAATCGTCAGCAGCGGATGCTTCGCGCGGTACTCGTAAACGATCAAGAAGACAATCAGCGCCAGCCCGACGACCAGCAACCCCAGCGTCGAGGCGTCGACGAACCGGTGGGTGAGCAGCTCGGAGGCACCGTAGAACGCTGCCACCGGGCCGGCGACCGCCAGGCTGATCGCGGCCGGATCCCAAGGGGCGCTTCGGTCCGCGGGCGGGGCGTCCTCAAACGTCAGGATCGTGAGCACAAACGCTACGAACGCGATCGCGGCGACGATGTAGAACAGCGGCCGCCATGCATCGGACTGTGCCTGGATACCGCCGACCGTCGGGCCGAGCGCGACCGCGCCGAAGATGCACAGGTTCATGATCACCGCAGTCTCACGAAACCGCGCCGATCCGAACCCGAGGACCAGGGGCGGCGCGGCCGCGATCAGCATCAGGCTCGTGCACAGCCCCTGCAGCACATGGCCGGCGATGAACATCGCGGGATCCTGCGCTGCCGCCGCCAGGAGCGATCCGATGACGAGGAGTGCCGCGTAGACGACGAGCATTCGGCGTTGGGGCAGGTGCATCGCTACCGCAACCGCAATCACCGTGCCCGCTGCATAGCCTGCGTTGGCCAAACCCGCACCCAGGCTGATGGTTTGCAGGCTCATATGCAGCTGACGCGCGATGATCGGCGTCAGTGGCTGTAGCGCCGACGAGAGCATCAGGTACGGGACCAGCGCAGCGATCACCATCGTGGCTAGAGCCGGGTAGCGACCGGCCAGCGGTCCGACGCGCATCAGGATGCGCCTTTCACGAGCGCGGCGAGCCGCGCCAATCCGGCGAAGTTGGCGTGGGATGCCCCCGCCGCGGCATCGCGCGGTGGTGGCTGCTCGATGGGCATGAGGGTGTCGGTCGTCAGGTAGAGGGACGCGGTCAGAGCCGCCATGGCGCAGACGCGGCGTAAGCCACTGGAGCGGAAGCTGTTGCGGTGCGACTCCGACTGTCGATAGTTGTAGCGTAACCGGACAACACTGTCCATCTCGGTTGCTCAGGGGTTCCCCCGCGCCCCAACTACGTCCGCTTTGTTACTAGACTCGCTCCTATGACGGCCACAAGTCAGGAACCGAGGCGCCGGGACGCTCAGCGCAACCGCGAGGCGATCTTGGCCGCCGCACGGGAGTTGTTCGCCGACACCGCGGACGTCCCGATGTGTGAAGTCGCGCGGCGCGCGGGCGTGGGACAGGCCACGCTGTATCGCAACTTCCCGGACCGCCGCAGCCTCGCCGCAGCGATCCTGGCCGAGCACATGGAACGAATCGAGCAGGTCGCGGCCGAGCACGCCGGAGACCCGGACGCGGTCTTCCTCATGCTTCGAAGCATTCTCGACAGCATGGCTCACTTCTATTCTCTCGGTGAGCTCGCCCGGGAGGACGCATGCCTTGGCTCTGAGCGGGAGAGAGCCCGACGCCGTCTGGCCGAACTCATGAAGGAACCGTTGCGCAAAGCGAAAGCCGTCGGCACGGTGCGGTGCCCCATGACGATCGCCGACATATTCTTGGTGATGGCGATGGTAAGGGGCGCGATGGAGGACGCCGACGGTCCCGCCGGCCGAGCCGCCGCGGGCAGCCGCGCTCTGACACTTCTTCTAGACGGCCTGACGCCGGGACGCGCCATCGTCTGACTTGGAACCGGTCCGTGAAACGGACCAGATCGGATCTCTGACGCACTCGGACTGCGCTGTCCACTTCCCTATGCGCGAGCAGGCAAACTGCGTGATTCTCGCGACGGGCGAGCCCGAAGTGAGCCGAGATCAGAACTGACGCGCCCGCACGGACATACAGGCTGCGCAACAAGGAGCCCCGGTGCTCGGGTCAGCCGTTCCAGGCAGCCGAGCTGCCGCTGGCGATTCGCGTCGGCTGGCCGCCGCCGAACGGAACCGTCTCGACGACACCTTCGTAAGGCGGGAGGCGCGCCGACGGCCCGCGCTCGAGCAGCAGGGTCCGGCCGTCCCGTGAGATCCCGGCTCCCTGCACGGTTCGGCCGCCGGTGGCGAGCGCGCGGACCCAGCGCGGCGACAGCTGAATGGCCAACGGGCGGTTGACGCCCGGCCCCGCGTAGTCGGCGATCAGCCGGTTGCCGTTGGCCGACGCCGCCCGTGGCACGATCTCCACGACGGCCCGGGAGGTCAGTTGCCTGCTCTGGCCGCCGTGTAACAGCCACAGCTGGAAGGCCGGGGAGCGGCCGGCGCCGCGGGTCGTCGCGCGGTCACAGACGATGCCCCTGGCGGTCCAGAGCGGTTGGAGGCTTTTGCCGTCGGTGGTCAGCTGCGCGCGGTCAGAGCCGTTAGGGTTGACCGTGTAGAGGTTGACCACGGGGTCCTGGACCTGCGCTGAGCTTGCCTCGTAGCCGTACACGAGCCGGTCGGGTCCCGACGGGGCGAAGCTCGCGCCCCTGATGATCCCGGTGGCGACCGTCCGCGCGGTCATCGTCCTGGTGTCAACCACCGCCAGCCAGGAGCTGGTGATCCGTGGCGGGTCCGCCCCCAGCAGCACGACCAGATAGCGGGAGTCAGGCGACCAGGCCAGCGGGACGGCGATCACACGGTCATTGAAGAACGAGTGCAAGCGCCGCCCGGCCGTCGCATAGAGGGTCAGGGCTGGGCCGATACTCCCGAGAGCACTGCTCGAGACCATCCGCCCGTCGGGCGCGACCGACGGGTTCTGGCCGTTCCCGACTTCACGCGCGCCACCGGCACCAGTGACATAGAGCTCGGTGTGCGCCAGCGTGCGGCGCTGGGTGTAGGCGATCACCGGCCGCGGCGACCTGCCGCTGGCGAACGCGACGGCCGCCAGGAGCAGCACCGCGGCCACAGTCGCGATCGACGCCCTCACCCGGTGGATCGTACGCTTTTAGTTTGGGCTAATTCCGGCAACTGACCGCTCGCCAGGGTGGCGTCTCTTTGGTGCTGTAGATGCGGTTCCCGGTGGTGCTCAGTTTAGGCGGCTGTCACCTCCTCGGGGAGGGTTTGCTCGGTGCCTTGGTAGCGCGCTTGTTTGAGGCGTTGGCGGTCGAGTGCGTTGAAGTGGATGCCGTTGGTCTCGTGGGTGATCAGTAGGTCGAGCACGGCCCAGACCAGGGTCAGGCAGCTGGTCTCATTCGTCGACCGCCATCTGCGGCGGTGCCGGACGGGGTATCGCAGGTGCACGACCAAGGCGTCAAGGTCGTCGGCGAGGCAGCGGGCGGCGGCGGTGAACCCTCCCTTGTCGAGGTCGTCGACGAGCGCCTGGAGCCTGCGCTTGGCGTCCTGTTCACTGATCGCGTCGTCCAGGGCTTGCCAGTAGGCGTGCTTGACGCGTTCGCGTTCGCGGCCGGGGACCTTGGCGTACAGGTTCCGGGCGCGGTGAACACAGCACCGCTGTCGGTCTGACGCCGGCCAGCACTGCTCGATCGCTTTGATCAAGCCGGGGGCGCCGTCGGCGACGATCAGCATCGGCGCGCCCAGCCCGCGGCTGATCAGATCGCGACCGAACGCTTGCCAGTCCTCGAACGACTCGCGCATCCCCAAGCTGACCGACAACAGCACCCGCTCGCCGTCTTCGGTGAACCCCCAGGCGACCTGGACGCCTTCCTTGGGCCCGTCCGGTCTGACTGCGATGAACGTCGCATCGAGAAACAGCGCGGTCAGCCCGATCCCGTACAGGTCGCGGCGGCGGAATCGCTCGAAGCGTTCCTTGAGCTCCTCACACATCCGCGAGGCAGTCGCCTTCGACAGCTTCCCGAGCCCCGATTCCTCGCACAGCGACTCGACGTCACGCATCGACAGGCCCCTGACGAACGCGCCGATCACTAACGCCTTCAACGGCTCCGTTCGCACCAGCTTCGGGGTCCTCGGGAACAGCTTCGACGCGAACGTCTCCGCCGCCTGACGGACCTGTGGGATCTCGATCTCGAGCTCCCCCTCCGCGGTCTGCAGCCTGCGCGGACGGAACCCGTTCCGCAGCCCGCTCTCCTCGCCGCGCTCATCGCCCTGCTCGGCCGGCCGGCGCTCGTAGCGCGCACGGCCCAGCCACGCGTCGAACTCGTCCTCAACAGCCCGCTGGATGATCAGACGCGCCCGAGCTTCGCCAGCTCCGAGAGCGACTCGCGCGGGTTCTCACCCACCCCGACACTCAACATGTGCTCAATCCGGGCTTCTATCTCCGCCGACGGCGGTACGGTACGTCTCACGGCGTAGGCCTCCTTCATCGTCTTGCAGGACTTGGGGGAACCTACGCCGTTGCCTTGACGGCACCGGCGCTATTTACAGCACTTCTGAGAGTGCGACCAGCGTTTGGAGGTTGCTTATCGAGTAGCTGACCGAACATAACCTCGTCGTCGCCTGCGGGTGTGAGCCCCGTCCGGGTAGCTGCCATCGGCGGGTTGTTTGGACTGGTGTGGCAGGGCCAGGGCGGGGATGATGGCGATGGCGGTGAGGCCGAGTGACCACCAGAACGCGGTGCCGAACGCGGTGGCGTGGCCCGCGAGGCTGGTGGCGTGGTAGGTCTTGATCTGGGTCGTGACGATTATCGCGAGGATGGCGATGCCGAACGCGCCGCCGATTTGTAGTGAGATCCGGGTGACGGTGCTGGCGTGATGTACCTGGTCGGGTCGCAGTCCGAGGTAGGAGGTGGCCATGACGGGGACCGTGATGGCGCCGAGGCCGGCGCCGCGTACGACGAGGCTGAGGCCGAGCAGGATCTCGTTGGTGTGGACACCGACCTGGGTGTAGGCGATGGTGCCGATCGCGGTGAGCAGGACGCCGGCGAGCACGATCGGGCGTCCTCCGATCTTGTCGGTGAGCTTGCCTGCCTGGCTTCTGGTGAGTAGCACCCCGAGACCCTGGCTCTTCTCGTCAACGCAGAGAACCACCGCTCGCTCAGGCGGATCAAGGTACACACCGACGACATCACGGACCTTGTCAATGAACTGCGGGTCCTTGGACAGCTTCCACGTCTGCTGGCGGTGCGGCTGCAGACCAAACGCCCGCCAGATCCGCGACACAGCTGTCTGCGAGAGCCCGACCTCGGCCGCCATCGACCGGGTCGACCAATGCGTCGCATCCCGCGGCGCGGACTCAAGCGTCTTGACGATCACCTCCTCGACCTGCGCGTCCATGACCGTTCGCGGCCGACCAGGACGAGGCTCATCCAGCAGCCCGTCCAGCCGATCGGCCGCGAACCGATTGCGCCACTTACGGACCGTCCCGTGATCAAGCGAGAACCGCTCCGCGATCTCCGTGTTGTTCAAACCCTCTGCAGCAGCGAGCACGATCCGCGAGCGCTGCGCAAGCGCCTGCGCGCTCTTCCCGCGCCTCCAACTGCTCGCGCTCCGCACCAGTGAGAACGACCTCAACAGCTATCGGACTTGGCATCCACCAAGTCTAAAACCAGCTCCAGACGAACTTTTGACTCACGACACTAGCACGCCAGCCGGAGTGAGAACCTGCACCCGAACCGAAGTGCTCTCCCCGTCGACGTTAGCGATCGCGTCCGCCGGAAGGTCATGCACGAAAGCGGCCGTGTTGTCGCGAAACAGCGCCAAGTCTGGCACCTGCTCCCACCGCATCACTGCCGCGGCGAGGTTCTGGGCGAGCGCGTGCTTGTCGGCAAACGTTCCCTCCGTCGCGTACACATCGATCATCGGCATTGCTGGATGACTCCTCTCGTGGTCGTGTTCTGACAGCCCGGCCGATCACCGTGCAACTCAGGCAGACCCTTCGGCGACCGATGCGCTGCGAGTGGCGTCTGCCGCGGCCTCGATCAGCCTCACCACCTCACCCGGGTGCGAGACCATCGCGACGTGGCTTGAGGGGACCTCGACCGTGGTGGCGCCCATGCGCTGGGCGAACATCCGCTCGGCGTCTGGAGGGATTGCCTCGTCGTTGGTCGCGACCAGGTACCACGACGGGCGCGACTTCCAGGCGGGTAGGCCCATGACGTCCTCGAAAGTGCTCATCGACAGGCACTGCTGAACCGCGTGCATAACGCGTGCCCTGACGGGATCGACGTCAGCCGCGAAGTGGTTAACGAAATCGTCCTCGGGTATCCAGGAGAAGCCCTGCTCGTCGACGGTGAGGTGCGCCAACGACGGCGTCGGGGGCCCGCCGCCGAGGAGCGCGCCGAGCGACTCGCCCTCGTCGAGCCCGAACGCCGCGATGTAGACAAGGCCGACCACGTTGGGCGCATCGTCGCCGAGCGCGGTCATGATCTGGCCGCCGTAGGAGTGTCCCGCGACGATCGTCGGCCCACTCTGCTGGACAAGGATCTGTCGCAGGCGCGCGACGTCGTCCGCGAGGGACGTCTCGGGGAACTGAGGGGCGGTGACGTTGTAGCCCCTGGCCTGGAGGGACTCGATGACGGCACTCCAGCTGGACCCGTCGGCCCAGGCGCCGTGTACGAGCACAATCTTCGGCTGGTCGGTCATATGGGCTCCTCTGGGTTGTGGGTTGGAAGCGGCGATCACCTGTAACCCTCGGCTCGAAGTGGGGTGATGAGCTTGCCAAGGCACGAACCGTCGGCCCACAGCCTGTGAGCAAACACGATGCTCGGCTTGGTCTGCGAGGACATACTCCTTCCCTTCGGTAGAGCCGGTGGAATCACGCGGGATCCTGACTCCCGGCGCCCGGATTCTCTTGAGTCAGCCGACTGGTTCTCGCTCGCCCGTGGCAGCCGCGAGTGCGTCGCGTAGCTGCGACCGCGCCGTGATTTCGAGCTTCGGGAAGATGCGGTAGAGATGTGATCCGATCGTGCGGTGGGAGAGGAACAGGCGCTCCCCGATCTCACGGTTGGATAGCCCTGCGGCGGCGAGCTGTGCGATCTGGAGCTCCTGGGCGGTGAGGCGGTCGCGGGCGTCGGCGTGACGTCCGATCGTCTCGCCCGTGGCGCGCAGCTCCTGTCGAGCCCGGCGGCTCCATCGCGTTGCGCCAAGGGCGTCAAACAGCTGGATCGTGGCCCGCAATGGTTCGCGCGACTCGGTGCTGCGTCGCCGACGGCGCAGCCAGCGACCGAAGGAGAACAGTGTCCGGGCGCGCTGGAACGGAAAGTCGCTCAGATCCTGCTCGAGCGCGGTCAGGAACAGGGCCTCAGCGTCGTCGTCGGGGGCCGTCAGCGGCCTCGCGCAGATCAACCCGACGCGCAGCATGGGCGGCTCGCTCCGCGCGGCGATCGCTTCGAGCTCAGCAAGCTCGTCTTTCAGTCGCTCGGTTTGTCCGCTCCCCACCCCGGCCTCGACCAGGTCGAGCACCGCGGGCCAGCGCATGAAGCGATGAAACTCCGGAGCGTTCTCGTCGAACACCGGCCACAGGTGGCGAAATGCCTCTTCGTGCCGTCCCTCCCCGAGCGCGTCCGCACCCCGCGCGAGGTGCGCCGGCGCAAGCAGCGGGCCGCCCTTCATCGCCCGCAGGGTCCGCTCGGGCTCGGCGAGCCTCGCCGCGACGTCCGACTCGGTGCCACGCAGCGCCGCCGCCAGCGCGGCAACGAGCTCCGCCGTGAGCCCGTACTGCGGCTGGTTGGTGTCTCGGGCTAAACCCACCGCCTCCGCGCCGGCCGCTGCGGCTGCTCCCCAGTCACCCGCGTGGGTGGCCGCCCAGGCGTAATGCACGAGCGCTTGGGTGAGCATCCCGAGCCTCCCCTGCTCTCGCAGGCGCTCGATGCCCCGGGCGAGAAACGCCGCGCCCGCCGCGAAGTCGCCCGCCTTCTCTGCGGCGATGCCCAAATACACCGCATGGATCGGATCGGCGACCTCGTGCCGCCGAATGCGTGAGACGCGGCCCCGGACCACCGGCCCGGTCGACTCGGGATCCGCGAGAGCGATGACGGCGAGCAGGCGTGGGTCGTCGGCGGGGGCACCCATGCTCTGGGCCGCGTCGACCAGGTACTGCTGTGTCCTCGGGCGGGTTCGTGTCCACCAGCTTCGATGCGCTATCGGTACAAGCGAGCGCAACGCCATATCGGCGTCCCCTCCGTCGCGCATCTGCTCCGCGATCGTCACGAACGTCTTCGCCGCGCTTGACTCAAACCAGACGTCTCCACTGATCATCTGCCGAAGCCATGCCAAACGGGCCATCTCGAGCGGGCCGACCTCGAGCGACTCTGCCTCCACGAGCAGGCGGCGCGCCACCGCGACAATACCGAGCTCGTGCGCGATCTCGGCGGCCCGCACCAATCGCTCGCCCTTGCGGTGCGGGTCGGTGGTGAGCGCGGCCGCCCGCTCCATAGCGGCGGCTGCCACCGTCACCGCTCCGCGGCGTCTGGCCAATGCCGCGTGCTTCTCGAGGGCCTGAGCAATCCCGTCGTCGGGCCCCACGGCCGCCATTGCTCGATGCCACAGCCGGCGCTCCGGGTCTACGACCACCTCGGCCAAAGCGCCGTACATCGCACTCAGCTGCGCCGGCAATGCGGCCTGCCGCACGGCAGAGCTGATCAATGGGTGCCGAAAGCGAACGTCCGTCTCGACGACCTCGGCCAGCCCCGCCTCCACCGCCGGGTCGAGCGCGGCGAGCCCGACCCTCGATCCGTGGAGCGTCGAGGCCGCCTCGACCACTTCGCCAAGCGACGCGCGAGGGTCAAGCGTTGCCGCTAACAAGCACAGCTGCGTCGCGTCGGGAACATCACGCAGTCTGGTCGCGAAGGCACGCTCCAGCAGTTCAGCCGCCGCGGCTGCACTCAGCCGCTGCAGCTCAAACACCGGGAGGTGAGCCTCCTCCAACGGCGTCGGGTAGCCCATTCGAACGGCGGCCACAGGCGCAACCGGCTCGGTCTCAATCCGCCGCGCGATAAACGTCAAGACCCCCAACGTGGAGCGATCGAGCCATTGCGCGTCGTCCACCAGCACAACCACGGGCCCCGATCTGGCCGACAGGCGAATGACCTGATACGCGGCGAGCGCGACAAGAAACGGGTCGGGCTCGACCTCGCCGGCGATCCCGAAAGCCGCCTGAAGGGCGCGCCGCCGCGGGTCCGGAAGCAGTTCCACCAAGTCGGCGATCGAGTCAACGAGCTGATGGAGCCCAGCAAACGCCAGCTCCGCCTCCGACTCCACCCCCACCGTCCCCAGCGTCCGGAAGCCCAACGCACACGCACGCTCCCGCGCGTGGCGCAGCAAAGACGACTTACCGATGCCCGCCTCCCCCCGCACGAGCAGCGCACCGCCCCTCTCGTGCAGGCGATCCAGGACCGCATCTACGCGCTTTCTCTCGGCCTCGCGCCCGATCAGCTCGGAACTCGAATCGCTCCGAGTGTCCCCGGTCACTACCCGAGCATGGAACTCCGCACCAGCCGACGAGAGCTCCATCGCCGGGCGATGAGCTCCTCGCGCGCACCATCGATGTCGGAGACGATGCCGGTAGGCGCTCTCCTGCCGTCAGCTCGGCATGGGCGGTCCCGCGCCGATCGGCTTGGGCGCTGCCGCGATCTCCTCGCGGAGCGCCTTCAGCGCGGCGACGTAGATCTCCGAGAACGTCGGGAACGGCTGGATCGTGTCGGCCAGGACGTCGAGCGGGACGTGAGCGCGGATCGCGAGCGTGGCCTGCTGCAGCCACTCGCCCGCCTCGGGGCCGAGCGCGTAGGCGCCGTTCAGCCGCTCGCCGTCGCTAAGGACCGTCAGGAAACCGTTGTCCTCGGCGTAGGCGCGCGTATAGGTGGCAGTCTTCGCGACCTCCGACACCGGGACCACGGCGCTGAAGCGGCCCGCGTCAGCGCCCACCGCCGCGGCTTGCGGATCCGTGTAGACAACACGGGGAACGGCCTCATAGTTGGCCTTTCGCGGCTCCCCGAGGATGTTCGCGGCAACCACGTCACCCTGGTACTTGCCGACGTGGGTCAGCGGCCAGAGGCCGGTGACATCGCCGATCGCCCAGAGGCGCTCTGCCGCGCGCAGGTGGGCGTCAACCGGAACTCCGTGCGCGTCCGGCTCGACGCCGACGGTTTCGAGGCCGAGCCCCTCGACACGCGGTCGCCGGCCCGTGGCGACGAGCAGTCGGTCGCCGCGGAGCTCACGCCCGTCGTCGAGCTCGAGGACATAATGCTCGCCGTCGCGTCGGGCGCCCGTCGCGTTGGCGGAGAGCACAAGCTCGATGCCCTCGCGGCGCATCATCTCGCCTAACGCCTGACCCAGCGGCGCCGGCTCCCTCGCGAGTACGTGGTCGGCCGTGTCGACGAGCGCCACCTCGCCGCCGAGCCGGCACACGACCTGCGCCATCTCCACTCCGACCGGCCCGCCGCCCAGGATGAGCAGGCGGCGCGGAACGGCCTTCATGGACGTCGCCTCGCGGTTGGTCCAGACGCCCGCGAGCTCGCGCAGTCCCGGGACCGGCGGCACGAACGGATCGGCGCCGTTCGCGAGGACCACGTGGTCGGCCGTGTGGCGCACGCTGTCGACCTCGACGACGCCCGGGCCGGCGAGCCGGCCACTGCCGCGCAACAGATCGATGCCGTGATCAGCCAGCCAGCGCTCCTGTCCGGCGTCGGAGTAATCAGAGACCATGAAGTCACGCCAGGCAAGCGCCGCCTCAACATCGACCTCGGCGCTCGCGGCCGCCTCGCGCGCCTCGTGGACCGCCTCGCCCGGCCGTAGCAGCGTCTTCGACGGGATGCACGCCCAGTACGAACATTCCCCTCCCACGAGCTCGCGCTCTACGACGGCGACGCGCAGGCCGCCCTCCGCCAGGGCGCCTGCGCAGTGCTCGCCCGGCGAGCCGCCGCCGAGCACGATGACGTCGTAGTCGCTGCTCATTTCGGCCTCCATAGGTTGGACGCGCCGCCACGCGGCGACGCGCTCTCGCCGACCCGTACAACAGACGGCAACGACGACGCGTCGGCCGGCGCTGCGAAGTGTGTGCTGGTCGGACTCGTCACATTTCTGCCGTTCCCGGTCGTCCTCGGCCGTTCTTTGACCAAGGATTCCCCCGGTGGGGCGGTAATCATTTCCTCCAGTTCGAGGGAAAGTCAAGGGTCGCGCCCAGGTCGATTGAGCAATCACGCCGCGGACGCAAACGTCGCGCAGCACAGGTGCGAGCCCTCGGCGTAGATTGCGTCCATGGGGAGCGCCCGGGTCATAATCGAGACCGTTACACCCCGGCTCACTGCGGTCATCGCTCAGACGACCAACTGGGAGGAGTTCCCAAAGCTCTGGTCGCAGCTGTTGGACGAGGTCTACACGTTCGTTCGCGCCAGCAGCGACCTAGCCGCCGAGGCTGGGTCCTCGCCAGCATGGCAGAACATCATGCTCTATAAGGATCAGAAACCCAATGTGGAGATTGGGGTCTTGGCGCCGAGGCCGTTCAAGCCTGGCGGGCGCATAATCGCGTCTCATCTTCCCGGCGGCAACGCGGCTATGGCGGTGCACCGCGGCGACTACGCGCAGCTCAGCACCACGCACGACGTGGTGCGCCGGTACGTCGAGGCCCACGGACTTCAACCGGCTGGACCCCGATGGGAGATCTACGGTCACTGGCGAGAGAACCCCGACGAGCTCGAGACCGAGATCTACTACCTGCTGCGTTGAGCCGAGTACCGCAGGTCCCTACATTTCGACCGTCGACCCGACCTGGGCGTCTGCGGCAGACGTGCAGACCCGTCGTTGTGCGATGTGGGAGGCGAACGGCAGCGTCATCACCCATCGCGAGCGTCACAAGTGGGTCGTTTTCACCGAGGGAAGTGCGTTCACAACGTGTCCCATCCTGCGTACTCAGGCGAAGGCACGATGCCCAAGCGCGCAGCCAAGGACTTGCTCGGGTTCTGTTGACCGAAGATCGCGAGGACCTTGTGACGAGCGGCCTGTCCCGAACCAGAGGATCACCGAACCATTCGCCCGTTTCGTGCTCCGAGGGTCACGCGAGATCGCTCCGGCCGGATCAGCGACCGGGTCGAAGCCGCGTCTGCCGAGCAGCAGTCCGCCCCCTGATCTTGGCCGGTTACGCTCGGATCCCGGGCGACTCCGCGCGTGCATTTCTCGGGGCGCTGGCAAGCAGCGCTCTTGCCTGCGTCAGTCGGCTCGCTGCGCCTCGCCAGGCTCGCAGTGACGGCGTCCCAATCGTCGCCCGAAAGCGGCCAGCCGTGGCTGAAAACAATCGGTTGGCCCGAGCCCCAGTCCTTGTAGAAGATCTCTGTGCCGTCGGCCGTAGTGATCGTGCCCATGCGCTGCTGCCTCCGTTGATCTGGGCGTTGACGCCGAAACGTACGAGCTCGCCGCCTAACCCATCGCTCGTTTCGCACGTGGACCAGCTTCCCCCCGTGATCTGGGCGTCGCCGTGGCCGGTGGCAAGCCGCGCTTTGAGTTTGGGGCGAGCGAATCGTCAGTCACATCGCAGCGACGACCCTTGCGCGGGCGACTCGCCAGCAGATTCGGCGACCATCCTTGTCGGGAAGACCCGCCGGAGCTTTTCGCGGTCGCCCCGTACTACCCGGACATAGAAAGCGCGACGTTGCTTCGTTCGAGACCGGCGGGCGGTGCGTACCTGGGCCGCCCCAGGTCCATCGGGTGAACTTCAGGGACGCTAGCCGCCCAGGTAAGCCCCGACGTGCCCGGATGACATCGTCATCAACAAGCTGATCCCTAGAAGCAGCCACAGCAGCGTGAAGCTTGCGCCGAGGAAGATGGCGGCTTTTGCTTTTGTGGCTCCCTTCAGGTCAGGCTGCGCCCTGATCTCGCGGCGCGCCGCGACCCCGAGCACGATGGCGACGATCGAGCAGATCGCCGGCAGGATCAACAGCCATCCGCCGATTGCGCCAGCGACCGCGAAGCCCACCGCCCAGTTGGCCTTACGGGAACCCGTCCGCGCCGCCGGCGCGCATCCGGCGCTCGCCTGGGTGGTTGCGAGTGCTCGTTGGCTGATCATGGCTGTCTCCCTCCAGAAGTTTTGCGGTTACCTTGTTAGACGCCGAAGACGCGGTAACCTTCCCGGCTCCCGAACGGTCAATGCCAACCCTGGTCCGGCAACTGGAAAGGGATCGGCATGACGACAATCTTGGGTAGGGGCAGCAGCGCCCGTCCCGGCCGCGGCGCGATCCCGTTGTGGACAATCTGTTCCATAAGTGGCGCACCACGAGCTTGGGCACGATCACATCGCGAGCTCGCATCGTCGCCGCGAGCGACGAGGCACGCCGGCGCTTTGAGCGCAACCTGCACGACGGAGTCCAGCAACGCCTCGTATCGCTCGCCCTCGCCGTCCGTGGAGCGCAGACGATGAACGCCCGGCGACCGGGACGACCTGCAGCAACAGCTCTCGCGCGTCGCCAATGGCCTCACCGAGGTTCTCGACGAGCTTCGCGGACTCTCCGGCGGCCTTCACCCCGCCGCGGTGAAGGTGGCGTGTCGTTGGGGCGGCCGGGTCTCGGCCGCTTCGGCTGGCAGCTTGCTCGCGCTGGCGCCTGGGCGCGCTGGCGGCTCGGGCAGCGGGCGGCTGCCTTGGAGCGAGTGGGCACACGAGGAGAGCGCGACACGGAGTGGTTCGATCGTGGCGGGATCGAGGCCCTGCAGCATGTCGGTCTCGATGACGTCCATCGCACGGTCGCAGTCATCGAGGATGCGCAGGCCGCGAGCGGTGACCGAGGTCCGCATCACGCGTCGGTGGTGCGGATCTGGCCGGCGACGCACCAGGCGGCGGCGCTCAAGCGCCAAGATCACCAGGCTCATCGCCTGTGGCGTCACGAACGCCCACCGTGCGAGCTGGGCGTTTGACAGGCCGTCGCGCTCGCGCAGGATGCTGAGGGCGACATACGCTGGGGTGGTCAGACCGTGCGTGCCGACCGCCTCGTCTAGCCGCGTCCGCAGCTGGCGCTCCACGCGGTAAATCAGATACCCGACGCGGGGTGCGGCTGGACCGAGCGCCTCGGCCTGTAGTGGGGTGACGGAATGCGGCACGACCAGTGAGGGTACACCGACGCTCGGCACGCTCCTGAGTAACAAGCTGCTTGACAATGCCATTGACATTCCCTAGGCTCTCACA
Source organism: Solirubrobacterales bacterium (assembly GCA_003165655.1). Taxonomy (GTDB): domain Bacteria; phylum Actinomycetota; class Thermoleophilia; order Solirubrobacterales; family Solirubrobacteraceae; genus Palsa-465. Next base: position 21,875 of record PMOY01000180.1, read on the forward strand.
CTGCGAGAGGCGACGTGGCTTGAGGGCTCACGCGCCGCAGTCGGGTAAGGAGGAGAACTGATGTTGAGACTGGGCATGCGGTCGGTTCGAGTTGCCATCGCGCTGGCAAGCGTGTACGCGCTGCTGGCGACAGTCTCCGGCTCGGCGTGGGCGGCACCGGTGGCCGGCCACTACACCGGAACGCTTCGCGACGGTGCGACGTGGATCGCCGACGTCCCAGGCAACTGGAACGGAACGCTCCTTCTCTACAGCCACGGATACGGACCGACGGTCGCGGCCGATGCTCCCGATCCGACCACTCAGGCGGCGCTGCTCAGCATGGGGTACGCGATGGCCGGTTCCTCCTACGATCCGCACGGCTCGTGGTGGGCGCTCGGCAGCGCGCTTCGCGACCAGTTCCAGACGCTGTCCACGGTCGAGAAGAGCGTCCTTGGTATGACTCCCGCGGAGGTCTACGCGTTCGGCACGTCGATGGGTGGTCTGATCAGCGCGCTCGAGGATCAGCACTCCAACGGTCGGCTGAACGGCTCGCTGACCACCTGCGGGCTGGTTGCCGGCGCGAATCAGCTCAACCAGTATCAGCTCGACGGGGAGTACGCGATCAGCGAGTTACTCGCCCCGACTGAGAAGATTCAGCTGACCAACTTTACCGTCGGCCTGCCCACGTTCTCCGACAGCGCAGCGAGCGCGGCTAAACTACAGGCGGCGGCGACGGCGGCGCAGGCCACGCCGCAGGGCCGGGCTCGCCTGGCGCTCGCGTTTGCGTTCTTGAACGTCTCGCCGTGGGGTGACGCGACGCAGCCGGGCATCTACGACTTCCCCGGCCAGGAGCAGGGTCAGTACGACGATTACTCGTCGGGGCTGTTCGGCACCGCGGTAACACCGATCACCTTTATCGTCGAGGGCCGTGATCAGATTGAGGCGGCAGCCGGGGGCGAGGGCGCCGGCACGATCGGTGTCAACTTCGCCAAGCTGCTGGAGCGGTCCTCCTACTACCCGGAGGTCGCGGCGCTATATGACGATGCCGGTCTGAGTCTGCACAGCGACCTGCAGACGCTCATCCAGAACGCCGACCTCAAGCCGGACCGGGCCGCGTACCGGTCGCTCGCGCAGACATCGGTCCCGACCGGTCGCCTGCAGGTCCCAGAGCTGGATCTGAAGACGATCTCCGATCCGCTGATTCCAGTCCAGCAGGAGAACTACTACGCGCAGCTCGTCAACCGCGCGGGTGACAGTTCGCTTCTGCGCCAAGCGTTCGTCGAGGCTCAGGGTCACTGCAACTTCACGCCGGCCGAGCTGGTCGCAGGCGTGCAGGCACTCGCGACCCGGGTGCAGACCCGAAGCTGGGGCAATCTTGCCACCTCCGGGGCGCTCAACGCAGCGGCTGACGCGCTTGCGACCGATCTCGGTGGCGGTGCGTTCGTCCCGTTCTGGCCGGAGAAACTGACCGGCGCCACCCACTCGCGGTGGACTGGGTTCGGCGACAACTCCCCCCTCAACGCTGACTCGCTCGCAAAGGTAGTTCCTCGCTAACCACCGAGCTGGCGGCGCTGCCCTCCCCCCACGGATCGCGCGGGCTAACACCGTCGGCCCAACGGTCAACACCAGCTCACACCACCAGCTCTGTCGCGTCATCCGTCGGATATCGGGCCCCACGAGTCCACAGGCCCGCAGCTAGAAGATGTCCGGTGCGGATCCCGGATGAGCTTCGCCGAACCTGGCATAGACGTCCATCGGAGAGGTGGTCGCGTCAGGCACCCCAGCGTTGCGAAGCACAGCAGCCGCCTCGATTGGGTAGCGGGCGCTTCCCTTCTCCTTACGTGCTCCGACCGCCAGGACCAAGGCCGGCTCGCTGCCGGCTGCGATGATCGCGTGCGGCGTCCTGGGTGGGCAGTGGACGAAGTCCCATGCCTTGATCGCGCGCTCATTCCCTTCGATGATGAGGATGCACTCGCCACGCAGGACCAGGAAATCCTCTTGTCCGGCCTCGTGGTGATAGAGCGACATCGGCTGGCCCGGCTCAAGCCAGTACAACGCGATGCCCAGGTCATCGAAATGGGCCTCTCCTTCACCGCCGAAGCGGCAGACCGCCCGCATATCGTTGTGCAGCCAGCGAGCATCTCGTGCGTTGACCACGAACCATCCCGCGGTCGTCGGGACCCCGCTCTCCAACCTCGCCTCGCTCATGTCATCAGCCTCCGGAGTCGCGTCCTCGACAGTCGAAACTACCAGCCGATGATCGGCCCGGCGTGCGGCGGACCTTCCCCAGCTGAGACGCCCGCAGATCACGCGCCGGACTGCCCTGACGGCTCGGTTACGGGAGCGATGCTTCCCAGCGCGAGACGGTGTACGGGATGCCGGCGGGTCCTCCGACCGCTAAGATCGCAGTGCCGTCGGCGGTTGCCCGGGCGGCGCGGAGCAACGCCGGATCGCGCGCGAAGACGATCGTCCCGGCCGGCGCGTCGATTTCCTCGCCGTCGACCGTGAAGACCGCGTGTCCGGTCATCACGGCGAAGAGCTCCTCGTGACCGTTCGTTTGGTTCTCCTCGTCGTCGGCCTCGTGATGCTCTTCGACCATCTCGTCGCCTGGGCCAGGGTGTCCACGTCGGCCAGGCGGACGGAGCCGTACGGTGCGGTGCGGGGATCGCTCATGGCGCCGATGCTCCCACATTCGTGCTCACGCATCGAACTGGGTCGTCACCTGCATCGCGACGTTGAGCGACAGCCCACGCAGGGATCAGGTGAGTTCACGATTGCATATCGGCCACGACGGCCAACGTCCCGAGCGATCACGCATACCAGGGATCTGGCGGCCAATGAGGACGAACGCCGTTCCGCAGAAGGATCGTCGACCGGCCTCAATCCTGTGACGAGATCCGTTCGATCTTCGCCAACCAGGCCGGTGCACCCTGCGCGTCGAACCTTGTCTGGATCCGATCCGGACTGACGGAGGCAACGCTCCAGCCGCCGCTACGTGGGAACGCGGCCCTCAACTCCTCCTGACTGATGGGATGCGGGCCGGTGTCAGGTCCGACGTCACTGAAACAGAGCACGTACAGGTCCCCGCTACGACTTGTCACGGACGCCAGACCCGCCACGTAGTCTCGCCGTTCATCGCTGTCGAACGTGTGGAACAACCCGCAATCGAGCACCGTCTCGAACACTCGGCCCAGACGGTCCAGATGCAAGGCATCGGCAACCACGAAGTCGGCGTCGACGCCGCGACCCGCGGCCTTCTCACGCGCGATCGACAGTGCGGTCTCAGCCACATCGACTCCCAGAACGTGCAACCCCAGAGAGGCGACGTGAAGGGCGGGTCTCGCCTGTCCCGCACCCTACATCGAGGACGGCGCCGGCAAACGCGCGGTCGCCCGCCAGACGAAGTATCGCCGGCTGTGGTCGTCCAACGTCCCAGGGCGCAGGGCCATCGAGGTACGACGCATCCCAGGGCTCATCCGCCCGCCGCTCGTGACTGGTTGGCTGCCGCCTGCTGTACGGATCGTCGGCTCGGAGTCCGCTCCGCTCGGACATCTCCGTCCCTTCACTGCGATTGGTGTGAGCCGAGCCTCATCGTCGCATGCAGCGGTCATTGCGGCAAGCCGAACCTGCCGGAGAAGTCCTGCCGTCGGATCTCGAACAGGACATTCACCTCTCCGGATCCATCTAGGCGGCCCCCGGCTCGCTTGGCCCCGACCTTCTCCAGCGCTGCTTGCGATCGGAGGTTCTCGGGGCCGACGAGGAAGACGACACGTTCGAAATAGCGAAAGGCGTGGTCCAGCATGAGGCGCTTGAGCTCGCGGTTGGTCACGCCGCCCCAGTGCGACCGCGCGAGAAACGTCCAGCCGATCTCGACCTCGCGGCGTCGCTCGTCATATCCGTGAAGCGAGAAGAGCCGATCACGTCGTCGCTGTCCGCGATGACGGCCAGCGCTCCGCCCGACTCAAGGGCCTCGGTGAAGAACCGCTCGAATACCTCCCGACGGTGACGGTTTCGCTCAGGGTGCTGCGCCCAGACCAGTGGATCCCGCGCGACCTCGTACAGAGCGTCGAAGTCGCTGGCCCGTAGCGGCCGAACCGTCAGGCAGCGACCCTGGAGGAAGGGTTGCGGATCAAACGGCATTGGGGAATTCTGCCTGCCGTTCGGGTTCTCGAGCTTCAGCGGGAGGCGAGCAGCGGTACGTCGTGGACGATCATCTGCGGCTGAAAGGTGCTGGCTGGCCGAGGATGAGGGAGCGCTGCCGCTTGAGTAGCCGCCGCAGTCGCGCTCGGGGATGTCGTAGGCGACGAGTTGCGCGACCGTACCCTGTGCCGCCGCCGCGTCGACCGTCGAGCTGAGGGCGGACTCGACGTTGGCGTTCCAGTCCCCGAACCAGTCGGTGATCGGCTCCACCGCGATCTTCTCGAGCTCGGCCGGCTCCGAGCTCTGCCACGCCGCAACCTGCGTCGCGACGCAGCGAGCCATGGCGCCGATCCGCTACCGCGACGACGCGAGCGTCAGGTGGACGACGCGGCTTCGTGATCGGCCAAGGCCCACGACGCCCCGCCACACGGGGCTGCTATGCGTCGCGTGGGATCACGCGGTCGACCTCGACGGCCTCACCGGTGCGCGTGTCGAGGTAGACGACGATGACCGTGGGCGGACCCCCGAACCACGCGCTCAGCTCGCCCTCGCCGACGAAGTCCGCGGCCCGCTGTGAGCCGTCCGGCTCGATGACCCAGATGGGCTGGCCCTGATGGAATTGGCCATCGCCGATGCTCGTCATCGGTGCGCAGCTGGAGCCGTCAAGCCGCGGTCGTATCTGGGCAGCCCGTCATCAGGGAGCGTGGCCCATGACGGCATCGAGCTGACCCAGGCGTGCCAGCGCGGCTCGACGTTCGGAGTCGGGTCAAGCGTTCCGAGGCGCAGGAAGAGGGGTCCCTCAGCGTCGAGCTCGCCGGCGAACAGATGCGTCCCGCACAACCCGCAGAACCACTTCGGGTGTCCCGTCGGCGGCCGCCAGACGCGGAGCTCATCCGCGCCGCCGGTGATCTCGAGCCCTGCCCGCGGCACTCGTGCGATGAGGCTCGAGGACTGTCCGGAGCGAATCTGGCAGCGCTTGCAGTGGCAGCGGCCGGCGTCGGTGAACGGCGCCGTGACGAGGAAGCGCACCGCGCCACACAGGCAGAGGCCGTTCAACCGAGCACCGGATGAAGCCACGATCGCGATTCTAGGTTCGGATGACTGGGGTACGCAACCCGGGATCGTTGATCGATCCGTTCGCGCAGGGCCGCGCTCGTGCGAGCATAGACGACATGGCGACGATCGTCGCTTTTCACGCTCACCCCGACGACGAGGTGCTGCTGACCGGCGGGACGTTGGCGCGGTTGAGCGCCATCGTGTGGTGATCGCTGTCGCCACTGACGGGGTGATGGGCGAGAGCACCGGTGCCAGTGCTCAGGTGAGGTTGGATGAGTTGCGGGCGAGTGCGTCGGTGCTGGGCGTTGCTCGGGTCCTACATCTGGGGTACGCCGACAGCGGATGGGGGTCGGTGCTGTATCCCGACCCGGTCGATCGGGTGAGATTTTGCCGTGCCGACGTGGACGAGGCCGTGAGGAGGCTCGCCGACCTGTTGCATGACGAGCGCGCTGACGTGCTGTTGAGCTATGACCGACGAGGCGGCTACGGGCACCGTGACCACGTGAAGGTGCACGAGGTCGGGGCGCGCGCAGCCGAGATGATGGGAACTGTGCGGGTCTTGGAGGCGACGCTTCCGCGCGAGCCGCTCGTCCGGTTACTCGACGTGATGCGCGTTCTGCGCCTTCCCCTTGGTCACGAGCTTCAGGCCATCCGCTCTGCCTACAGTCCCCGATCTGCGATCACGCATCGCGTGGACGTGCGGCCGGTCGCGTCTCAGAAGCGAGCCGCGCTCGCGGCCCACCGCTCCCAGCTGGGCAAGGTAGGTCGGGCCTCGCAGGTGCTCAGGCTGCTCGTTGGGTTGCCCACGCCGATATTCGGACTCCTGCTCGGCCGGGAGTGGTTCATCGAGCCTGGGTCGGCACCACCGCGCAGGCAAAAGACAATGCTCGGCCCTGCTACCGCAGGATCTCGACGAGAAGGATCCAGGCGTTGATGGCAGCGACGGCAACGGCGAGAACGAATGACGCGGGCAGCCAGTCCAAGCCTCCGCCGTGTCCCGCCGCAAGCGTCGCTCCCGCGGCGAGCAAGGTGAGGGTCAGGGAGGTGGCGGTCACCAACCGCCACGCTGTGGCCACCGTGAGCTGTCGTTGGCTGCGGCTGGCGAGCACGGCTCGTACGGGCGAGATCGCGCTCGTTGCGGCGGTCAGCAGGATGAACGCCGCAAGGACGCCGCGGGCGATCGTGGGGGTCAGCGCGACAAGGCTGATGACCAGAACGCTGAGGAGCGCGACCAGCGCTTCGATGGCGCGACCGGTGAGGAAGTTGCTTCCCACTTGCTTATCGATATCGAGCACGGTGCGGATGTTGACGCTGAGGCCGACGAAGATCAGGCCGCTGAGAGCAGCGGTTGCTCCCGCGGCGGCGAGGAACAGATCGCCCCAGCCTTCGGTGCTGTACCCGGTCACAATCGGTCCTGCTGCCGCGATGTAGCCTGGCTGTGGGGCATGACACTCCTCTCGTTGTCAACGTCGGCACCGTCTGGGAGGCGGCCGAGGGTGCGGTCGACGAACACCACTAGCCGCCCCTGATCAAGGCCACCGATCCCAAGCAGCGTCCGCAGGTAGATCGGAGCGAGGATCCCGTCGAGCACGTCGGTGTAGTGCAGCTGCATCTCCCCGCGTTGGCGGGCACGCTCGAGCATGGCCTGAATCTGGTCACCACGCGCGCGCAGCGGCGCCCGGGCCACTGGTTCCTCTTGGCCGGCGGTGGATCTCCGGCCTCCGAGGTGAGGTGCGCTCGCGTCCGGCGAACGCAGCTCGCTGGTCGCCATGACCGCGCGCAGCAGCGCCAGTCCGCCCGGTCGCGTGATGTCCTTGGTCGCGTTGCGGGCATAAGCGAGCAGGTCACCGCGCAACGTGCCAGTGTTGGGGATGGGCGAGTTCACCCGCAGCCGCTCAGCCTCGACTTCGACGATCAGCGCCTGCAGCGTTCCCCACCGCCGGTAGATGCTCGTCGGGTTCACGCCGGCGAGGACGGCGACCTGGGCGACGGTGATCGACTCGGGGCTCGACGCGACCAGCAGGTCAGAGACGGCGCGGTGCACCGCCGATCTGACTCGAGCGCTTCGGCCGCCCGTTCGTCGCCTGATCCCTGCGTCCACGCCCACGTGGAGCACGGTATCGCAACTCTGATTGCGTTAGCACTGCCGAGGTGGACCGCCGGTTCCGAGAGCCGTGTCGATCGCCCAGGTCGCGGAGCCGTTCAAGCTCGCCGACGCGGCCGATCAGCGGGGCGGTCGGGCGCAGACGTCACATGCGCAGCCTGCTCGTCTAAGACAATCAGGCTGATCGTCGGAGACGCGACGTGCAACCCCGGCCGCAAAACGCCCGGCCAACCAGGCCAATCGCGCCCGGCGCTGTCTGGGGAGCCCGAAAAGCGGGCGCGGGTGTGACACCGGAGCGCGCATAGGTAGGTCACTCGAGAGAGGACAAGCCGCGCGGCAGACCACAAGCTCCTGACGTCTGCGCTTCGCTACGTCAGTCACCCGCGACCGCGCGCAAAGTGGTTGGGGGTGCTCCTAACGATGCTCTGTCGCTAGCCGTATCCCGATCGCGATCAGGACGATGCCGGTAACGCGGTCCAGCGCCACCCTGACCCGATGGCGCCGAAGGGTCTCAGCCGCCCGTGCCGCGATCAGGCAGTAGGCACACAGCCAGAGCACCGTCATCAACACGAACACGGCGCCGAGCACCAAGAAAGGGAGCAGGACCGGACGCCCGGGATCGACGAATTGGGGCAGCAGGCTCGTGAAGAAGATGCCGATCTTGGGGTTGGCGAGGTCGCTGAGGAACCCCTGGCGAAACCCGCCGAGCGCGCCGATCGCGGGCCTCGCCGTGGCAGGCGAAGACTCCTCGCCGGTGTCCGCCCGGCTGGAGGCGCGCAGTGCTTGGAGCCCGAGCCAGACGAGGTAGAGGGCACCGATCAGCTTCAGAACGGTGAACCCGACAGCAGATGCGCGCAGCAGCGATGCGATCCCGGCCGCCGCCGCGAGCGTCCACACCGACAGCCCGGCGCTGACCCCGAGTGACGTTCCCAGCGCCGCCCGGCGACCATGAACGAGGACGTTCTTGGTCACCACTGCGGTGTCCGGACCGGGTACCACGATCACGATCGCCGCGACGCCCATGAACACAAGCAGGTGGGCACCCATAGATGTGTCAGTGTTGCACGCCACGATGGAGCAAGAGCACGATCCCGCCTCGGGCCTGGCCGATCCGGACGCCTCGGGCCTGGCCGATCCGAACGTCGCGGGCCTGGCCGATCCGAACGTCGCGGGCCTGGCCGATCCGGACGTCGCGGGCCTGGCCGATCCGGACGCCTCGGGCCTGGCCGATCCGGACGTCTCGGGCCTGGCCGATCCGGACGTGGCGGCGGTGCTCGACTGGTGGACGGTGAACGCCAGGGACCTACCGTGGCGGGCCAGCCGAGATATCTATGCGGTCTGGGTCGCCGAGGTGATGTCGGCCCAGACGACCGTGATCCGGTCTGCCGGAGCATGGGTGCGGTGGATGGAGCGCTGGCCGACGGTCGAGGCTGTGGCGGCCGCATCGCTGGCGCAGGTTCTGGTCCAGTGGCAGGGGCTCGGTTACCCGCGGCGCGCCCGTGATCTGCACCGGTCGGCACGGATTGTCGTCGAGTCCGGCTGGCCGGCCGATCTCACCGAGCTCCCGGGTGTCGGCGCATACGTCGCGGCGGCCGTCCGCTGCTTCGCGCTCGAAGAGCCGGTGCTCCCGCTTGACGTCAACGTCAAGCGGGTCCTGCAGCGCCGTTTCTCGGGCGGGGTGGATATCTCCGGCGACCCGTGGCGAGCCGGTCAGGCGTTCATGGAGTTCGGTCAGCGGATCTGTTCGGTGAGACCACGGTGCGAAGTGTGTCCGGTGCGCGAGGGATGCGCCGGTCCGGGCGATCCTGCCGACCGACCGGCCATCCGCCGCCAAAGGCCGTTCGCCGGGAGCATGCGGCAGCGTCGCGGTCAGCTGCTGCGGCGGGTCATCGCCGAGGGCGCCGTCGCGCTCGAGGACGCTGATCGAGAGGCCGCCGCGGGACTGGCCGAGGACGGGCTCGTCATGCTTGCGGACGCCCGGCTGCTTGTGCCGGAGTGAACCTCTGGGGCACTCGTTGCACGACCGCCTCGGCCTCGGGGCTTAGCTGTCCGCCCATGCGATGGCGCGCCCTCCGAGCGCCCATTCCACTACCGCCGCGGTCTGCGACGCCGAGCCGATGTACGGACACGCGCTGAAGACGGAGCATCGCCTCTCGTCCATTTCAGCATCGACGAACCGTTCCGAGTAGCTGCTGTCCTGGGCGCGCCGTGGCGCCCGCGCGCAAGGCGGGCCTGCTCGAAGGCGCGAGCGATCCGCTCGGTGACCCCGGCGACCCCGGTGCCGTCGTCGGTCAAGGGGTTGATCGGAACTCCAATGGTGATCGTCACCAGGTGGCGACGGGGATCGAGGCCGCGGTAGCGCCGGCGGAGCCAGCGGCGTCCCGGCGGCATCGCGGCGCGGGTGCCTTCGATGTAAATCGGCACGATCAGAGCGCCGTGCTCGCGCGCGATCTTTGCCGCACCCAATCGCAGTCGCCCCACGGCACCGCCGCGATTGCGCGTGCCCTCGGGGAACAGCAGCAAGCTGTTTCCGCGGTCGAGCAGGCGGTCGATGTGCGTCATCGCCAGAGACGTGGCGCGGCCAGCTCGGCGCTCGATCGGCACGGTGTTGAACAGCACCGAGACGGCGACCGCGACGACCTTGCGTTTGTNNGTCCATGTGGCTCGCGTGGTTGGCCACGAACACGATCGGCCCGCTGAGCCCACGTAGGTTTTCGATCCCATCGACGCGCCGACGCGTGTAAGCGTTCATCACCGGCACGAGCAGGAAGCGCCCGACCGTCTCTCGCAGGACATTGGCGAACCGTCCGTGAGCCCACTCGATGTCCAGACCGATGACCGTGTCGCGCGCGGCCTGACCGAACTCGACCGATCGGTCGCGCGCGGTCTCCGCCAGACCCCGTGCGGTCTGGCCAAAGTCGTCGTAAGGACTCGTTTTTCTGCGTCGTCGTGGCATTCCTCGCCTCGAAGCACATACCCCGGCGCGGGCGCGCGAGTTACAAGGCCGGCAAGCGCACTGTCCTGAGACCACCAAGCGCCGTGCCGGCGACGACGGTTGGTGCCGGGGATGACCGCTGGTGCCGGCGGCGACGGTTTAGTGCCGGACAACGGCGGGCGCCGGGACGATGGTTGTCAGGGGTTGACAGAGGGAGTAGGTTGCGCGCATGAATCCAGAAAAGCCGGATGAGCAGGTCGGGCGCTTCGACGAGGGACAGGAGACACACCCCGGGCAGCCTGATGAGCACGTCGGTCGGTTCGACGAGGGCCAGGAAGACAACCCCGAGGCGGCTCACGAGCACGTCGGGCGCTTCGATGAGGGCCAGGAAGACAACCCCGAGGACGACCACGAGCACGTCGGGCAGTTCGACGAAGGTCAGCGTTCCGAGGACTGACGACGCGGTAGTGATACGGAGCCCCGGACACCACGGGGCTCCCACCTTCTTTACCCGGTATGGGCTTGCAGCCAGGAGTCAACCGTGGAGCAAGGGAGCAGCGTGAGCCGGTCTCGCAGAAGCCGGCGATATCAACAGCCGGGGCGGCGCTCACCGGCGGGCTAGCCGTCGCCTGGGGCGCGGCCGGCTCTCCTCTACGCGTCCCGTAGGCGCTTTCCTGCGTGGACCCAAACTAACGAAACCGCGTTTGACAATGTCGTACGCCGTCCATTAGTGTCCGCGCGAGAGGGTTCTGTCTTCCAACGGAGGGAGAGGTTGTGAGTATCTTTGGAGCTGAGGTGATCGGCACCGGTCTGCTGATCCTCTTGGGCAATGGCGTTGTCGCTGCTGTGCTGCTGCACGGCTCAAAGGCGGAGAACGCCGGGTGGATCGTCATCACCTTCGGGTGGGGCATGGCCGTGATGATCGCTGTCTATGTAGTGGGTCAGTACGACGGGGCGCACCTCAATCCTGCGGTGACGCTCGCGCTGGCCATCAGGGGCACGTCTCACGGTGGCATCGCGTGGCACAAGGTGTGGGCGTACTGGGGCGGCGAGTTCTGCGGCGCCTTCGTCGGTGCCACGCTCGTATGGATCGCGTACTACGTTCACTGGGCCCCTACTGAGGATTCCGGCTTAAAGCTCGCGTGCTTCAGCACCGGGCCGGCGATCCGCAGCCGGCCTTCGTCGTCGGACCGCACCCGCACCCCGTCAAGCGGCACCCCGTCGTANNGCTTCAGCACCGGGCCGGCGATCAGAAACCCCATTGCCAACCTGGCCACCGAGGCCATCGGCACGTTCGTGCTGGTGCTCGGAATTCTTGGCATCGTTGCGAACAAGGCGATCGGCACCACCGACCTCGCGCCGCTGCTGATCGGCTTGCTGGTGTTCTCCATCGGTCTGTCGCTCGGTGGTCCCACCGGTTACGCGATCAATCCTGCGCGTGACCTCGGGCCCCGGATCATCCATGCGATTCTTCCGATTCCTGGAAAGGGCTCTTCGGACTGGAGCTACGCCTGGATCCCGGTCGTCGGGCCCCTGGCCGGCGCCGCTCTCGCGGCGGGGGCTTACGCCGCGTTCTTCCCGAGCTAAGGCGAGCGCCGAGTGCAAACACGTTGCCCGGCGCCCGATGCCGACGCACCGTCGCAGTCCTGNNCCGGCGGGCCGAGCCCGCCGCGCACGGCGACCTGCACCCATACATTCATTTTTTCTCAGCTAGGAGCTAATTGTGGCCAAGTACGTAGCTGCCCTCGATCAGGGCACAACGAGTACACGATGCATGCTGTTTGATCACAGCGGACTGCCCGTCTCCGTCGACCAGCGCGAGCATCAGCAGATCTTCCCGCAGCCGGGATGGGTCGAGCACGAT
>PMOY01000346.1 GCA_003165655.1 Solirubrobacterales bacterium
CCGTCGTCGCTGCACCTGGCGCCGGGTGCGTCGCGGAGCGCCACGCTCACCGTCGCGTCACCGTCGCACCCGGGAGACGCCGCGGGGGCCATCGTCCTCGACGCCTCGGGTGGCTCCGCAAGCGCGAGCACAACCACCAGCGTCCCCGTGATCCTGCGCAGCCTCGTCCCCACCGGTCCGACCTCGTTCAGCGGGCTTCTGACCGGCGGCAACGGGCGACAGGCCAACCTGGGCCAGACCAACTACTACCAGGTCAATCTCGCCGCCGGGGAGCCTGAGCTCAACGCCACGGTCACGCTCGCCGGCAACCCGAACAATCAGTTCTACGCCTTCCTGATCGACCCGGCCGGCGAGGCGGAGGCGTTCTCGGCTAACGACGAGTTGGTCACGAACGCCAGCGGGCTGTCCGCCGTCAACACCCAGGGCGCCCAGCTCCATGTGTTCTCACCCGGAGCCGGCACCTGGACGCTGATCGTCGAGTTCGCGCCCCAGGTCTCGGGCGTCGCGCTGTCGGAGCCGTTCACGGTCGCGATGAGCGAGAGCAAGGCGCCGGTGTCAGCATCCGGCTTGCCGGACTCGGCCGCTACCAAGCTCGCCGCGGGCACGCCGGTGACCGTTCCCGTCAGGATCACCAACAACGGGACCTCGCCCGACGCGTACTTCGTCGACCCAAGACTCGCGTCGACGACGCTCTACGACCTCGCGCCGCTCGATGATCCCGACACGACGGTGCCGGACAACGTCAATTTCGCCGTCCCGTTCTACCTGGTCCCATCGGACGCGACGACGATGACGGGAGTGGCCGCCACGACGGGGAGCGAGCCGATTCAGTTCGACTCCCAGTCTCCGAACGGCGACCCAGACATCGCCTCGAACCAAGGATTCTCGGTCTCGGCGACGCTGAGCGCGAATCCACTGACCCCGGGTGAGTGGGACATCTTCCCCACTGAGTCCTCGCCGATGGGCTCGAACCCGGCCCCGACCGAGAACGTCGACACGGCGATGCTCGCCGACGCCCCGACATTCGACCCGGCGATCACGTCGCCGACCGGCGATGTATGGCTGACGAGCGTCGACCCGACGGCGGCGTTCAGCACGGTCACCGTCAATCCGGGGCACACGACGACGATTCCCGTCACGATCACGCCGTCTGGACCGTCGGGAACCGTTGTCTCGGGCACGCTCTACGTCGACGACGCCAACCTCGTCGACTTCGGCGTGCTGGCGCCGAACGGTAATCAGGTAGCCGGACTCCCGTACGAGTACACGATCAAGTAGCACGAGCTCGGGGCGCCGGTGCGTGCACTAGCTCGGGGGCGCCGGCGGGTGACTGCCGGCGCCCTGAGATCCCCTATCGGCGGTCGAGGGGATCGTCTGGCGAAGTTGTTTGTGCCGGCCCGTCTCTTAATGTAAGGATGCAGTCCTGGCGTTAGGGATGCAACCTGCAGCACGGGCGCGTCCGGATAAAGTCGGGATGAGGAGGCGGAGGCGTGCGCGGACGAAAGCTTCTCTGGGTCAGCGGCGCGAGCGCGTCGTTGCTGATCGTGATCAGCCTGATCGTGGTCGCTGCGAGCAGCGCCGCGTCGCCCAGGGCTGTGCGCAACCACGCGGCGGCCAAGGCCCTGGCGGCCAGCGCGACGAGCTCGGTCATCATCGTCCTCAAGAACCAGGCCACCTCGACGCCCGCAACGAAGGCGCTGATGGACGCGCGCAGGGCGACGGTTCGGCACGCCCAGGCCCCGCTCCTACAGACCCTTGCCCAGGCCGGCGCCAAGGACATCCACAAGTACACCCTGATCGACGCGGTATCGGCGACCGTGCCCGCCAGCGACGTGAGCGCTCTGAAGGACAACCCAGCGGTGGCAGAGGTGGTGCCCAACACCCTGATCCCGCTTCCCTCCCCCACCGGCCCTTCCACCTCGGCTTCTGGTAGAGCCGGGACGGGAGTGTCTCCTGTTCCCAGCGCTTGCGCCGCGCCCGGCAAGGTTCAGCTCGATCCGCAGGCGCTCGAGCTCATTCATGCCGATTCGGATGTCCCCGGGACGCAGACCGCACGCTCGCTCGGCATCACCGGCGCGGGCGTCAAGGTCGGCTTCATCGCCGACGGCCTCGACATCAACGACCCCGACTTCATTCGCCCCGACGGCCAGCACGTGTTCTTCGACTATAAGGACTTCAGCGACGACGGTACGGGCGCTCCGACCGGGGGCGAGGAGGCATTCGGCGACGCCGCCTCGGTCGCCGCCCAGGGCACGACGATCTACAACGTCAGCCACTACAGCGCGCTGCCGCTCAACCGGCCCTGCTACATCCGCATCGAGGGTGTGGCGCCGGGCGCGAGCCTCGCCGGGCTCGACGTCTTCGGCTCCGGCGACGGCCTGAACTCTTCGATCCTGCAGGCGATCGACTATGCCGTCACGGTCGACCACGTCAACGTGCTCAACGAGTCGTTCGGAGATAACTACTACCCCGACGACGTGGCAGCGCTCGACCTGATGAAGGAGGCCAACGACGAGGCCGTGGCGGCCGGGACCACGGTGGTTGTTTCGAGCGGAGACGCCGGCGTCACGAGCACGGTCGGCACCCCTGCAACCGATCCCGATGTGATCTCCGCCGGCGCGACCACCTCGTACCGGATCGATCTACAGGACGGCTACGGCGGCGCGCGCTTCCCCGGCGTCACCGGCTGGCTCGACAATAACATCAGCTCGTTCAGCTCGGGCGGCGAGGAGCAGGACGGCCAGACGATCGACCTCGTCGCGCCCGGCGAGCTCAACTGGTCGCTGTGCTCCACGAACGTCACGATCTATGGGGACTGCAGCGATCTCGCCGGTAACCCGTCGAATTTTCTCGCCTTCGGCGGCACCAGCGAGTCGGCACCGCTGACCTCGGGCGTGGCCGCGCTCGTGATCCAGGCGTACCGTGACGCCCACCACGGATCGACGCCGACGCCGGCGCAGGTCAAGCAGATCGTGACCAGCACGGCCGACGACATCGGCGCCCCCGCCGACCAGCAGGGCGCCGGTCTCCTCGACGCCTACAGGGCGGTCCTCGCGGCCGAGTCCTACGGCCGCGGCGTCGGTTCGCACGGCCGCGGCGGCCGGAGGGCACCGGCGAACAACACGCTGCTCACGAGCTCGAACCAGCTTGACGCCACCGCGCCCGTGGGCACGACCGAGAACCTGTCAGAGACGGTGACCAATAACGGGTCGACGACAGAGAAGGTGCACCTGTCGACCCGCGCGATCGGGGCGTACACCACGATCAAGACCACGACCGTCGA
>PMOY01000270.1 GCA_003165655.1 Solirubrobacterales bacterium
TCGTCCTGCTCGTGTTCATGGTCTCGATGGTCGCCGCGCCGACCGTGGTGAGCTTGCTGCAGGCGGGTGCCCGTGATCTGCCGTTTGACCTTGCTCGGATTGGGGGGGTTGTGTACCGGATCTCGCTGGGGTTCGCGCTGCTGCTCCTGTTCGGGAGCTTGTGCGTCATCTATAAGGCAGTGCCCAACCGGCCGATTCCATGGCGCGCTGTGTGGCCGGGAGCGATCAGCGCCACGCTGACGATCGCGGTCCTCGCGCTGGTCTTCCCCCTCTACCTCGCGAACGTCTCGACAATCGCACGGTTCGGCACCACTGTCGTGTTCGTGCTGATCCTGCTCGCCTGGTTCTACGTGCTGGCGGTGATCATCCTTGGCGGCGGCGTGGTGAACTCGATGCGGCTGCCACGCGAGGCCACCACGGCCGCGGGCACACCGGCTGTGGTCAGCACGGCCGTGGGCACAGGGACTGCGCCCACCACCTCGGCTGCGCCCACCACCTCGGCTGTGGCCACCCCGACAGCGGCATCGGCCGCGGCTGACGCCGTCGCGCCAGCGGCCACAGCGCGGCCGCCCTCCGCTGCCGTCGACCGTCGGCCCGAAGACGTTGGCAGCGCCGCCAAACAGGGCGGCGGAGCCGACTCAATCAAGACTCAGAGCCGCTAGGGCGAGACGAGCCCGCCGAGGATCAGCTGGTCGAGCGACGCGGTCCGCTCCTCCTCGTCGAGATCCTGGGCGGGCGGGACCGGGACCGTCGTCACCGTCGGCAATGGCTCGAAATCGTCGACCCTCGAGCAGATGGCGTCGAACTCGGGATGATCTGGCGCTGGTTCCTGGCTGCTACCCATGACTTCCCTTCGTCTCGCCAGCGGCCCATGCTAACGCACTGGTGCGCCGGCCCGGCGCCGTGTTAGCGTGACGCTACGCGATGGCGACCGAGGCCGAGACCACGCTGCACGGCGGGCGCCTGATCGCCGAGCGCCTGCGCGCACACGGCGTCAGCAAGCTCTTCACGCTCTCGGGTGGGCACATCTTCCCGATCTACGACGGCTGCCGTGAGGAGGGAATCGATATCGTCGACGTCCGCCACGAGCAGACCGCCGTGTTCGCCGCCGAGGGGTGGGCGAAGGTGACGCGGACGATCGGGGTGGCGGCGCTCACGGCCGGCCCGGGCGTCACGAACGGGATCAGCGCGATGGCATCCGCGAGCCAGAACCACTCGCCGGTGCTGGTTCTCGGCGGGCGCGCGCCGCAGTTCCGCTGGGGGCAGGGCTCGCTGCAGGAGATCGATCACGTCCCGTTCGTGCGTCCGCTGGTCAAGCTTGCCTGCACGTCCGAGAGCACGGCCGAGATCCCGGGGCTCGTCGACGAGG
This sequence comes from Solirubrobacterales bacterium, assembly GCA_003165655.1. Classification (GTDB taxonomy): domain Bacteria; phylum Actinomycetota; class Thermoleophilia; order Solirubrobacterales; family Solirubrobacteraceae; genus Palsa-465. Next base: position 1,370 of record PMOY01000270.1, read on the forward strand.
CGATTGCTGCGGCGCTGACGCCGCCGTCGGGGCCGGCGTTCCTGGATTTCCCGCTCGATCACGTGTTCACGCAGGCGCCGTCTGGGTCGGGGTCCGATGCCGCCGGCGCTTTCGAGCCGTGGCGCGGTGTCGGGGCGAGCACTGGAGCGATTGACCGCGCGGCGGCGCTCCTGCGCGAGGCCGAACGCCCCGTGATCATGGCCGGCACCGGGCTGTATTGGGGCCACGGCGAGGACGCCCTGCGCGCGCTGGCCGAGGAGCTGCGCATCCCCATGTTCCTCAATGGCCTCGCCCGTGGCTGCGTGGCCGCAGACCACGAGCTGTTCTTCTCGCGCGCCCGCCGGGCCGGGCTCTCGGGCGCGGACATCGCGATCGTCATCGGCGTGCCGCTCGACTTCCGGCTCGGCTTCGGCGCGGCGTTCGGTGCCGAGACGGAGATCGTCGTCGTCGACGTCACCGAGCCGGAACGCGATCATCCACGTCCCGTCGCCGTGGAGCTCTATGGGGCGCTGCCGGCGACGCTAGCGGCGCTGGGGAGTGCTGCGGGCGGCTCGGGCGGCTCGGGCGGTCGTGCGGGCCGCGACGCGTGGATCGAGTCGCTGCGGACGATCGAGAACGAGACGCGGGCCGCCGAGGCCGACGAGCGCACCGACCCGCGCGCCCCGCTGCACCCGGTGCGCGTGTACGCCGAGCTCGCCCACGTCCTCGACCGCAACGCGGTGATCGTCTGCGACGGCGGCGACTTCGTCTCCTACGCGGGGCGTCTCCTCGACGTCTACGAACCCGGTTGCTGGCTTGACCCCGGCCCGTTCGGCTGCCTCGGCAGCGGTCCTGGCTATGCTCTCGCAGCGAAGCTGGCCCATCCCGACCGCCAGGTTGTCCTCCTCGTCGGCGACGGAGCGTTCGGCTTCTCAGGGCTCGAGTACGACACGCTCGTCCGCCACGGGGTCAACGTCGTGGGCGTGATGGGCAACGACGGCATCTGGGCACTCGAGAAGCATCCGATGGAGCTTCTCTACGGCTACTCAGTCGCCGCCGAGCTCCGGCCCGAGACCCGCTATGACCTGGTCGTTGAGGCGCTCGGTGGCTTCGGCGAGCTCGTGCGTACCCCGGCGGAGCTACGGCCCGCGCTGACGCGCGCGTTCGAGGCGGGCAAGCCGGCACTCGTGAACGTGATCACGGACCC
>PMOY01000058.1 GCA_003165655.1 Solirubrobacterales bacterium
GTGAGCTTGCCGCCGGTGATCGTGATGAAGCGCTCCACCCCGTCGCGGTCGCGGTGATCGAGCAGCGTGTGGGCACGGGTAATGTCGCGGTCGCTGCTCTGCGAGCGCGCATCACGAAACAACGGACGCACCCCAGCCCACACGCGCAGCGCGCGTGAGTTGCGCAGGCCGGGCACGAGCTGATCGCCGGCGTGGAGCATCTGGTCGACCTCGTCCTGGGCGACCGTGAGCTCGTCGGGATCGTCCGCGGGCTCGTCCGTCGTGCCGATCACGCTCACCGTCCGGATCGGCACCAGGATGTCGCCGTCGGCGGGCATCGTGCACCGGTTGACCACCGTGTTCACGAGGCGGTGATTCATCGCGATCATGATTCCCCGACCGGGCACGATCGTCACGTCGCCCACGCCCGCCATCGCGCTGATCCTCCCGGCCCATGCACCGGAGGCGTTAATCGTGAAGCCGGCATCGACCTCGGTCTCCTCGCCGGTTCGCGTATCGCGCAAGGTCGCGCCCGTCACGGCATCGCCGTCCCGGTGCAGCGCGGTGACCTCACGATAGGTGAGCACGCGGCCGCCATGGTCGGTGATCCCACGGGCCAGGGCGTGGAGCAACTTCCACGCGTCGATCGACGCGTCGGGCACCGCAAACGCGCGCCGAATCGCCGGGTTGACCGTCGGCTCACGGCGCAATACCTCAGCTGTGCTGATCTCCTCGACGGGCACTCCGGTGTCGAGGCAGCCCTGGAGAAACTCGTCGCTATAGGAGAGGTCGTCCGCAGGCGTGCTCACGAATAAGCCGCCGGTGTCCTCGATCGTGGCCGCCGCCACCCGTCGCAGGATCATGTTCTCCTGGATGCATTCGGTCGCTGCCCGCGGATCTTTGACCACGTAGCGCCCGCCGGAGTGCAGCAGCCCGTGAAAGCGCCCGCTCGTGCCATCGGCCAGGTCGGAGCGGTCGACGAGAATCGTGCGGTAGCCGCGCAGGCATGCGTCCCAGGCGACCCCGGCGCCGGTGGCGCCGCCCCCGATGACGAGTAGATCAGCTTGCAGTTGGGTCACGATCGTGTGCTCTTGGCCCGCGCCGCGTCAGGGCGGTACACGATGGCGTGGGACCGCTATCTGAATTGTCCCACAGCGCGCCCAGCGTGTCCGACGGCGGCGGCCCCGGCTCGCGTGCCGGGGCCGCCGTGCCGCTTCAACGGGCGATGTGTCGAATCACTGAACCCAGTCAAACGTGCGGGTCACCGCGCGCTTCCAGTGGGCGTAGAGATCCGCGCGCGTCTCGGCATCCATGTTGGGATGCCAGCGCTTGTCCTCTGCCCAGTTCTGGCGCAGATCCTCGACGGCGTCCCAGAACCCGGTGGCCAGACCCGCGGCGTACGCGGCTCCGAGGGCCGTGGTCTCGGCCACCTGCGGCCGGATCACGTCGACACCGAGGATGTCCGCTTGGAACTGCATCAGCAGCTCGTTGTGGACCATGCCGCCGTCGACCTTCAGCGACTCGAGGTTGACGCCGGAGTCGGCGTTCATGGCGTCGACGACTTCCTTGGTCTGGAATGCCGTCGCCTCGAGCGCCGCCCGGGCGATGTGCCCGGTCCGCACGAACCGCGTCAGTCCCGCGATCACGCCACGCGCATCCGACTTCCAGTACGGCGCGTACAGACCCGAGAATGCGGGCACGAAGTACGCGCCGCCGTTGTCCTCGACCGTCTCCGCCAGGCCCTCGATCTCGCTCGACTCCTTGATCATGTTCAGGTTGTCGCGCAGCCACTGCACGAGCGCCCCGGTAATCGCGATCGATCCCTCGAGGCAGTAGACAGCGGCCTCATCGCCGATCTTGTATCCGACCGTCGTGAGCAGTCCCGACTTGGACTGAACCGGCGTCGTGCCGGTGTTGAGCAACAGGAAGTTGCCGGTGCCGTAGGTGTTCTTGGCCTCGCCGACGGCAAAGCACGTCTGCCCGAAGGTGGCGGCCTGCTGATCGCCGAGGTCGCCCGCGATCGAGATCCCGGCCAGCGCACCGGACTTGACCTCTCCGTACACCTCGCTCGAGGCGTGGATCTCGGGAAGCATCGACCGCGGAATCTTCATCGCGGCGAGGATCTCGTCGTCCCAATCGAGCGTCTCGAGGTTCATCAGCATCGTGCGGCTCGCGTTGGTCGGATCGGTGTAGTGAAGGCCACCGTTCGGACCGCCGGTCAGGTTCCAGATCACCCACGCGTCGATGTTGCCGAATGCGAGCTCGCCCGCGTCGGCGCGTGCCCTGGCCCCGCTCACGTTGTCGAGCAGCCACCGCACCTTTGGCCCCGAGAAGTACGTGGCCAGCGGTAGTCCGGTCTTCGCCCGGAAGCGATCCTGGCCACCGTCGGCCCCGAGCTCGTCGGCGAGCTTGTCGGTGCGGGTGTCCTGCCACACGAGCGCGTTGTGGATGGGTTCCCCGGTCCCGCGATCCCACACCACGGTGGTCTCACGCTGGTTGGTGATCCCGAGCGCCGCGATGTCGGACTTCTCGGCGCCCGCCTTCTCCACGGCGGCGTCGATCACCTCGTGGGTGCGGATCATGATCTCCTTGGCATCGTGCTCGACCCAGCCCGGCTTGGG
>PMOY01000214.1 GCA_003165655.1 Solirubrobacterales bacterium
CAGCGCGGGGACGCGAAGGGCGCGTTCAACCTCGGGGTCCTCCTCGCCGAGCGAGAAGATCTCGCCGGCGCGGAGGCGGCGTACCGACGCGCGGACCAGCGCGGACTCCCGGCCGCCAGCACCGGGCTCGGGGTGCTCCTCACGCAGCGAGGCGATCTCGCGGGCGCGGAAACGGCGTACCGGCGTGCGGATCAGCGCGGGGACGCGAAGGGCGCGTTCAACCTCGGGGTCCTGCTCGGCGAGCGCGGCGACGCCGGCGCGGAGGCGGCGTACCGGCGCGCGGACCAGCGCGGGGACGCGAAGGGCGCATTCAACCTCGGGGTCCTGCTTCGCCAACGAGGAGACCTCGCGGGCGCGCAAGCGGCCTTGACGCGCGCGCAGCAACGCGGCGACGAGGACGACGCCGCCATCGCCCGCGACGCCCTGCTCGACCTCCACGCACGGGCGCACACCGACAACGGAGGGCAGATCCATAACGGGAGGCAGATCCACAACGGAGGGCAAACCCACAACGAGGCGCAAACCCACAGCGGAGCGAGCCGATGATCTCCCCCACGATCCACCTGGTAGACGATCGCACCAACAGGCAGCTCATGCCCGGCGATCAGCACCCACGGGTGCTGATCGCCGACCCCGACGGTCTCGCGCGACGGATGATGCAGAACGCGTTGCAGGAGGCCGACGGGGTAGTGGCGCTCCCCACCGGTCGAGACGCTCGCGAGGCGCTGGAGCTCGTCCGCTACTACCGCCCCACCGTCCTCATTCTCGACACGGCGCTGGCCCCCGAGGGCTGCGTCGAGCTGATCCGCAAGGTGCTCCAAGCAGCGCCTGAGACGCGCGTATTGACGGTCTCGGCCGATGATGAGGAGATCGCGCTGGCGGCGCTGCGTGCCGGCGCGGTTGGGCATATCAGCAAGGAGGTCGAACCGGGCGAGCTCGTGCGCTTGGTTGCCCTCGCCGCCGCCGGCGAGGCGATCGTCCCGAGGCGACTGGTCATGCCGCTGCTGGGGCTCCTGCAGGCGGTTCCTGACACCAACTGGCGACCGATGCACAGCTGCCTGACGACCCGCGAATGGGAGATCGTCGAACTGCTCGGCGATGATTCCTCGACCGAGAGCATCGCCGAGCACCTCGTGGTCTCCCGGAGCACCGTATACAGCCACATCAAGAGCGTGCTGCGCAAGCTCGGCGTCCACTCCCGCCGCGACGCCGTCATCGCCGCACAACGCCTACGCCGCGAGGAGGTTCGGGGAACAAAAGCCCCCATCCCGATTCGATGAAGCTTGCCCACCGCCCCCCGCCACCTCGGGAACACTAGGTATGGCAAGCAATAGCGAGGTGTTGAGCGGCGGCGAGCGGGCCCGAAGCCCCGCCCGACACACGCACCACCGTTTCACCACTCAAGGAGACAGAGATATGCGCGAATTGACGATCCACGAGCTCGATTCAGAGCTGGCCGAGCAGCTTCCTGCCCGAGAGCTGATGTGTTGCTGCCAGCCCCCGAGCTGTTGCAGCCCCTGCTGCCCGCCCCCCCCGTGCATCGATGTGTGCTGCAACATCAGCGCCTGCGTGAGCCTCACTGCGTAGAGCGTGTAGGCACGAACGCACGCAACGGTTATCCGACGGGGTGGCTCTTATCGCGCCACCCCGTCGTGCTGACCACAGCGATCACGACCTGCCGATGAGCGAGATGACCGACCTGGCCCCTGCCGAGCTGGTGATGGACCGTCGCCCCGTGAGCCCTCCACCGCCACGGCTGTTGGAGGACACCGAGCTGATCGGACAGGTTGCGGGATCAGGCCTGCGTAAGCCGCCGTATCTGGTGCGCCGCCGCGATGGTCAGATGGTGCAGCTCTCGCAGCTGCTGTATGTGATCGCCGGCCACATGGACGGCCGCGAGCTCACCGCGATCGCCGAGAGCGCCGGCGCGAAGCTGGAACTCCGGATCACCCCGGAGCAAGTCGCCTATGTGGCCGAGCGAAAGCTCACCCCGCTCGGGCTGATCGCCCCACGAGACGGCAGTGCGCCCAAGCTCGAGTCCGTCAACGCGCTGCTGGGCCTGAGGTTCCGCGTCCGGCTCATTCCCGAGCGGGTCGTGAACGCCCTTGCGGGATGGCTGCGGGCGCTGTTTTTCCCGCCGCTGGTGATCGTCGTACTCGCCGCGCTGGCGGCCTGTGACATCTGGCTCGGCACCTCGCACGGCGTCGGCGCCGGTCTCACAGCGTTGATCCATCACCCCGCTCTCGTGCTGGCGCTCCTGGGATTGATGGTCGTGTCGCTGGTCTTTCACGAACTTGGCCATGCTGCCGCCTGCCGCTACGGCGGCGCTCGACCCGGGCGGATCGGAGCCGGCCTCTACCTGGTCTGGCCCGCGTTCTACACCGACGTCACCGACTCCTACCGCCTGAATAAGACCGGGCGCCTGCGCACCGATCTCGGCGGCGTGTACTTCAACGCCCTGGTCGCGCTGGGCGCCACCGGCGCCTACTTCCTCACCGGCTACGAGCCCCTGCTGGTGCTCGTGCTCAGCCAGCAACTGTTGATGCTCGACCAGTTCATCCCCTGGCTTCGCCTCGACGGCTACCACATCATCAGCGACCTGATCGGCGTCTCTGACCTCTTCTCACGGATCAAGCCGATCATCTCCAGCCTCGTCCCCGGACGCGGACCACACCCCCGCGTGAGCGAGCTCAAGCCCTGGGCGCGCGCCGCCGTCACCATCTGGGTACTGAGCACCGTCCTCGTGCTCAGCGTGATTGGCGTCTCGTTCATCATCTACGCCCCCACCTACTTCGCCGCCGCGAAGCACTCGCTGATCGTCCAGCTCAACGGGGTCGCCCACGCAGCGCAGATCGCCAGCCCCGTCAATCTGCTCAGCAACGCAATCGGCGCGGTGATGCTCCTGCTGCCGGCGATCAGCACCGTGCTCATCTACCTGCTGTTGTGCCGAGGCATCGGAACCTCGCTCGCCCACCGCCGCGTCCGCCTCGACCTCACCCTCGCGACGGCGCGACGAAACGAAGCCTGATCGGACGATGCGAGCTGCCCGGCCCGCTCGCCCACCCTACCGCCCAAGCCGCCGCACGATCCTGCCCAGAACCAAGAGGCCGAGCAGCCCGAGGATGACGCCTCCTTGACGCGAGTCCCGCTGGGCTGATCCCGCGATCGAACCTCCCACGAGATGCGGTGCCGATGCCGGGAGCGCGAACTCCTCCGCCGCGAGCACGTCATGCGGCTCGGAGATTCCAGAAGGATCGTCGGGCAGCACCACGGGTGCGTGGCTGATGCTCGGATCGGGCGCCGGGAGCGCGAACTCCTCGGCGGCGAGCACGTCGTGCGGTGCCGCGGGATCGGTCCGATTTCCGCGACTCGGCGGGTTCGCCATGCAGTGATTTTCCCAGATCCCTCGTGTCGACGGTTTGCGAGCGGACGTGTGCGGGCACAACCAACGCGAGCCGTGCAACGACGCCTTGCCATATCCGCCGCGTACGACGACGCCGGCGGCGAAGCCCTGGTGAGGCACGATCAGCATCAGCGGCGGGCGGTCGCGATCCTCGACCTCGATCCCGACCTCGCCCAGGACATGCACCCCACGCGGGCGATCGAAGCACGTACACACGCGATCGCCGCCGTCGAGACACTCGCTACCGGGAGCTGGCCGGCCGACGTGCTCGACATCGTGGACCCGCGTGGCGCGCTGGGGCTATTGGTGATCGACGGCATTCTCTCGCGCGATCTCAAGCTGGGTCGCGCAACGTTGACCGAGCTGATCGGCGAGGGCGAGATCCTCAGGCCATGGAGCAGCCCGGGTCACCGTGCGATCGCGCCGCCTGCGGCCGTCTGGACGGTGCTCGACACCGCCCGGGTCGCGATCCTCGATCGCCGGTTCGTCGCCCGGACCGCGCGCTGGCCCGAGCTGACGACGGCTCTGCTGACGCGGGCGATGAGCCGCTCGCGCTCACTGGCGGTCCAGCTCGCGATCCGCAGCCTCCAGCGCGTCGACAAGCGACTGCTGCTCCAGCTTTGGCATATCGCGGAGCGCTGGGGGCGCGTCTCTCCCGACGGGACCGTGCTGCCGTTGGCGCTCACGCACAAACTGCTTGCGGGCCTCGTGGGCGCCCGCCGTCCCACCGTGACCACGGCACTCAAGGAGCTCACCCAGGAGGGTCTGGTGACACGCCGCGACGACGGGACCTGGGTCCTGCGCGGATCGACGCCGCGCGAGCTCCGAGAGATCTACGCGATGTTGAGCTGACGGCGTTGGTTCAACCGTGATCGGCGCGCGCTTCGGCGGGGTCGTCGATCACGTCAAGCCTGGCGTCGAGCCCGGTAAGCTCGAGCACGCGTTGGACCGCAGCCGGTCCGCGGACGATCGCCAACCGATGTCCGCCGCCACGGGCGCGGGCGGCCGCGGAGACGAGCAGTCCTAGCCCGGTCGAGTCCATGAACGTGAGACCGCGCAGATCGAGCACGATCACGCGCGCACCACCCTGCTCGACGCGTCGAAGCTCGGAATCAGCACCCGCGGTCGTCGCGATGTCAAGCTCCCCCTCGAGCCTCATCGTCACGGTGTCGCCCGTCTCGTCGATGTGGATCGAGAACGGTTTCACGGGGCCGCCATCCTATTTCACGCGACCACCGGGAGCGTGGCTGATCGACGCGCGAGCGGCGCCATGCGAGCGTGCCTGGTGACGGGGCCCGGCCAGCGACTCAACCCTTGGTCTGCCACAAGCCAGGAGAGGCGAGCCGGACCGGCTAGGATCTAAGCCTCAAGGACTGAGATCGGTCTTCCGAGACGGGCCTCCGGGTGCTATCCTATCGCTTACAAGTCGTAAGCAACTAGCGAAAGTGAACATTCTATGAGCCGCCTCCTTCTAGTCCCGCTCGACGACGCAGTCGTCTTCCCGGGCATGTCGCTGACGCTCGCCATAGACGCCGGCGAGGACGAGCGTGTGCTGCTGGTACCGCGTCATGAGCAGGCGTATGCCTCGGTCGGCACCGTCGCCGAGACGAGCGAGCGTGTTCGGCTACCCGGTGGCGCTCGCGCCGTTGCAGTGACCGGACTTCACCGCGGAATCGCCGGCGCCGCTCACACGCTGCCTGACGGCCGCCTCTACGTCGAGGTCGAAGAGCATCCCGACAGCTCGCCGGTAGACGGCAAGACCCGAGAGCTCGAGCGTGAGTACCGCGCTGTGGTCGAGGAGATCCTCGATCTCCGCGGCGACGATGGCCGCATCTCGGCGTTCGTGCGCTCGATTACCGAGCCGGGGACGCTCGCCGACACCAGCGGATATTCCCCCGAAATCACCTATCAAGAAAAGGTCCGCCTGCTGGAGACGCTCGACGTCACCGAGCGGCTCGAGCTTGCAGTCGGCTACCAGCGCGAGCGGCTGGCCGAGCTGCAGGTACGCAAGCGGATCCGCGACGACGTCCAAGACGGCGCCGAGCGCCAGCAGCGTGACTACTTCCTGCGTAAGCAGATGGAGTCGATCCGCAAGGAGCTGGGCGAGGACGACGCCTCCGTCGTCGAGGAGTACCGGACAAAGATCGAAGAGGCCGGCATGCCCGACCACGCCCGGGAGCAGGCCGAGAAGGAACTGGCCCGGCTCGAGCGGATGGGCGAGCAGAGCGCCGAATCGAGCGTGATCCGGACCTACCTCGACTGGCTGATCTCCGTGCCGTGGAGCAAGCGCTCCGACGAGCGCTTGGACCCGGTGCACGCACGCGAGGTGCTGGACTCTGACCACGCCGGCCTCGAGGATGTCAAGGATCGGATCGTCGAGTACATCGCGGTCAAGAAGCTGCGTGTCGAGCGCGGGATCACCGAGGACCGTCGCTCAGGCGCGATCCTCACCCTGATCGGGCCGCCCGGAACCGGCAAGACCTCGATCGGCGANNGTCCGCGACGAGGCCGAGATCCGAGGCCACCGGCGCACGTATATCGGGGCGCTCCCGGGCAGGCTTGTCCGTGCGCTCCGAGACGCCGACACGATGAACCCCGTGATCATGCTCGACGAGGTCGACAAGGTCGGCGCCGACTGGCGCGGCGATCCGAGCTCGGCTCTGCTCGAGGTCCTTGACCCCGCGCAGAACCACAGCTTCCGCGATCACTACCTCGATCTCGAGCTCGACCTCAGCGGCGTGATGTTCATCGCGACCGCGAACGTCGCGGATACCATCCCGGGCCCGCTGCTCGACCGCATGGAGGTGATCCGCTTCGACGGATACACGACCTCCGAGAAGGTCGCGATCGCGCGCGGATACCTGTGGCCGCGCCAGGTCGAGCGCAATGGGCTGCGGCCCGACGAGGTCGAGATCTCCGACGAGATGCTGCGTACGGTGACGACCGAGTACACGCGGGAGGCCGGCGTGCGCCAGCTCGAGCGCGACCTCGGCACGCTGCTGCGTAAGACGGCGACGGGGATTGCATCGGGTGCGACAGCGCCGCCGGTCACGATCGAGGTCGCCGAACTGCGCGACGCGCTCGGACGGCAGCGTCACTTCCAGGAGTCCGCGATTCGAACCGCTGTCCCGGGAGTCGCAACCGGCCTGGCGGTCACTGGAGCCGGCGGCGATGTGCTGTTCNNGGTGACGTGATGAAGGAGTCCGCCCAGATTGCCCTGTCCTACGTGCGAAGCCACGCCGGCGAGCTCGGCATCGAGCCCACCGCGTTCGAGGACCGGACATTCCACGTACACGTCCCCGCGGGCGCGATCCCCAAGGACGGACCGAGCGCGGGCGTGACGATGGTGACTGCGCTAGCGTCGCTGCTCAGTGAGCGGCCGGTGCGGCACACCGTCGGGATGACCGGCGAGGTGACGCTCCAGGGTCGCGTACTGCCGATCGGCGGCGTGAAGCAAAAGGTGATCGCCGCGCACGCAGCGGGTCTGACCGACGTCGTGCTCCCGGAGCGCAATCGCGGCGATCTCGACGAAGTCCCGGCGGAGGTGCGGGAAGCGATGAACTTCCATTTCGCGATGACGATCGACGAGGTCCTCGGAGAGACGCTCGAGCCGGCGACAGTGCCCGCGGCGGCCTGATCTCCACCGCACGACGAACGATCTCGGATCAACCTGGTGCCCGCGGCCCGTCTGGGTCGCGGGCACCAGCCGTTCTGATCAGAAGATCCGGTAGCTCTCCCGGGAGATGAAGAAGCCGTGCCTGTCGGCGCGGTTAATGCAGGTCATTCCGGTGATCGCGCTCACGCAGGTAAAGCTCCCCTCCACCGAGCCGTCGCCGTATGCAAGCGGCGTCGCGGTCGGATCGAGCGCCGTGTCGCCCGCGCACACGAGATGACCCTCGCCGGAGCTGTCGACCTCGACCCCTTGGCCGAAGTCGACCTCGCGCGGACACGCCGCCGGCCTTGTCGGTGGCTTCCACAAGCGCTTCGCGATGTCGCAGCGCGCCGTCCCGTCCAGAATCACGCAGCCGATGTTGCCCGTCGGGGAGCGGAAATTCGTGAGGTGGACCGTCGAGGTCGGGGACAGGGCTGTCGTCGTCGTCGCGCCGCTCGTTGGCGTCGTTTCGGTCGTGGTCGCGGCCGTCGTCGGAGTTGCCCTGGTCGTGCGCGTACCCGACGTCGTCTTCGCGCCCGCGCCGCCCCCCTGCTTGGTCGCGTTCGTCGAGCTCTGCGCCGGCGCGATGGTCGGCTCCGTCACCACCACGGTCTTCGTCGCCGAGGAGCCACACGCCGTCAGCATGAACGTCAGCGTCAGGACGGCCAGCGTGACGGGAAGTAAGGTTGCGGGAATCCTCATGATCACCCCACCCTAACCTGGTGCAAGCCCTCCCAACAAGGACTGACTTTGACGCTATGAGCACGATCACGACGACACAAGAGCAGCACGTAATCGACAACGTTCCCAAGCAGCTCTACATCGGCGGCGAGTGGCGCGATGGCGGCGAGGGAACGCTCGCGGTTGAGGATCCCTCGACGGGCGAGACGCTGTGCGAGGTGGCGGACGCCTCCGTGGAGGACGCCAAGGCGGCGCTCGACGTGGCCGTCGAGGCGGGCCCGGACTTTGCCGCGCGCCCACCCCGCGAGCGCGGCGAGATCCTTCGTCGCGCGTACGAGGCGATCATCGACCGCCAGGATGAGCTCGCGCTGCTGATGACGCTCGAGATGGGCAAGCCGGTGAGCGAGTCGAGAGCCGAGATCGTCTACGCGGCGGACTTCCTTCGCTGGTTCGCCGAGGAGGCCGTGCGCATCGACGGCCGCTTCGCGGTCGCGCCGAACGGCCAGAGCAGGCTGCTGACGATGAAGCAGCCGGTCGGCCCGTGCCTGCTGATCACGCCCTGGAACTTCCCACTCGCGATGGGGACGCGCAAGGTCGGCCCGGCGATCGCCGCCGGCTGCACGATGGTCGTCAAGCCCGCGCAGCAGACGCCGCTGTCGATGCTGATGCTCGCAAGCATCCTCGAGGAGGCCGGGCTGCCCGGCGGCGTCCTCAACCTGGTCACGGCATCCTCCTCGAGCCGGACGATGGAGCCCCTGATCGCCGATCCGCGCCTGCGCAAGCTCTCATTCACGGGCTCGACCGAGGTCGGGCGCACGCTGATGGGTCAGGCCTCCGAGAACCTCCTACGACTGTCGATGGAGCTCGGCGGCAACGCTCCGTTCATTGTCTTCGAGGATGCCGACTTCGACGCCGCCGTCGAAGGAGCGGTGATCGCGAAGATGCGCAACATCGGGGAGGCCTGCACGGCCGCGAACCGCTTCCACGTCGCGGAGTCGATCGCCGATCGTTTCGCCGAAGCGCTCGCCGACCGGATCGGCGCGATGAGGGTCGGTCGCGGGACCGAGGACGGCGTCAAGGTCGGGCCGCTCATCGACGAGAAGCAGCGAGGCAAGGTCGCCGCGCTTGTCGACGATGCCGTGCAACGCGGCGCGCGCGTGCTCGTCGGCGGTCACGCTCGCGACGGAGCGGGCTACTTCTACGATCCGACTGTCCTCGCCGACGTGCCGGACGGCGCGGAGCTTCTGCGCGAGGAGATCTTCGGCCCGGTCGCTCCGGTCAAGCCCTTCGCCACCGAAGCGGAGGCCATCGCCGCAGCCAACGACACCGAGTTCGGGCTGGTTGCCTATCTGTTCACCAGCGACCTGAAGCGGGCGCTCCGCGTCGTCGAGGCGCTCGAGACCGGCATGGTCGGCCTCAATCAGGGCATCGTCTCCAACGCCGCCGCCCCGTTCGGAGGCGTGAAGCACTCGGGTTTCGGTCGCGAGGGTGGGTACGAGGGGATCGAGGAGTACCTAGAGACCAAGTATGTGGCCGTGAATCTCTAGGGGCGTACACGAGCGCCCACCCGCTCGGAGTCTTCGACTCGTTTCGCGTGCAGCGGTTGGATCGGCTTGCGGCCGCCGCGTGCCGAAAGTGACCCAAACGACCCTCCAGCCACGTAGTACTCGCTGATGAGAAAGTTCTTCAGCGATCGTGTCAGGAGCGTCCCCGGGCTTCGGGTCGGGTTCGCACTTGGCGCGATCATCGTCGTCGTGCTCGCGAGCGGGTGCGGGAGCTCGAGCGCGACTACGAGCAGCAAGGCGGCGCCCTCCACCGCGACCGTCACGCCGTCCACCCCGGCCGTCAGCGCCAAGGGCAAGATGGTCACGGTCGACATCTCGATGTTCGCCTTCCACCCTTCAAAGGTGACGGTCGCTCCGGGAACCACAGTCGCTTTTACCAACAAGGACACGACTGAGCACACGGCGACCGCGGACAACGGCACCACGTTCGATACCGGGGCCATCCAGCACGACCAGACGAAGATGGTCACGCTCACCAAGGCCGGGACATTCGCTTATCACTGCTCGTTCCATCCGTTCATGACCGGAACGATCATCGTCAAGTGACGGCACTTCGGACTCGGGCGGGGGCGCCTGAACGGAGGTACGGCACCCGCCAGGTCAGGCCCCGGAGGCCCGAGCGGCCCGCTTTGCGATCCTCGCGAGCGCCACCGCCGCGGCGAAGGCGATCGACGCTCCACGACTGTCGCCGAGCCATCCCGCTTCCATTCGGTTCATGACGTAGGCGATCGTGAGGCGTGTGTCGAGGTCGTTGAGGATCATGGACCCGCCGTATCCACCCCAGCTGCAGGCGTGGGGTGCCAGCGGCATCGTCTCGCTCGTCAAGCCGAAGCCGATGCCGAAGCAGAGTGGCACGCCGAGCACGAGATCGGTTCCGTTGGACTGTCGCCGGAAGATCGCCTCGACGCCCGCCGGTGAAAGCAGCCGGTGCCCGCGAGCTTCGCCGCGGCAGGCAACGACCGACTGGATGGCCGCGACGGACCGAGCGTTCCCGTGTCCGTTCGCGGCCGGGATCTCGGCACGCTGCCACCACTCCTCCGCGGTCAGTTCCCCGGTGATCTCGGGCTTCGCGAGCGCGCGGACGCCAAGCGCGGTCAGGCCATCCTCCCGGCGACCCGTCCGCGGCGGGATCATCGGCGCCACGCGGGCGTCGTGCTCCGGGGGCAGACCGATGTAGAAGTCCGCCTGAAGCGGCCCGGCGACCGTCTCGGCGAAGAACCGGCCGACCGAGACGCCAGTAATGCGGCGGATCACCTCGCCGACGAGGTAGCCCTGGGTGAGGGAGTGGTAGCCGGACGCCGTCCCCGGCTCCCACCACGGCGCCTGAGCGGCCAGGCTCGTGGTGCACTTCTCCCAGTCCGCGAGCTCCTCGGACGCGAGCGGCTGCTCCCAGCCGGGCAGCCCGGCAGTGTGCCCGAGCAGATGCCGAACCTCGATACATCCCTTCCCGGCAGCGCCGAACTCAGGCCAGTACCGTGCGACCGGGGCGTTCAGGTCGAGCTCGCCGCGATCCGCAAGGATCAGCGCGCAGAGCGCAACCATCGTCTTGGTGATGGAGAAGACGTTGACGATGGTGTCGGCGTCCCAGGGAACGGTCCTGGCCTCGTCTCGATGGCCGGACCAGATGTCGACGACGGGCTCTCCGTCGACGAACACGGCGACCGAGGCGCCGATATCGAGTCCTGTCTCGAGATTGTCCGCCAGCGCGTAGCGCACGGCCGCGAACCGCTCGTCACAGCTACCGTGGATCTCAGTCACTCATCACCTCGCCACAACGACGGCGAGGTTACAACCCCGGTGCGTCACCGCCGGCAGTGATCGACTACCGTAGTCCCTATTAAGCGTCTTATCGGCATCGCCTTTGAGCATCGGGTCGCGTGACCGGGTGAGCACTTCCGATCCCGAGGCCAAGGCGATCACTCCCGAGGGCTTGGTCGCGCTCGAGGCGGAGCTCGAAGAGCTCGAGGGCCCCGCGCGACGGGCGATGGCGGCCCGCATCCTTGCGGCCCGCGAGCTCGGGGATCTGAAGGAGAACGCCGAGTACCA
>PMOY01000377.1 GCA_003165655.1 Solirubrobacterales bacterium
ACGACGATCCAGTGGGTCGAGTCGGCGTCGAACCTCGCGCCAGAGCTGGCGGACTCGCCCGAGCTGCTGAGCGACGAGATACGGACTGCCCTGCGCGACGGCGCGGCGATGCCGGCGGCGCGCTACACCGACGCCAAGCGCGCGGCGGCCGAACTCGGTCCGCAGCTGGCGGCGCTGCTCGACGGCTTCGACGGCGTGCTGACCCCGAGCGCCAGCGGCGTGCCTCCGCTCGGCCTGTACTTCACCGGCGACCCGCTGTTCTGTCGCGTCGAGACGTTGATCGGCGCCCCGTCGGTCTCGGTTCCGCTGGCGTGGACGGCGGAGCGCCTGCCGGCCGGGCTGCAGGTGATCGGAGCACCGTCGAGCGATGCGCGCACGCTCGCGTGCGCCGAATGGCTGCTCGCTCGGGTCGCTCCTGGACCCTGAACGTACGCGGACTGACGGCGACGTCGCAAGACCCCTCGGCGCTGTCAGATCTCCAGTCGTGACTCTTCCAGGTCGAGCTCTCGCACCACTTGGTTCATGACTTCATTGGAGATGTCGCCCCTGTTGCGCATGTCGACGAGCGCGTCTCGCTGGGCGGCGAGGACGATCTGGACGAGATGCTGGTAGGCGAGCGAGCGATCTTCATATCCGTCGTCCTCGATCTTCCCCGCGCGCGCCGCAAAACGTCGCTTCCGGTACTCGTACGCCCGCCGCATACGATCGATCGTGTCGTCTCGGGTCCAGTCCGCGCCGGCGAGCTCGTCGATCTGTGCGAGGGCCGCCTTGGTCGCCACGAGGCGAGCGCGCACCTCCTCCGCCTCTTCTTCCCCGTCGCTCGTGACTCCCAGCCGCCGGATCAGCACGGGTAGAGAAAGGCCCTGCAGAACGAGGGTCGAGAAGATGACGGAGAACGTGAGGAAGATGATCAAGTCTCGATCCGGGAAGGCTGCCCCGTGATGGATCTTGAGCGGGATCGCGAGCGCGGCGGCGAGTGAGACAGCGCCACGCATCCCGCTCCACGCCAACACCAATCGCGGCCGCGCCCCGACCCGGCGCTCGCGTTGACCGGGACGGCGGTCGAGCGCGCGTATCAGATACGGCACCGTGAAGAACCACGCCAGGCGGGTGAGAACGGTGACGGCGCTGACGGCGAGCGCGTAGCCGGCCAGCGCGCCCGCCGACTCGCCACCGAGCCCATTCACGACCGTACGCAGCTGTAGCCCTACGAGGACGAACAGGCTCGCGTTGATGATGAAATCGAGCACGTCCCAGACGAAGAATCCCTGCAGCCGCGTGCGCGCGTCGACAATCCTCGGACCGCGGACTCCCATGTAGATCCCGGTTGTCACTGCCGCGAGCACGCCCGAGGCACCGAGCGCGTTGGCGGGAATGAACGCGGCATAGCCGCTGAGCAGAGAAATCGTGATGCTGATCTGGGCATCCTCGGTGCGTTCGCGAATCGCCGCGATGACCCAGCCGGCCGCGAGACCGATCGCGACCCCTCCCACCGCCGCGAGGACGAATCTCCCGCCCGCATCGAGGAGCGAGAAGCCGCCGCCGACAACCGCGGCCACGGCGACCTTGTAGGCGACCAGCGCCGTCGAGTCATTGAACAGCCCTTCGCCCTGCACCGCACTGACCAGACGCCGGGGGAAATCGAGGCGTCGCATGATCGTCGCGGCGGCCATCGGATCGGTGGGCGAGACCACAGCCCCGAGCGTGAACGCCGCTGCCCACGAGAGCCCGTGAACAAGATCGTGAGCGACCAACGCGACGGCGACTAATGTGATGAGTACGAGCCCCACTGAGCTCAGCGTGAGGGTCCGCAGATTGGCGCGCATGGTGTTCAAGTCCGCGAAGAACGCGGCGCCGTACGCCAGCGGCGGCAGGAAGACCACGAGCACGACGTTGGGATTGAGCGTGACCGCTGGAACTCCGGGCACGAAGCCGAACAACGCCCCCCCCACCACGAGCACGATCGGATACGGGATCGACAGCCGGCGCGCGAGCGAACTCAGTCCGGCGACCGCGACGAGCAGCCCGGCAATGACAATCTCGGCGTGTCCCATGGCGCGGTAGTTTGCACGCTCGAAGGCGACGATTCCGGTGAAGCGCGCACGACCATTTGTGGCTCGGCTCCCGAGCCGGAGAAGACCCTACCCGGCTACTCGGCGGTCACAAGCATGGTATCTCGCGCCTCGAGCGGCTCCCCGCAGGCTTCGCAGACCAGCTGGGCCACCAGCGGGTGGCCGCACCTGTGTTCAAAGATCTGCGGTGGCCCGTCCGCTCCCGCGAGGTGCTCGTCGCCCCAGCGCATGAGCGTCATCATCACGGGGTACAGCTCGCGACCGGCCCGCGTCAGGCGGTACTCATAGCGGGCCGGGTGCTCGGAGTACTGGCGGCGCTCGAGGATTCCGCTTCTGACCAGGGTCTTCAGGCGAGCCGCGAGCGTGTCGCGCGGCGCCCCGGTGCGGCGGACCATCTCGTCGAAGCGCCGGTTACCGAGGAACACCTCGCGCAGGGCGATGAGCGCCCATTTCTCCCCGACGATCTCGAGCGTGCGGGCCACCGAGCACTCCCGCGGGTGTGTGGATAGCGACGTCACGACGATCAGTGTAGCGAGTAGGTCGTAATTCTGGATGGTCTCGGCGTTTCTTTGCTATCGTGACGTGCGTCCAGATATCGGACTGACCAGGAGACGACCGTGACCCAGACGACCGTGACCCACCGCGCCTCGCCGATCCAGGGCCCGCCGGGCGCTCCGCACACCCCCCGGCAGGTCGCGGCGGTCGTGGGCGTCCTAGCCCTGGCCGTATTCATGTCGAGTCTCGACCTGTTCATCGTCAACCTGGCCTTTCCCTACATCGGGCGGGAGTACCCTGGCACGAGCCTGGGCTCGCTGTCCTGGGTGCTCAACGGCTACACGATCGTCTTCGCCGCTGTGCTCGTACCGGCCGGTCGCTGGGCGGACCGCGTCGGGCGCCGCCGGCTGTTCGTTGCCGGTCTGGTGACCTTCAGCGCCGGCTCGCTCCTGTGCGGCCTGGCGCCGGGGGTAGCGGCGCTGGTCGCAGCCCGGATCGTGCAGGCCGCCGGGGCGGGCATGATGGTGCCGGCTTCGCTCTCGCTGCTGCTCGCCGAGGTGCCCGCCGCGGCCCGTCCACGGGCGATCGGAACGTGGTCCGCGATCGGTGCCCTCGGCGCGGCGCTCGGGCCGGTGATCGGCGGGAGCCTTGTGCAAATCAGCTGGCGGTTGGTGTTTTGGATCAATCTGCCAGTCGGGCTGATCGCCGTGCTGCTCGCGGCGCGGGTTCTCACCGAGAGCAAGGACGAGCGCGTCCAGGGTCGGCCCGATCTCTTCGGCGCCGGATTGCTGGCCGCCAGCGTTGCTCTCGTTGCCCTGGCCCTCGTCGAAGCGCCCGACTGGGGCTGGGGATCGGCCGGCTTCGTCGGATTGCTGGCAGCATCGCTCGCATCCGGCGCCGCCATGGTGGCCCGTTCACGGCGACACCACTCACCTGTGATCGAGCTCGAGTTGCTGCGCTCGCGTACCTTCTCCGGCGCCTTCATCGCCTCGATTCTGTACTACGCCGCCTTCGGGGCCTTCGTCCTCAACTCGGTCGAGTTCCTCACCGGCGTCTGGGGCTACTCGGCCGTACGCGCCGGTCTGGCGATCGGCCCAGGACCCCTGATGGTGCTTCCCTTCGCCCGACTGGTGGCGCCCCGCCTGGCGGTTCGGCTCGGCGGTGTCGGTCGAGTCGCGGTAGTCGGCTGCGCGACCAGCGCCGTCGCCCAGCTGCTGTGGCTTGCATTGATGACCACGCACCCGGGCTACGTGACCCACCTGCTTCCGGCCCAACTCATCGGCGGCGCCGGGGTCGGCCTGACGATTCCGTCGCTGCTCGGCGCCGGCAGCGC
>PMOY01000389.1 GCA_003165655.1 Solirubrobacterales bacterium
GCCTGCGTCGTCGGCCCGTTCCGGCCCCCGGCTCGATCCGATTAATGCGATCGCTCACGCTTCGCACGTCCGCGTGCGGACGGTCCGGCTGATCGGCCAGTGGTGGCGGCGCGATTTCGGGCCTCTGATCGGCTATCTCAAGCAGGACGAGGTGCCGGTCGCGCTGTTGCGCTCCGGGCGTAGCTACAACCTCTACGACCCCGCGTCTCCGGACGCCCCGCGCCGGGTCGACCAGAGCGTCGCCAAGGAGCTGCGGATCGACGGTCGGATGTTCTACCGCCCGCTTCCTGACCGGCCGATCACGGGCTGGGAGCTGTTCCGCCACGGGATGCGCGGCGGGAGACGAGACGTGCTGACGATGTTGCTCGCCGGTCTGGCGACGGCCGGCATCGGCCTGCTGGTTCCGATCTTGACCGGCGTCATTCTCGGCACGCTCGTACCGGAGGCGCAGAGCCGCCGGATCACCGAGCTGTGCCTGCTGCTGGGCGCCTCGGCGGTGGTCAGCGGCCTGCTGGCGACGTTCTACAACATCGCCGCGCTGCGGATCGAAGGCCGCCTCGACGAGAACGTGCAGGCCGGCATCTGGGACCGGTTGATGTCGCTGCCGCCGCAGTTCTACCGCGGGAGCTCCACGGGCCAGCTCGCCACCGCCGCGCTGGCCATCTCAAACGTGCGCGAGCAGCTGTCGGGGCTGGCCGCCAAGGGCTTCCTCGCCGCGATCATCGGCATCGCGAACCTCGTGCTGATCATCGTCCTCAATCTCCAGCTCGCGCTGATGACGATCGTGCTCGTGCTCTTCTCGGTCGGGCTCTCGCTCTTCGTCGGCACGCGGCAGCTGACGCGCCAGCGGGCCAACTTCGAGCAGCTCAAGGAGATCAACTCCCGCACCTTCCAGATGATCGGCGGTGTGGCCAAGCTGCGCGCCTCCGCCTCTGAGGACCGCGCCTTCGCTTACTGGGCCGACGCCTTCGGCAAGGGCCGTCAGCAATCGGTCGCGATCCGTGCCTCGCAGAACCGGCTGACCGCGTTCAACGCCGCGTTCACCGTGTTCGGCTCGATGGTCGCCTTCTTCGTCGTCGGGACTCTTCTGCACGGCCTGGCCACCTCGACCTTCCTGACCTTCAACGTCGCCTTCTTCCAGGTCCTCGGCTCGATCCTGACCGTCTCCACCACGATGATGCTCGGCGTGACCGTCGCGCCGCTGCTGGAGGGGGTCACCCCGATCATCTCAGCGGAGCCCGAGGCGGCCGAGGCCAAGGAGGATCCCGGTGAGCTGAGCGGATCGATCGAGGTGTCCCACGTCTCGTTCAGCTACGACGAGGACGGGCCCGAGATCATCCACGACGTCAGTTTCAAGGCGAGTCCCGGGGACTTCATCGGCGTCGTCGGGGTCTCGGGCTCGGGCAAGTCGACGCTCCTGCGACTGTTGCTCGGCTTCGAGACCCCTTCGTCCGGGGCGATCCTCTACGACGAGCAGGACCTGGCCAACCTCGACGTGGTCAGCCTGCGCCGGCAATGTGGCGTCGTGCTCCAGAACGGGTCACTGTTCCAGGGAGACATCCTCACCAACATCATCGGATCCGGGCTCTACACCTACGAGGACGCCTGGGAAGCGGTGAAGGCATGCGGCATGGAGGACGACATCGAGCAGATGCCGATGGGGCTGCACACCGTGCTCAGCGAGGGAGCCTCCACGCTGTCCGGCGGTCAGCGCCAGCGGCTGTTGATCGCCCGGGCGATCGTCACCCGGCCGCGGATCCTGTTTCTGGACGAGGCGACGAGTGCATTGGACAACCGTTCGCAGGAGATCGTCACCGAGAGCCTGCATCGCCTGAACGCGACGCGCATCGTGATCGCCCACCGGCTGAGCACGATCCGCAACGCCGACCGTATCGTCGTGATGGAAGCCGGCCGGATCGTCGAATCCGGCACCTACGAGGAGTTGATGGCCACGGAGGGCGTGTTCGCCGCGCTCGCCCGGCGTCAGATCGCGTGACCCTGACCACGAAGAGAGGAGCCCCGACGTGAGCGTAGAGACTGACCTCAGCAACAAAGACCTCGGCAAGCTCGCCGAGGTGTCCGGGGATTCCCCCGGCCGGCGGATCGACCACGCCATCGAGATCGCGCGCGAGATCCTCGGCATGGATTTCGGCTACGTCAGCGAGTTCGTCGGCGGCGAGCAGATCCTCCGCGCCACTTCCGGCGACGGCGAGAGCTTCGAGATGACGGAGGGCGACGGCTATCCGCTCGACGGGACCTACTGCCAGCGTATGGTCACCGGCCAGATCCCCAAGCTGATCCCCGACACCAGCGAGAACGACAAGGTGCGAGAGCTGGCGTTGACGCGGCTGTCGGCCATCGGCTCCTACGTCGGGGTTCCGATCTACCTCTCCGAAGGCCGGCTGTTCGGCACCTTCTGCACGATCAGCCATAACCCAGCCCACCAGCTGGGGGAGCGCCACCTGCGGGTGATGGAGGTGCTCAGCCACATCGTCGCCACCGGGATCGAACAGCAGCGCCTGGAGAAGGAGGTCGAACGGCTGCGCGCCCAGATCACCAACATGACGACCGAGCTCGACGACGCCGAGGGGGACCGCCGGCTCAGCCGGATCATGATGTCGGGTGAGTTCCAGGCGATTCCGCGCGGCGCCCTGCCGCCGGAGTGAGCCCTCTCAGGCGGCCGGCACCGCTTCCGCGGGGCGCGGGCGCGCCTCGCGGGGGCTGATCACCGGGTGCATGTAGCGCCGCTTGTCCTTGCCCTGGGCTTCGGCGAGGTGCTCGACCCAGGCATCGATCGTGTCCCAGCGGCGGGAGCGAATGGTCCGATGGAAGAACAGCCCCTCCTCGAGCTCGACGGGGCTGTCGACGATCAGTGACTTGAAGTACTCCCAAACGTTGTGGGAGAGCACCATCAGCTGGCCTTCGCGCTCACCCGGGAGGGTCAGCGCGGCGTGGTTGAGCGAGATCGTCTCGTCGAGCAGGGTCCGATCCTCCGGGTGGCCGCGATCGGCGAGCATCGCACCGAGCAGCTCTCCCGCCTCGCGGTAGAAGTCCTCGACGCGGTCCTCGAGCACCAGTGAGATCGCGCACCGCAGATCGCCGGACCACAGCAGCCTGCGGGCCTCGGGGATGGGGAAGTACTCCGCTCCGCCCTGCTGGATCGACTCCGCCTTCTCGCGCAGGGCCGCCAC
Organism: Solirubrobacterales bacterium; assembly: GCA_003165655.1. GTDB lineage: Bacteria > Actinomycetota > Thermoleophilia > Solirubrobacterales > Solirubrobacteraceae > Palsa-465. Next base: position 3,192 of record PMOY01000389.1, read on the forward strand.
GAGGCCGGCGATCACCGGCGCCTTGGCCGGATCGGCGTCGATCAGGGCCTCGATCAGCTCGTGCACCGGCCAACCGTGGCGCCCGTGCAGGACCAGCAGCGGGATCTGCAGCACCCGGTCGTAGTAGGCGAAGTCGACCATCCACGCGAACACCTTCGCGCGCCGCCACTGCTCGGGCGGCATCGCATCGGTGCTGACGACGATGTCGATGTACTCCTCCACCTCCCAGTTGGCTTCCTCGATCGTGTCGAGCACGCTGCGAATCACCTGGGGCCTCATCTCCATTCCGTAGCGGGCCTGGTAGTCGGGGTCGCCCATCTCGGCGTTCGGCAGCACCGAGCAGTTGAACAGCTGGATGTGGTTGTGCTGGCCGCCGGCGATCACCTGCGAGACCCCGGCGGCGAACTCGTCGTAGCTCTCGCCGGGCAGCCCCAGGATCAGATCGGTGTAGGTGTAGACGCCCTCGGCGGCGAACCGCCGCTGCAGCTCCCGGTACATCTCCGAGGAGATGTTCGCGCGATTGATGTGCTCGAGCGTGGAGTCGTTGACCGACTGCAGCGCCAGCGTTACGCCGAAGGCGTTCATCTCCATCTGCAGGAGCTTCTGAATCCGGTAGGCCCGCTCGGTCGCATTCTTGGTGCTCTGGACGGTGATGCTCGAGGGATAGCCCGTGCGCTTGTAGGAGTCGACGACCTGCTCCGCCAGCTCGAGGTCGCGCTTGAGCGCGCCGAAGTTCGCATCCGCCGTCCACACGAAGGCGATCTTCCGCTCGGACATCCAGGCGATCTCGCTCGCCAGGCGCTCGATCTCGAAGCGGAACACCTTCGAGTT
>PMOY01000158.1 GCA_003165655.1 Solirubrobacterales bacterium
GCGCCGGCGACAGCTTCTTCAGCGGTTTGCCCTCGTCGTGGACACAGGAGATGGTCAGCGAGGGCTTGGAAGTCACTGCGGGTCAGATGCTGGCCGCCCGGCAGATAGTGGAGCAGATGCTGAGTTTTCGAAAGCCTCTGGTCGCTGCGGTCAACGGACCGTCGTTCAGCGTCGGAAACCAGCTCGCATTACTGTGCGATGCAGCAATTGCCGCCGACACCGCGACTTTCGCTGACCACCATGTGGAGCATGGCATTGCTGCGGGCGATGGCGGAACCCTCATGTGGCCATTGCTGGTTGGTCCGGCGCTTGCGCGCGACATTCTGCTTCGCGGCCGGGAGCTGACGGCCGCTGAGGCGCGTGACCTAAACCTGGTGGCAGACGTTGTCGCGCCGGACCGAGTCCTGTTGGTTGCGGTCGACCTCGCGCGTCGGCTCACCGAGCTGCCTGGCCTGGCCTACGCTGCCACTAAACTGACCATCAACAACTGGTGGCGGCAAGCAATCGTATACGCGTGGGATCTCGCACTGGCCTACGAAACCGCAAACCTCCTGGATCGTTGACGCCGCTTTGCGGCAACTCGGAGAACGAGCCTCTGCCAGAGCACGAGATCGTTGCGATCGTCAGCTTACCGGGACTGAGATATAAGGATACGCTCGCCCAGGAGACGGCACCAGAGTGACGAACCTCGACGACTATTCCAGAAAGTACAGGCACGCCGACCTGGAGCGCGACGCGGGCGTGTTAAGAGTCACACTGCACACCGACGGAGGACCGCTGGCGTACGGTCGGCATGTGCATACCGAATGGCTGGAGCTATGGAGCGACATTGCCCGCGACGCCGGCACGCGCCTAGTCATCATTACCGGGGCCGGAGAGTCATTCATTCCGGCGCGTCCCATGCCTGGCGGGACCAAGCGAGCGGAGTCGTACACCCCTCAGTTGTTTCACGCTTTTTGGCACGAGGGGATGAGACACATCATGGACATGCTGGCGATCCCCGTGCCCGTTATCGCGGCTGTGAACGGGCCGGCACGTATACACTGCGAGATCGCACTTCTGAGTGACCTCGTCCTGGCGACGCCGGACACGGTATTTCAGGATCTGCCCCACTTTCCCGAGCAGGTGGTGCCCGGCGACGGGATGCACGTCCTGATGCCGCTCTTGCTCGGGAGGATCCGTAGCGGCCCCTTTTTGTATCGGGGAGAGGAGATCAACGCAGAAGACGCGCAGCGATTAGGCTTGGTAAACGAGATCGTGGAGCGGCCGGTTCTGCTCGGCCGCGCGTACGAGGTCGGCCAAGAGCTCCTGCGGCAGCCGGACCACAACCTACGCTACCTACGGATGCTGCTGATGCACGACGTAAAGCGACGGATGCATGAGCTGCTAGGACTAGGTCTGGCGGTTGAAGGTCTCGCCTCGCTATCCAACGACTGGTCTGACTGGGAGGCACCCAGGGTGTGACCTGCGCGCGATCAAGCGCCAGGGTCACCCTCCGTACAGCTTCGCAATAAGCCTCTCGCGGCCTCCGATCGCCCGCTGCTGCGCAGAGCCGGCGTGACATTGTCGGTCTTGGGGGTCCAGGTCACCGCGTGAGGTACTCGCGAGTAAGACAAGCGGGAGACGGGCAGCCCATCAATATCAAAGCGTTGACTAGCTCAGCGGCTAGTATGTCAAGAACTGCGCGGACGCCATCCTCGCCGGCAACTGCGAGACCATGAACTACCGGACGACCGATCAACACCGCGCGCGCGCCGAGGGCGATTGCTTTCACCACATCACCGCCGCGTCTCACGCCGCCATCCAGAAGGATTTCGACGCGATCCCCGACCGCGTTCACTACCGCAGGAAGGGCGTCGAGCGTCGCCTGTACGCCATCGAGCTGACGTCCCCCATGATTGGAGACGATGATTCCCGAAGCTCCGTGGTCTGCGGCCAGCACGGCGTCCGCTGCGGTCAGCAAACCGTTTACCAGAATGGGCAGCGGGCTGGTGCTAACGATGCTCTCAAAGTCGTCCCAAACCAGACTGCGGTCGATATCGACGAACGCTCCCGGCGGAACGTCGTCCGCACGTTCGCCGAGCACGTCTCTGAGGAGGGTCATCTCCGCCGTGACGTGACCGCCGCGCACAGCCCGATCCCGGGTTCCTAGCACCGGTGAATCCACCGTCAGCACGAGCGCCTCGAAGCCCAATTCGGCGGCTTGGGCGAGCAGGGCTTCATTGAGTGCCTGATCGCGGTACCAATGCATCTGAAACCAGCGTGCCCCATCCGGCGCCGCCTCGTAGACAGATCTCATCGTGCAGGAACCGGCCGCGGCCGCGCACATGATGGTTCCAGCGGCGGCGGCGGCTCGCGCGGTCGCACGCTCGCCGTCGACATGGAACAGCCGTTGTTGCGCGGTCGGTGCGACTAGCACCGGCATTGCGATGCTCGTGCCGAGTATCGTGCTGGCCATGGCGACATCTTGAACGTCGACGAGCATTCGCGGTCGCAGTCTCCAGCGCCTAAACGCCGTCACGTTGTCATCCAACGTCTGCTCGTCGCCTGCGCCGCTCGCCAGATAAGCCCACTTCTCCGGAGGCAGCACGGCTTCGGCCGCGCGCTCGTAGTCACGGAGCGTCAGAAGCTCGTGTGGCTCTGTTCGCAATCCGCCCTTTCGGCGCCTGGGTGTGCTCTAGTCATCGGGCCGTAGCAGCTTGGCCACCCGGATACTCGCACCGCTTGCGCGTCCGCAAAAAACATATCACTTCGGCAGCATATGCGCAAGGATCAGAGCTGCGGATCGGGCGGCGATGAGCGTGGTGGGTCGACCGCCTTTGCTCGCGAGAAAGTTGGCGGTAGGATGCCCATATGGCCCTGATGTCCCGGCGTAGCTCCAGATGCTTGTCGGTTGCCGACAAGTTGCGCAAGGTCCTACCCGAGGCGGTCACCGTCAGCGTCGGCGACTCCATACTGGATTTGCATTCGCGCGACCTTGGGCCGTATCGGCACCGGCCAGACGTCGTAGTGTTCGCGAGGCGGCCAGAGGACGTCGCGGCAACGGTGAACTTCGCCGCGGCCGAAGTGGTCCCCGTCGTCCCGTACGGCGCCGGAACGAGCAACGGGGGTCTCGCTATCCCCATAAAGGGCGGAATCAGCCTGGACCTGAACGGTATGGACGACATCCTGGACATCAGTCCCCGGGACTTCACCGCGACGGTCCGGCCTGGTGTGACGCGCAAGCGACTGAATCGGGCTCTTGCCGAGTTCGGGCTGTTTTTTCCAGTCGACCCCGGAGCCAACGCCAGTATCGGCGGAATGTGCGCGACCAACGCCAGCGGCACGACTACGATCAGGTACGGGAGCGTGCGCGGCAACGTCCGCTCGCTGGAGGTGGTCGTGGGGGATGGCTCGCTGATCCGTGCCGGCGTCAAGGCTCGCAAGTCGTCGGCCGGCTACGACCTCGTGAACTTATTCGTTGGATCGGAGGGAACACTCGGTGTGATTACCGAGATCACGCTGCGCCTCTATCCGATTCCGGAGCAAACGGTATCGGCCCGCGCAGTCTTCCGCGACGTGTCGTCAGCGTGTCGGGCGGTCGTCGGATTAGTTGGCGCCGGCGTTGCGGTGAGTCGCGCGGAGCTTCTCGACGGTCCGACCCTGGCGCTGATCAACGAATACCAAGGTACCCGTTACAGCGAACGCCCAACGCTGTTCATCGAGATCGCCGGCGCCAGCTCAGCGGTCCCGAAGGAGCTCGACGAGTGCCGAGCAGCATGTACCGGCGAAGGCGCAATCGAATTCGAAGTCGAAATAGATCCGACGGCTCAAGCACGGCTTTGGAAGGCTCGTCATGAGTTCGCCCACGCCCTCATTCCGCGTCACCGGAGAAAGGCCATCGTTGGCACAGACATCTGCGTGCCCATCTCAGAACTTCCGGGGGCGGTCGCCCATGCCCGCGAAGAAGTCGAGAAGCGAGGAATCGACGCGGTCTTGGTCGCTCACGCCGGAGACGGGAACTACCACCTCGCGTGCATGATCGATCGAGAGGATCCGAAGGACTCCGAGGAGTTCAACGCGCTCTACGAGACGTTAGTTGATTACGCCATCGTGCGTGGTGGAACCTGCAGCGGTGAGCACGGCATTGGTATCAGAAAGATTCCCTTCCTCGAACGACAGCATCCTGACCTGATCCCCTGGATGAGGGCGATCAAGGCGCTGTTCGATCCACAGGGCATCATGAATCCGGGGAAGGTCCTCGCACAGCCGGGCCTCTGCCCGGATCAATTGCCATCAGCAGAACCTGGAGTAGAGCCCTAATGAGAAAGCCTTCAACGAGCCAAAGTACCTCTCGAACGTCGCGCGCCGGCAAATCTGTGTCGACCACCAGTGGCAAGAACGGAGGACCGGACAGCAGCGTCCGCTCAATGAAGACAGGCGCACCGGCTGATTCCCGCCACTGGTCGAATACCGGTTTCGAAATCCCCGCCCTCTACGAGCCTCGGAGCGGTGGCGCGCCGGGATCCATCGGTCGTCCGGGTGAGTATCCGTTCACGCGCCACATATATCCCACTGGTTATCGCACCCGCCCGTGGGCTCCGAGCTTGTACTCCGGGTTCGGCACGCCGGAGGACGCCAACCGCCGATTTCGATATCTCATCTCGCAGGGCAACGGACGCGCCAACATCGCCACCGACCTGCCCACGCAGATCGGGCTCGATTCCGATGATCCCGACGCCGAGGGGGAAGTGGGTCGTGTGGGGGTCGCGATCGACTCGCTGGCGGATTTCGAGGTGATGTTCGACCAGGTTCCGCTGGATCAAACCGCCGTGTCCTTGAATCTCAATACAACAGCACCAATCTTTCTTGCCATGCTTGTTGCCACGGCACGACGGCAGCGCGTTGATCTCGACAAGGTGAGCGGCACCCTGGCGAACGACATCCTTCATGAGTACGTCGCGCGGGGCACATGGCGCTACCCACCCGAGCCCGCGCTGCGCCTGGCGGCTGACGTCGCGGAGTATGCCTCGGAGCACATGCCTCGCTTCTATCCCTTCAACATCCGCAGCATCCTTCTTCACGAATCCGGCGCGCACCCGGGACAGGAAATCGGTTTCACCTTCGCGATCGCCAGTCGTTACGTCGAAGAGCTCCTCGCACGTGGACTAGACGTCGACAGCTTCGCCCCGCGGATGTCGTTCTTCTTCGGAATGGGTCTCCATGTATTCGAGGAAGCGGCCAAGTTCCGTGCTGCGCGTCGCCTGTGGGCGGCGATCATGCGGGACCAGTACGGAGCCCGATCCGACTCCAGTCTGAAGCTGCGGCTGACCTCGGTCGCGCCATGTGGAAGCCACTTCACCGCCGTCGATCCCGAGCTCAATCTCGTTCGGGGAACCCTCGGAGTGCTCGCCGGAGCGCTCGGCGGCGTTCAAGCCATGCTCGGGACCACGATCGACGAAGCATACGAAATACCGACCGAGCGCACCCAACATCTGGCACTGCGCACTCAGCAGATCGTGGCGCTCGAGTCGGATGTCTGCGCGTCGGCCGATCCGCTTGGCGGCTCGTGGTTCGTCGAGTCGATGACCGACCAGATCGAGGCGTCCGCTAGAGAGCAGATGGACCTGCTCGGCGGGCCTTCTGGCGTCGTCGCGGCGATCGAGCATGGCCTCCCTCAGTCCGAGCTGAGCGCGCGAGCATACGAACTTGAGCGTCAGCTCGCTGATGGCACAAGGCCGAAGGTTGGAGTGAACATTTACCCAGCTAAGGACCGGACCGTCGAGCTCAAGCTCCATGCGGCGGAGCCGGAGCTACACCGGCGTCGCGCCGAGGAACTCTCGTTGCTACGACAGAGACGCGACAGCACACGGGTAGCACGCGCGCTTGCGAGCGTCACCGAGGCGGCGTGCAATGGCTCGAATATCATCGTGCCGATGATCACAGCCGTTGAGGCGTACGCAACGGTCGGGGAAATTTCCGCGAGCCTCGACGAGGTGTTCGGCAGTTACCATCAGCCGGCAGTGCTGTGACTGCACGAAAGAGTGGTTCACGAACGGGTCGCCGTCGGTTCCGAGTCTTAGTGGCGAAGCCCGGCCTTGATGGTCATGATCGCGGGGCCAAGGTGATCGCGCGGTTGCTTCGAGATGAGGGCGACGAAGTGATCTATACGGGAATCCGGCAGCGGCCGGCGCAGATCGCGCGCACCGCCGTTGACGAGGACGTGCAGCTCGTCGGGCTGTCGATTTTGTCGGGCGCGCATGTGCCGCTCGTGCGGAGCGTCCTGCTGGCGCTGCGCGAACAAGGTGCCGGAGACATACCGGTCGTCGTCGGCGGAACGATCCCCGCGGCCGATGCCGAGGTGCTCAAAGAGATGGGGGTGCGGGCGGTATTCGGAATCGGCAGCCAGTTGAACGACATCAAAGAGACGATGCAGGAGATTCGAGAGTCATGAAGACAGCGAGTGAGCAGGAGATCGTGGATGCGATCGGTCCTGGGCGTCACGTCGTATGCTCGCCTGGCTGTGGCACCCCCACAACACTGCTTGAGATCATCGCGCGCAATACGCGGTCACTACCGCGGATGAGTCTGTGCAGCGGTCTGCTACTCGGCGATTACCCGTTCCTGTTGGCTGCCGAGCAGGGCATCATGTCCTACTGCACCTGGCACGTCACGCCTGCGGTTCGCAAACTCGTAGCCGATGGGACGGTGCCCTTCTATCCCGTGCGAGCGTCGCAGGTCATGAGTTTGATCACACACCTGGGGGTGGACGTTGCCCTCATTCGTGTGACTCCTCCCGACGGCAACGGCTTCTGTAGCCTCGGCCCGTCAGTCAGTTACCCGTTGCCGGCGGTGAGGCAGGCCACCCTGGTAATTGCTGAGCTTGACGACACGCTGCCACGTACCCGGGGTGAGGGATCGATCCACGTATCGAAGATCGATATGGCGGTCGAGTCGTCGTCGCCGATGCCGGAGTACCCCCGCGCCGGGACGGATGAGCTTAGCCGCGCAATCGCCCACCACATCCTGCCGCTCCTGCCCGTCGATCCCACTCTCCAGATCGGGATCGGATCGATCCCAGAAGCGCTGGTGGAGGCTCTGCTGGAAGAAGGCGTCCCGAATCTCCGCTTTGCCGGCATGGCGATCGATGCGATGGCCGATTTGCACGACGCAGGCCTTCTAGCGGTGGATGGCTTCGTGCCGTACCCTCCGATCATGGCTGCCGAACTGATGGGGACCCGCCGTTTGATGGACTTCGCACACGAGAATCCACTGCTGGGCGTGTACAGCACGCCGCTGGGTATCACCGCGTCGAATCTGTCGCGATTTGACCGTTTCGTGTCTATCAACTCAGCGATAGAGATCGATCGCGGAGGTCAGGTCAACGCCGAATGGGTTGCTGAAAGACAGCTCTCCGGGGTTGGCGGTAGCGTCGACTTCACGGAATCAGCCCTCCTCTCTGTGGGCGGCATACGGATCATCGCGATGGCTTCCACCAACGTGCGTGATGCGTCGTCGAAGATCGTGCACGCACTCGGCCGTGAGGTCCCCGTGACCGTGCCACGCCACAGTGTTGATTATGTCGTCACCGAATACGGTGCGGCCAGGCTCGGGTTCGCGAGTACCCGTGAGCGAGCTGAACTGCTCGCCAGCATCGCACATCCGGATCACCGTGATCTAATTCTCGAGCAGGTACCTGTGGCATGAGTGTCGTCGAGCTGCGCGATGTCTCTCCCCGTGACGGTCTTCAGGACATGAGCCACACACCCGATTGACCTGTACTGTAGGACCGCCGACCCGAGCTTCAGATACTGACGAGCTGAGCGTCGGCGATGCGGGGCCCGTCCCCGCTGAACTGGGGCGCGTCCACCTCGTCGAGCAGCCCCGCCGCCTCCACGGCGCTCGCGACCGGGAACTGCAGCACGAGCACATCGGCGCCGTTGTCGCCGGCGCGAAGAACGGGAGCCTTCTCGTCAGGCTCGACCCACCCGAGCGTGTGCGGCCGCACCTCGCGCGCGTCGAAGAGCAGCGACCCGGCGTAGAGGAGGTAGTACTGGCCTCCGCTGCCGGCGAGCTCCGGCCCGGGGGCGACGGCCCGTCGGGCTAGCCGCAGCCGGTGCGCCGCCAACCCGTCGTCGTGACGGTGAATCAGCTCCTCCAGCACACTTTCCGTCTCGAGGGGTGGGATGCGGGGGACTTGTACGACGACGTTGCGGCCTGCGTGGGCGCTCATCCGGTCGCGCGAGCCCGGCATGTAGAAAGTGCCCTTGCTGGCGCGTGGCCGCAGCGTGAAGAACGAGATCGAGCCGCTTGGCCCCGGTACGATCGGACCGTAGGGCGAATCGGGGTCCGTGTAGTGGAAGCTGATCGGTGGCACGGCGGCCTTCCCGACCCGTCCACCGTCCCCAGCGACGATGACCTGGAATTGGCGAACGTGGTGGAAGTGCGCCGCCAGCTTAGCGCCGCTGAACTCCACCAGAAACGCCTGCTGGTTGCCGCCGGCATCGACGTGGAAGCACGTGTTGCGCGCGCTGCTACCGTCTTCCAGCAGGACGTCACGCGCTTCGGTTAGATCCGCTTGCGCGACCATCTTCATCTCACGGCCTCCTTCGTTCGTCGCCCGCTCGCCTATTCTACCGGCGGCATTGGGCGTGTGTGAGATCGAGGCCCTCCCGAGACGCTCCGGACCGACGCGATCTGGACGATCGCGGCCCCGCCGAAGCGCAGCTCGCTGGCGCGTTCCTCCCAAGCCACGACGTTCAGGCTGGCACGGCGGCCGAGGAGTGCAAGTTGTCGCCGATTGGTTGCGCGACATGTTCTACGAGCGAGGGAGGTGAGCGGCGGCGCAGCTCGGGCGCGGCAGCGTCGCGTCGGGATGCGACGGAACGTGGAGCGTGCGCCCATTCAGCCCACGCTCTCGGCGTGGCGGATCTCGGTGGTCCGCGCGTAATCCGTGTCGGTGCCGAGCGGCGACTGCGCGCTGGCACCGGCGTCGACATTCAGGCATTGCCCGGTGATCCCGGCGGAGAGATTGGAGAGCAGGAACAGCACCGCCCCGGCGATCTCGACCGGGTCGACACGTCGGCCGAGCGCGCTACGTAGGCTCGCACGATCGGTGATCGCATCAAACGTGTTGCTCGACGCCGCCTTGCTCAACGGAGCGGGCACCGAGCCGGGGACGATGCAGTTGGCTCTGATCCCCTGCCGGCCGAGCTCGACTGCCAACGTCTTGGTGATGGACATCACGCCTGCCTTGGCGGCGCCGTAGGGCCCGTGATAGGGAGCGCCTTCGAGCGCGCTCACGGAAGCGAAGTTGACGATACTTCCACCGTTGCCGCACTCGAGCATGGTCCTGGCAGCGATCTGGCAGGAGTGGAAGACATAGGTGAGATTCACGGCAAAGATGTCCTCGTAGACATCCTCGGGATACTCGTGCAGCGGCAGCCATGTTCCCGCGTTCCTCGACGTGCCGCCCGGACGCTCTAATCGCGTGCCCCCGACAAGATTGACCACGCCGTCCAACCGCCCGAACTTGCTCGTAGCCAGCGCGCAGGCGTTAGCGAGGTCATCGACGCTGCGGACGTCGCCGGCATATCCAACGCTGTGCCCGCCTGACGCCTTGATCCGGCGCTGCGTCTCCGCGACGCGGTCGTCGGTAATATCAAAGGCGACGAGGTTGCCTCCCGCATCCGCGATGGCGAGCGCCGTGGCGGTACCCATGCCGCCGCCGCCGGCGCCGAACACGATCACAGCTCGGTCGTCGAGTCGTAATCTATCCGTGAACACGTTCAGTCCTCCTCGGTGGAATTGGTCAGTCCGCGACGGTGAAGTTGACGGCGAAGGGGAGCGAACCCGCATCGGGAAGCCGTACGATCGTGTGGGTCAGGCTCACGAGCGACCATCGATGTTCCGTCCACGCGCATCCGACAGCTTAGTTTTGACTCACGCGCAAGTCAGCTAGCGTTAGACCACGGCTACGGCGAGGCGGTGACAGGAGCTCAACACGGCTTGCCCCGCCACCGATGTCGGACGGACGGATCTGGAGTGCCATCACTCAGCGCGAGCGCGTCGCGGAACGGAGCGTTCCCGAGCGTGTCGTACATGGTGTAGATGACTCGGCTGAACTCATTACTCCTCCGGCCCTCGGGGCGGAATGGGGCGCGCAAATCCTGTCGGCTGCCCCGGCAACGTCTGGTTAGATGGCGTGTTGACGTAGGTGCCCTCGCTGTTGCGGAACCATCCAGCGGCAGCCAGAGTACCCCCATCGGCGTTGATGATCGCCCCGGTGATAAAAGCCGAGAGATCCGAAGCGAGGAACAGGATTGCGCCGGCGGTGTCCTCCGGTCTCCCCAGCCGTCCGATTGGGACCCACCACGGGATGAGGTCGGCATGGTAAGCGGTGAGGCGTTCGTATCCCGGAGATGTTTGGGGCGTCCATGTCTTATCAGGGGCGATCTCGTTCACCCGGATCTGGTGCGGCGCCACGAGCGACGCGAGGCTGCGTGTGAAGCCGGAGACCGCCGCTTTGGTCGCCGAGTAGACGACTCGATTCGGGTAGCCGCGCAGCGATTCAATCGTCGTCAGGTTGATGATGCTGCCACCCTCTCGGCGCTCGATCATGCCGGGAAGTACGGCCTGGCTGCACAGGAAGACCGTCTTTGCGTTGAGCGCGAACAGCTCGTCCCAATCCCGCTCGGTCGTGTCGACAAAATGGGCCGTGGGATGCATGTAATGCCCGACGTTGTTGACCAGAGTGTCCACGTGTCCGAACGTCGCCACGGCGGTCGCGACGAGCTTGCGGACCGAAGCCGCTTGCCGGACGTCGCATGGAAACGAGACCACCTCACTCCCGGAGCCGCGGATGGTTTCCGCCGTCTCGCTGGCCAGATCGC
>PMOY01000054.1 GCA_003165655.1 Solirubrobacterales bacterium
GAGATCCCGGTCAACATCGTCGACCACCGCCACCTCCCAGACCTCGCGATCGAGCCGGCCGCCGGCCGGTGCGTGAGTAGTGAGCGTCTGATCGCGAAGCACGTCCATCGGCCAAGGGGAGAAAGGGTACGATCGTGACCGAACCTTAGGAGGGTGGCAGTGGCGCTGCGGGATCTGACAGACGCGGATACGGCTGCCGCCGTGCGCAACCCGATGACCTGCTCGAGGATGGTTCTGGTCAGTCGGCGCGAGTCGTTCAACGCGGCCCATCAGCTGTGCGATCCGAGCCTCTCCGACGCTGAGAACAAGCGGCTATTCGGCAAGTGCGCGAACCTGCACGGGCACAACTACGTCCTCGAAGTCGTCGTCGCCGGCGAGATCGACGACGCCACCGGCTACGTGTTCGACCTGAAGCGGCTTTCGGATGTGATCTGCCAACGGGTCATCCAGGACGTGGACCACCGGAACCTGAACACCGACGTGGCGTGGTTGAACGGGTGCATCCCGACAGCCGAGAACCTCGCCCTGGCCTTCTGGGAGAGGATCCGCTCGGAGCTCCCTGAGGGGCTGCTGCGGTCAGTCCGCCTGTGGGAGACCGATAAGAACTGGGCGGAGGTCGGTGATCCCGTCTGAGGCCCCGCCACTGCGGGGTCGCGAGCTGAGAAGGCGCTACACCACCGCTGACGTCAGCGTGCTCGACTGGGAAGAGGCAACACGGTTCGTCGCTTCCGGCGCCGGCGATCCGCAGACCAACCTCAACTTGGCCTGGCAGTTGCTGTACCGGCTCGAACCCGAGCTGTATGACCGTCTTGCCGGTGCCGAGCGGCTCCACCCCGGCGTGATCGCGTGGCTGCCTCGAAACGTGGAGCGGATCGTCGAAGTCGGGGCGGGCAGCGGTCGGTTGACGCTCGAACTCATCGATCGCGCACGAGAGTTGGTCGCGGTTGAACCGGCCGCGCCCTTGCGTCAGCTTCTCAGTCAGAAGCTCTCGCTCGCGGATACGCGACAGGAAGTCCGCCTGATGCACGGGTTCTTCGACGACCTGCCGGTGACCGACGACTGTGCCGACCTGGTCGTGACATGCTCGGCTCTAACGCCCGCCCCGTGTCATGGTGGCGAACGTGGACTGGCGGAGATGGAGCGGGTGTGTAAGCCAGGCGGCCAGGTCGTCATCGTGTGGCCAAACAACGTCGGCTGGCTCGCCGGGCATGGCTATCGATACCGAAGCTTCGTCGGGGAGATGTGCGTTGAGTTCTCGAGCCACGACGAGGCGGCCGAGGTGGCCGAGGTCTTCTATCCAAGCGCTGTCGCGGACATCCGTCGCCGCGGTGGGAGCCAGGTGCCGTACAAACTATTGGGGATCAACCCGCCGCGCGACCTCGCCTTCAAGGTGATGGCGCGATGAAGATCGCCATCATCGCGCCACTCGTCTCAGCGATCCGGGAGCCGCAGCGCGGCGGCTCCCAAGCCTTCGTCTCTGACCTCGCGCGCGGGCTCGTCGGAAGAGGTCACCAGGTCCACCTCTATGCGGCATCCGGATCGTGCGTACCAGGTGTCCCGGTGATCGACGCCGGAATCGATCACCGGTCGTTGAGCGCGACGCTCTATCGAGCTTCCGCGGCGGCCGCCGGCGATCCGTCCGCAGCCGAGACCGCGTTTGCCGCTGTCTACTCCGCCGTGCGTGAGGATCGCTACGACGTCGTCCACAATCACGCCTTCGACGCGCCTGCGGTCAGGCTCGCCACCGCGCTACCTGCACCGGTCGTGCACACGCTCCACCTTCCCCCAGATGAGATGGTCGCCGCCGCACTTCGTGACGCGGCTCGGTGCGGCGCACCGCCGGCGGTCGCCGGCGTATCCGAGTTCCAGGCGCGCTCCTGGCGCCGGGTCGTCCCGGTCGACGCGGTACTCCCGCCGTATGTGCCGACGCACCTCATCAATTGGTCGCCGACCGGAGGGGACGGCGCCCTATTCGCCGGCAGGCTGAGCCCCGAGAAGGGAGCGGCCGAAGCCATCGACATCGCCCATGCGGCAGGAGTCCGGATCGATGTGTACGGCGACCGCTACGACAACGAATACGCACGAGCACGGATCGACCCGCGACGAGCCGAGCCCGGCGTGGACGTTCATCCAGGAGTGCAGCGAACCTCTCTTTGGGAGGCCATGGCACGCGCCGCGGTCCTTGTTTGCCCGGCGAAATGGGATGAGCCCTTCGGCATGGCCGCCGCTGAAGCGCAGGCGTGCGGGACCCCCGTCGTCGGCTACCAGCGCGGCGCGCTCGGCGAGGTGATCGTCGACGAGCTGACCGGCTTTTTGGTCACGCCGGATGACATCGACGCGGCAGCCGACGCCGTCCGCCGGACAACCGGAATCTCGCGTTCGGGATGCCGCGACCATGCCGAACACCGCCTCGATCTCGAGCGGAGTCTGGACGCCCACGAACACCTCTACCGACGAGTGCTCGGCGCCCGTGTCGGGGCCGAAGTCCGTGGCTGAGTCGAGGCATTGGCTGGCGGGACGTCTGGCGGTGGTCACCGGGGCCAGCCGCGGGATCGGAGCCGCCACCGCTGGTGCGATCGCCGCAGCGGGGGCCCATGTCGTGCTCGCCGCCCGGGACCGCGAAGCCCTCGACGGCGTCGCCGGACGGATCCGCGACAACGGTGGCGAGGCGACGCCGGTCACGACCGACGTGAGCAGGCTCGATGACGTCGAGCACCTCTTCGGTACTGTCGAACGGATCGGGAGTGTCGCGGCTCTCGTGTGCGCGGCCGGCGTGCTGAGGTCGGCGCCGTTTGAGCAGATAACGCCGGCTACATGGGCAGAAACGCTTGATGTCAACCTCACCGGCTCGTTTCTCTGCTGTCGCGCAGCGTTCATCGCCATGCGTCGAGCGCGGGACGGACGGATCGTCAACATCGGCTCGCTGTCCGGCGTCTACGCGACGGAGAAGTTTCCCGGGCTGACGGCATACAACGTCTCCAAGTACGGAGTCATCGGTCTCACGGAGGCGATCGCAGTCGAGGGTAAAGCGCACGGCATCACCGCGATCTGCGTGAGTCCGGGGGCCGTCGACACTCAGATGCTGCGTCAGGCCAATCCCGCGCTGCGCCCCGGCCTCACACCCGGTGATGTCGCGGAGCTGATCGTCGCGTTGCTCGACAGCCCCCTCGCCGCAGCCAGCGGGGCGAACATCCCCCTGTTCTCAAACGCCTAAACCGGGCAACTCCGGTGGGTGATTGTGCGAGCGACGACAGTCAGCTCTTCGGCGCCACAATCAGGTCAGGCGGTTCGTGTGGTCAGCGCGCTCGGGGCAGCTAGGGCAATGCTGCTCTCGTGCCGATACTTGACTCGATAGCGCGCTCCGGGTTCTTTGGCTCTCGCGCTCAGTTCCTATGCGCCTGCTTGATTCCAAGCCTCGTCTCATCCTTGTCGCGTTCGGCGCGATGGGAGTCGGTGTCGCGTTCGAGGCGGCGCATGCGCTGCTCGGCGTTGGCGGCCACGGCCTGGATGCTTTCACCAACAATGGGGTCTACACCGCGGTAGAGCTGATCGCCGTGGCGCTGTGTGCGGCACGGGTGGTGATCAAGCGGGAGGACCGGGCGGCGTGGACGTTCATGACGCTCGCCTTGCTCTTCTGGACAGGCGGAGATCTGGTGTGGACATTGTGGTTGGACAACGTCGCCAACCCGCCGAGCCCTTCGGTCGCTGACGCTCTATACCTGACGATGTACCCCGCCATCTACGCGGCGATGATGCTGTTGATTCGCTCGCGGCTGCGTCATCAAGGCGCGGCGCAGTGGCTGGATGGAGGGGTCGTGGGGCTGGCGCTCGCAGCACTTGGCGCGGCGCTGGTCTTCTCGACCGTTTGGGACATGAACAAGGGTCGGTTCATCGAGGTGGCGGTCAACGTCGCCTATCCGCTGGGGGACTTCGCGCTGCTGATGTTCGTCGTCGTCGCGTTCTCGCTGTCGGGTTGGCGTCCGGCGCGGCTGTGGCTGGCGCGCGGCGCGGGCATCATCGTTACGGCGCTCGCGGACATCATCTACGTCTACGAGGTCGCGAAGGGCACCTACGTCTCCGGTGCGCTGCTGGACACGATGTGGCCGCTCTCGATGAGTCTGCTTGCCGCGGCGGCGTGGCAGCCCGCCCCGCCACGCTCCGCGCCGCGCCTCGCGGCGCCACACACGATCGTTCTCACCCTGCTCGCGGCCGGCGGCGCCCTGGCTCTGCTCGTGGTCGCGGCGTTTCGTCAGATAACCCCGCTTGCGGTAGGGCTCGCCGCCGGCGCGTTGCTCCTGGCGACGGTACGCGCGACATTGACCTATCTGGAGAACGTGCGGATGCTGCGCCGTAACGCTCACGAAGCAGTCACCGACGCCCTCAGCGGGCTCGGGAACAGGCGCAGGCTGATGGAAGACCTCGAAGACGCCGGCGAGGACACCCTCCGGGGGCACGCGTCGACGCTCGTGTTCTTCGATCTCAACGGCTTCAAGCGCTACAACGACAGCTTTGGGCACGCCGCAGGCGATTCCCTGCTCGGGCGCGTCGGAGCCGCCCTGAGCACGGCCATCGACTCCCGCGGGCGGGCCTATCGGCTCGGCGGTGACGAGTTCTGCGTGCTGCTGCAGGGACGGTTCGCCCGCCACGACCGGCTGCTCGCCAGCGCGGCGTCGGCGCTGACCGAACGAGGCACGGTGTTCACCGTCAGCGCCTCCTTCGGGCTGGCGGTCCTGCCCGATGACGCGCTCAACGCCAGCGCTGCGTTGCAGCTCGCCGACGAACGCATGTACGCCGACAAGGCAAGGTCAAACCGAAGTAGTCGCGCAGAGACGCGCGCAGTGCTTCTGGCGCTCCTAAACGAGCGCACACCCGACCTGAGCGAGCACGTCACCGGCGTGGGCGAACTCGCTAGTCAGCTCGGCCGCCGATTCTTGCTTGACTCCGACCAGCTCGACGAGCTGCAGCGCGCCGCCGAGCTCCACGACATCGGCAAGCTTGCGATTCCCGACGAGATCCTCCACAAGCGCGGACCCTTGACCGACGCCGAGACCCAGTTCATGCGCCAGCACCCGATCATCGGCGAGCGCATCCTCAACGCCGCACCCGCGCTGCAGCCAGTGGCCGCGCTCGTCCGCGCGAGCCACGAACGCTGGGACGGCGCCGGCTATCCAGACGGCCTCGCCGGATCCGCCATCCCCCTCGGCGCGCGGATCATCGCCGTGTGCGACGCGTACCACGCCATGACCTCCGAGCGCTGCTACCAGACCGCACGCGGCGAACCCGACGCGATCGCCGAGCTCCAACGCAACGCCGGCAGCCAGTTCGACCCCACAATCGTCACAGCGCTCTGCGACCAGCTAACAACTCCTCCAAGCATCACACAGCCACGCGAACGCGCCGAAAGCGACACAACCGTTCACGCCGCCGGGCGCCTGCATCACCTTCCGAGTCACAAGGCGACTGAGCTTCTCCGCACTTGTGAGGAGCCGACCGTCCGCCTACACGAGTGACCACAGGTTCACGCGCTCGTCAGCGAGCTGGCCGCTGGCGAGTCGGGCTCGCGCGCCGGCGAGGCGAGCGCATGCCGCGATCTCCGAGTCGGTGTCGAGCTCGGGGTCCCCTCCGCGATCGAGGCCGACGGCTGCCTGGATCACTCCGTCCAGCAGGTAGAAGCCGATCAGCTTGCCGTCCTCCATGCTCCCGCGGACGACGAGTTCGTCCCACTTCGCGGCGTGGCCGACATATTCGAGATTGTGCTCGTACTGATCGGACCAGAAGCTGTGGATGTAGTCAAAGGGGTCGGTTGAACCGAGCATCGAGTGCGCCGCTGCGCGGCCCTGCTTCTCGGCGTTGTTGTAGTGCTCGACACGAACGCGCCCGAAGATCGGGTGAAGATGGTTCGCGACGTCGCCCGCCGCGTAGACGTCGGCGGCACCAGCGCGCAACCGCTCATCCACGAGAACACCGTTCGCCTGCGCGATCGCCGGTGCGAACGCCGGCACGGTGGGCTCGATCCCGATCCCGAGGACCGCGAAGTCGCACGTGAGGCGATCGCCGCTACCGGTTACGACGGCCTCCAGCCGTTCGCTGCCCGCACAGGCGCTGATCTGAGTTTCGGGCAACAGCTCGACGCCGTTCGCGCGGTGAAACGCGCCGATCACCGCGCCCACCTCCTCGCCCAGCACCCGTGCGAGGGGAATCATGGGAACTCTCGGCTTATG
>PMOY01000149.1 GCA_003165655.1 Solirubrobacterales bacterium
GGCCGCGCCGGCGTTGGCGATCAGGCTCGCGCCGGCGCCGACCGCCACGCAGCTCATCGCGAGCGCGCCCAGCTTCCAGTATTTCCTTGTCATCGTGTCCTCGCTTTCGTCGAGCGCCCCACTCATGGCGTCGCTCAGGTACCGCTGATCATGCGGCCCTCCTGCAAGCGGCCCGTCAGCCGAGTATCAGCTGCGTGTAAATCCTCTGAGGGCCCGCCCATGGTGCCCACCTACGATGTTCGTATGAGCACCATCGTCATGGTGGTCGAGGACGACCCGAATATCGGCGCGCTCGTCAACACCTACCTCCAGCGTGACGGGTACCAGACGATCTGGGTCCGCTCGGGCGAGGACGCGCTCGCGGAGCTCGCTCGCCACCCGATCGAGCTCGTCGTGCTCGACGTCGGACTACCCGGGATCCACGGCTTTGAGGTGTGCCGTCGGATCGACGGCCGGGTGCCGGTGATCATGCTCACGGCCNNGGGCTCGAGCTCGGCGCCGACGACTACATGCCCAAGCCGTTCTCCCCGCGGGAGCTGACGGCGCGCGTGAAGGCGGTCCTGCGCCGCGCCGCCAACACCGCCTCGTCGGATGATGTGACGACGCTCGGACCGATCACGCTCGCGCGTGGCTCCCGCGAGGTGCGGGTCGACGGAAACGAGGTGGAGCTGACCCAGCGGGAGTTCGACCTGCTCGAATACCTGCTGCGGCATACCGGTCAGGTGGTCACACGCGACGAGCTGCTCGAGGGGGTGTGGGGGTTCGTGCTCCCGGGCCAGACGCGCACCGTCGAGGTGCATGTCGCCCAGCTGCGCAAGAAGCTGGGCTACCCGGAGCTCATCCGCACCGTTCGAGGACTGGGCTATAAGGCGGTGCGCCGATGACGCTACGCCGCCGCGTGTTCGCCTTCGTCGCGATCGCCGCGATCGCTTCGTGCGTGCTCACCGTCGGCGTCGCAGCTCTGCTCGTCCGCCACCAGGTCGCGGCGCAGCGGATGACCGCGCTCGAGCGCGAGGCCGACCTCGTCGCGACGGTGGGCGGCGCTCGCGGCGCACTCAGTCCCGGTCCCCACGTCTACGCCCTCGCAGCCGGCACAGGCGCCACGACGCGACCGCGCCGCCTCGGAGCCGTTCGGGCCGCCCTCGTGCTCGCCGCCATCCCTCAGAGCACGGACACGCAGGGAACCGTGACCGTACGTGGGCGAGCGCTCATCTACGCCGAGCGCGCGACGCCCGCCGGCCTCGTCGTCCTCGTCCGCGACGCAGCGCTCGCGTTCGGCGAATGGCGTCCGTTCCTGCTCAGCCTCCTGCTCGCAGGGCTCGGCGGTGCGCTGCTCGCGGGCGTGCTCTCGTACGTGCTCGCACGGCGTCTGACGCGGCCGCTGGCGGAGCTGGCGTCAGCGACAGCACGTCTCGCCTCGGGTGAGCAGGGGGTCGAGGTGGCAGTGCATGGGGACGACGAGCTGGCCGCACTCGCGGACTCGTTCAACGCGATGTCGGGCGAGCTGGCGCGCGCGCGCGAGGAGCAGCGGGACTTTCTCGAGTCCGTCAGCCACGAGCTGAAGACGCCGCTGACCTCGATCCGCGGCTACGCCGAAGCGCTCGACGAGGGCGCGGTCGCCCCGGCCGATGGCGCCCGGGTCATCGCCGCCGAGGCGCGGCGGCTCGAGCGCCTCGTCCAGGATCTGCTCGATCTGGCGCGACTCGGCCGCTCAGGGTTCGTGGTCGCCCAGGAGCCGATCGACCTCGCCGCCGTCGCCCGACGTGCCGTCGAGAGACATCTTCCCCGCGGGCGCGAGCTCGGGATCGAGCTCTCGGCCACCGGCGAGCCGGAGGCTCCGGCGATCGGCGACAGCGAGCGCATGCTGCAGGCGACCTCGAACCTGGTCGAGAACGCCTTGCGCCTGACCCCCTCCGGCGGGTCCGTGACCGTTCACGCCGCCGGGTGCCTGATCGCGGTCCGCGACACCGGGCCTGGCCTGGAGCCCGACGATCTGCCCCACGCATTCGAGCGCTTCTATCTCTACGACCGCTACCGCTCCGAGCGCGCCGTCGGCACCGGCCTCGGCCTGGCGATCGTCGAGCAGTTGCTCACAAGGATGGGCGGCAGCGTCGAAGCGAGCGCCGCTCAGGGGGGTGGGACTCAGTTCACGCTCCGGCTGCCGGACGCCGCGGCTCCTGCGTCAGCTCCACGAGCACCCATTCCTGCTCGCGCCGTCCGAGCGTGAGCCGACTCTCGCCGGTCTCCGAACGGACTCCGAACACCGCCCGATCAGCTTCGACGCCGGGGCGATCGAGGATCTGGAGGAGGTGTAGCTCGACCACCGTCTCGCCGGGCCGGTACTCGGCGAGCTCCCGCTGAGCCGCCTCCTCGAGCTTCCCGCGGTCCCAACCGCGGTCCTCCGCGTGGGCGTGCGCCAGCGCTCGGTTGGCGGCGTGCAGGCTGAGGTGGAACCCTGTCCGGTGCGAGCGGCGGTGCCGGCGGTTTCCGAGCGCTCCGACGAGCACCAGCGCGAGAATCACCGCGAGGACGACGATCACGACCACGAGTCCAACCGGCATGCTGAGAGCCTACGCCCGTCGGGCACGGGCAGGTGAGGAGCCGGCTTAGGCGGCGACGTTGCGCTCGTTGAGGTGGGCGCCTACCTTGCGCTTGACCCGCTGGAGCGCGTTGTCGACGGTCTTGCAATCGCACCCGATGCGCCGGCCGACCTCCTCGTAGGAGCGGCCGTCCAGGTACAGAGAGAGGACACGCGACTCGAGCTCCGAGAGCACCGTCGAGATGCAGGTGACGAGCGCCCGCAGCTCCTCGGAGGAGATCACCTGGTTGACCGG
>PMOY01000274.1 GCA_003165655.1 Solirubrobacterales bacterium
CGGCAATAGGTCTTGGGCACCCGTCCACCGCGCCGGCGCATCGGCTGTCAGTCTTCTCATGAATCGGTAGGTGTTTGTCACGTCCTGGTTGATCTACGCGGCGCTGCTGCTCGCCGGTGTCGGCGGCGGCATCACGGGCAGCACGGCAGGATTGTCCTCGATCGTCAGCTACCCGGTTCTCCTGGCGGTAGGAGTACCCCCGGTCACCGCCAACGTCTCAAATACGGTCGCGCTGGTCTTCAGTGGTGTCGGCGCGGCATCGGGCTCCGCCGCAGAACTTGCCGGACAAGGTCGGCGGTTGCGGCCGCTGATCGTGGCATCGATCGCCGGGGGAGTGGTCGGCAGCGTCCTGCTGCTCACCACGCCTGCGGCCTTGTTCAAACTGATCGTTCCGTGGCTCATCGCCGGAGCCTCGGCGGCGATCCTGCTCCCCCGACACTCGCGCGCGGGCGCGGGCTCACAGCGCGATCAGCCGTTGGTGCTCGCCGGGACGGCGCTGATCGGCGTCTACGGAGGCTATTTCGGGGCCGCTGCCGGCGTCCTGATGCTCGCGTTGCTCCTCGCCATGACCGATGACGCGTTTCCCCGCGCTAACGCACGAAAGAACGTGCTCAGTGGGTTCTCCAACGCCGTCGCCGCGGTCGCGTTCATCCTCCTGGGTCCGGTCCGCTGGTCTGCTGTCCTACCCCTAGCCATCGGGTTTCTGGTCGGCGGGCGTCTCGGCCCAATCGTCGTCCGCAAAGTCCCATTGACGCCGCTGCGAGTCACCATCGCGATAGCGGGAATCGGACTGGCCATCGTGCTGGGCTGGCGGGCCTACCACTGAAACCACGCCGCCCCCCGACCGACACAAGCGCACACGCTGGGCCTCACCACCGAGACGGGACTCTCAGCGATCCTCCTGACCAGCTCCCCATCACAGTTATCCAGGCTCACGATCACGCTGGACCCGCCGCGCAGCGCTGGGGTTACGGCGAACGGGAAGGCCGTAAGTCTCATCCAACCCGAGACTCTCTCTTCGCCAAACTCGTGGCGACGCCATCGACGCTGAATACGCAACTGCACGGCCCGCGGCCGATCGGCGTGGGCCCGGATTATGACGCTGCCGGCCATCGCCGATCTCCGATCACGATGCCGGGCTTTCACGAGGGTGGGACTCCGAGGAACAAAGGCCGGCGGTATCCGGCGGACCCGCCCACGGTCGAGGAGATCATCGCCGCAATGCGAGCTGCTGGCGACAGCGCGGACGGTGCCCGGCTGCGGGCCTTGATCGTGATTTTGTGGCGGGCGGGGCTACGGATCGGCGAGACGCTCGATCTATCCGAGACCGACCTCGACGTGTCGCGCGGTGCTGTTCTTGTGCGTCGGGGCAAGGGTGGCCGTCGTCGGGAGGTTGGGATGGATCGGTGGGCCTGGTCTCTGTTGGAGCCGTGGCTGGCCACGCGCCGCCAGTTGCCAGTCGGCGCGCTGCTCTATGTGATCGGCGGCCGACCGCCGGTGGGCACGGGGAGCCCATCCTCTGCCCGCAGGCAACCGGGACGCACCGCAGCAAAGCGAGCATGCGACGACGGTTGGCGCCGCATCAACTCCGTCATGCCCACGCCGTCGAGATGGCGCTCGAGGGCGTGCCATTGGTCGTCAGCCTCGCGGCTCTTCGTCAGTGTCCCGACGCCGGCGTGAGACCCGCGGTGCCGCGGCGAAGCAGGGGTGGATCCACTCCCGGGTGGGAGGCGATCTCGCCTTTAGAGCTTGTTGCGTTACCTCGCCGTTATCCGTGGTTCGGTACAAGCCGTTCACGATGCGCGCCCCGATACTTCGATCAGCCCTCCCGGTCGCTCTCGCGGTCGTCAGCTCCGCCCTGGTCCTGGCTGCTTGTGGCTCCTCAGGGAAGCCGGGCGGTGGCTCGGGTTCAGCGATTGCGTCGGCTGGGGTCAGGTATGCGGACTGCATGCGAGCGCATGGGGTGCCGAACTTCCCTGACCCCGGTTCGGGCGGGGGAGTCCAGTTGTCGGGTTCCGCAATCGATACGCAGTCGCCCGCGTTCGAGTCGGCCCAGAGCGCGTGTCAGAAGCTATTGCCTGGAGGGATCGGCGGCCCGGGGGGTGTCTCGGCGACGCGCACCAAGCAAGGTGTGAAGATCGCGGCGTGCATACGCGCGCACGGCCTGAGGTCGTTCCCCGATCCGACCGCCTCGCCGCCGTCCACGCCCCCCGCGGCGGGCGTGATCATGTTCGGGCCCGGCGGCTTCTCCTCGCTGACCGCGTCGATGTTCCAATCGCCCCGGTTCAAGCAGGCGGCGACAACGTGCGGCTTCTCGACCCTCGGCCACGGCCGCACCTCGGAAATGCCGGTGGCGGCACCCGGCGGGTGAGGCCTGCGCTCAAGCGAGGGGCGACGGCGAAACGACGCAACCGGCCCGAAGCGCTCAACCTGAGCCCCGGTCCGGAACGGTCTGCGGCACGTCGCCGGGCCGCCAGACACCCGCCCATCCGGACCGCGCGCTTGTCGTCCCCCTCGAACGTCTCGGACGTCGGTCGTGATGAGCGCATCCGGACGACGAAAGCGGGCCTCGTCCCGCGCGTCGCCGCCCACCTCCTACTCGGCAATCTCGAGACTCTCGCTGTCGAGCCTACCTAGACAGTCCATCGATTCTGCATACCCACCGGGGGCGCCCTGCTCCCGGCGACGCCCGAGTCCGGCAGTGCGGTCGGCGACGCCTGTTGGGGTCGACGTGGGCAGTGTGGATTGCATGGCGCATGTTGTCGTGGCGACCGCTTTCGGTGGGCCTGAGGTTCTGTCGGTCGTCAACCAGGAGGTCCCGGACCTTGGAGCTGGCGAGGTCCGGATGGCCGTTCGAGCGGCAGGGATCAACCCTGTGGATTGGAAGCGCTACGGCGGCATGATGGGGACTGCTGCCAGGTTGCCGATGCGCCTTGGGTTCGAGGCCGCTGGCGTGGTCGTGGATGTTGTTGGCGATGCGGTCGGTCCGGCCGGGCGGGTGCGTGTTGGCGACGAGGTGATCGCGTTCGTATCGACGGCGGGTACGCCGAGGAGCTTGTGGTCCCGGCCTCGGCGGTCGTCCCCAAGCCGGCGGCGATGAGCTGGGAGGCGGCTGGCGGACTGCTGCTCGCCGGCGCCACCGCGGTGCACGCGCTCACTGCGACCGACGTTGGCGCGGGAGAGACCGTGCTGGTGCACGCCGCGGCTGGCGGGGTGGGGCTGATGGCCGTCCAGGTCGCCGTCGTCCGTGGGGCGCGCGTGATCGCAACCGCGAGCGAGGTCAACCATGCGTACCTGCGCGAGCTCGGCGCCGAGCCGACGACCTATTGCGAGGGCTTGGCTGACCGGGTGCGCGGGCTTGCCCCCGACGGCGTGGACGCGGCGATCGACTGCGCTGGCAGTGACGAGGCCGTCGACGTGTCGCTCGAGCTGGTCGCCGACCGGGACCGGATCGCGTCGATCGCGGCGTTTCCGCGCGGCGCTGAGGTCGGCATCAAGATGCTCGGCGGCGGGCCGGGAGCGGACCCGGGAACGAGCGTGCGCGACGCCGCCCGACTGCACCTCACCGCGCTCGTGCAGCAGGGACGGCTCGAGGTCCGCACGCGCTCGTTCGAGCTCTGCGAGGCTGCCGAAGCCCATCGCGAGGGACAAGCCGGCCACGTAAGCGGCAAGCTCGTGCTCGTCCCACGCGCCTAGCCCCTTCCCAGCGCAACGAGGAGCAGGGGGTCGACGCCGTCCCCGCAGCTCTCGCGGTGCAGATATCGCATCGTTGTCTTGATGTCCGCGTGCCCCATCCACGCCTGAACTTGCGCGATCGACGCATGGTTGATCGCGAGCGATCCAAAGGTGTGGCGGCGGCGTCGGCGAGCCGGACGTAGCCGGCTCGATGTGTAATACTTAAGCGAATGCCTAAGTGTTCAGAGCCGGCCGAACGGGAGATCGACCTCCTCTTCCAGGCGCTCGCTGATCCCAGCCGGCGCGCGATGGTCGATCGCCTGACCTGCGGTCCGGCGTCGGTCTCAGAGCTCGCCCGGCCGCTGGCGATGTCCCTGCCTGCGGTCGTCCAGCACCTCCACCTGCTCGAGGCCAGCGGCCTCGTCTGCACCGAGAAGCTCGGGCGCGTCCGCACCTGCTCGATCGAGTCGACCGCGCTGCGCACGGCGGAGGCATGGGTAGCCGGACGGCGGACCGCTTGGGAGCGGCGACTCGATCGCCTCGGCGACTTCCTCGCCGAGCAGACCAACAAACCAGAACAGGAGAGCACACAGTGAGCACCACCGAGAAGTCCGTGAGCGAACGCTCGACGGTTCACTCGACGTTCGTGATCGAGCGGACCTACGCCGCAAGCCCGGAGCGGGTTTTCGCCGCATGGTCCGACGAGGCCGCCAAGGCGCAGTGGTTCGGGCCCGGCGAGAAGCACGCCGAGTCGTACTCGCTGGACTTCCGTGAGGGAGGCCGCGAGCACCTTTCGGTCCCCACGCCCGACGGCGCGGTCTACAGCTTCGACGCTGTCTACGCGGACATCGTGCCCGCGCAAAGGATCGTCCATACGTACGACATGCACCGCGACAACGCCCGAATCTCGGTGTCGGTCGCGACGATCGAATTCGAGGCGGTCGGCGATACGACGCGCCTGACCCTCACCGAGCAAGGCGTGTTCCTCGACGGCCTCGACGCGCCGGCCGAGCGCGAGCACGGCACAAAGGCGATGCTGGACGCACTCGGAAGCCACCTGCAGGGCATGCAGCAGGACTGATGCGAAGCCGCGCCGGCGCACGCGACCCGCGCTGGATCGCGCTCTACGTCCTCTGCGGCGGGATGCTGATGATCGTCCTCGACGTGACGATCGTCAACGTCGCGCTGCCATCGATCCAGGACGACCTGCGTTTCTCGACCGCGAGCCTCGCGTGGGTGTTCAACGCCTACCTGATCGCGTTCGGCGGGCTGCTGCTGCTGGCGGGCCGAGTCGGCGATCTGATCGGCCGCAGGCGGGTGTTCCTCGCCGGTGTCGGCAGCTTCACCGCGGCCTCGCTCGTGTGCGGCTTCGCGCAGAGCCAGGCGATGCTCGTCGGCGCGCGGTTCGTCCAGGGCATCGGCGGCGCGATGACCTCGGCGGTGATCCTCGGGATGATCGTGACAATGTTCCCCGAGCCCCGCGAGCAGGCGAAGGCGATCGGCGTGTACGCGTTCGTCGCCTCGGCCGGCGGCGCCGTCGGACTCGTCGCGGGCGGAGTGCTGACCCAGTCGATCGACTGGCGCTGGATCTTCTTCGTC
>PMOY01000361.1 GCA_003165655.1 Solirubrobacterales bacterium
AGACACCGACCTGGTCGCCTTCGTCGACAGCGACTGCCTCCCACGCTCAGGCTGGTCCGACCAACTCGTGAACCTGCTCGACGACCCACGGCTCGCTCTCGTTGCTCCCCGCGTGGCCAGTCTCCCAGGCACCTCCGCCGTCGCGCACTACGAGATGCGTTGCTCGCCGCTCGACCTCGGACCTCAACCGTCGCTCGTCGCACCCGGTCGGCGCGTGACCTTCGTCCCTTCCGCAGCTCTCGTCGGGCGCACCGCGGCGCTGCGCTCGGTCGGCGGCTTCGACGCCTCCTTGCGCGTCGGAGAGGATGTCGACCTCGTGTGGCGCCTGGTCGGCCAGGACTGGACCGTCCGCTACGTCCCCGACGCGATCGTCGAGCATCGTCCGCGCCCCTCACCCGTCGCGCTTGCCCGTCAACGCTTCCGGTACGGTACATCGGCCGCGACGCTCGAGCGCCTGCACCCGGGTGCGGCGGCGCCCCTCCACATCACGCCGGGGACCGTTGGGGTGTGGCTCGCAAGCTGCCTCGGCTGCGACACCGCGATACTCGCGCTCGCCGCCACGACGCTTCCCGCCGCGCGCGCCGCGCAGGACCGGACCGCGCGAGGACATGCCGTGCTCCTCCGGGCCCGGGGTCACGCGGTGGCGACGCGCCACCTGGCGCGGGCCCTGACGCGCGAGTGGCTGCCGCTCACATTGCTCGCGTCGGTGCGCAATCCGCCGGCACGCCGGTTCATGGCCGCGGCGTTCGTCCTCGACACCGTCGTCGCCTACGTATCCGGCCCGCGCCGAGCGGGACCGCCGAGCTTCGTGGCGCTCCGCCTGCTCGACAACGCGTCCTACTGCGTCGGCGTATGGCGAGGGGCGCTCAGCCTGCGAACGCCGGCACCGCTGCTCCCGCGGCGCGTCCGCTCGTCGCCCTCTCGGGCGAGATCCCTCGCGACCGCACGAGCCTGACTCTCCGCCACGCGATCCGGTCCGTCGCGGCAGGGGACCGGTCGGTACTGTAAAGAAACCGTTAGTGACCAAACGCATGGTTGCATTTTGCTCGGGGGCTGGTACGATGGCCGCCGAAAACCAAATGAACGTTTGTTTGTTCATTGAGCCGTTTGGAGGGAGAGCGTGAGCACCTTGCAGGCGAATAGGGTCACGATCGTCGCCCATAGCGTCTCGGCGCGCAGCCTCGCCAGACCTCGGACGCAGACGAGATGAGCTCGAACTCACCCGTTGTCCTGTCGATCGAAGGTCTCTCGAAGACCTTCACCGGCCAGAAGGCTCTGAGGTCGGTCGACTTCCAGGTGCACGCCGGCGAGATCCGTGCGCTGGTGGGGCCGAATGGCAGCGGCAAGTCCACGCTCGTCAAGATCCTCGCCGGCTACCACCAGCCAGACGAGGGGGCCGTGGCGACAGTGGACGGTCAGCCGTTTGAACTCGGCCATGCGGATGCCGCGTTCGCGGCTGGGCTGCGCTTCGTCCACCAGGACCTCGGTCTCGTTCCCGCGCTGGGGGCGATGGACAACCTGGCGCTCGGCCGCGGTTACATCCGCGGACGGTCCGGCACGATCTCGTGGCGGCGAGAGCGGGAGACCGGTGAGGAGCTACTTGCTTCGCTCGGTTACGATTTCGATTTCCGGGCTCCCGTCTCGAGCCTCGCGGCCTCGGAGCGAACCGGGATCGCGATTGCCCGTGCGCTCGAGGGCTGGAGGGGTCACGCCAAGATCCTCGTGCTCGATGAGCCCACGGCATCGCTCCCGGCGGCGGAGGTGAACCGGCTCTTCGAGGTCGTGCGCACCGTGCGCGACAACGGTGTCGCGGTGATCTACGTGTCCCATCACTTCAACGAAGTGTTTGACATCAGCGACACGGTGACCGTACTCCGCGACGGCGCCCACGTCGCCACCCTGCCGACGGCCGATGTCGACGAGCCCCGCCTGGTCGAGCTGACGATCGGCCGCAAGCTCGCGGAGCCTCGCGACGCGCAGTCGGCCACCGCGATCGCGGACGCGGGCACAGCACTGCTTCAGCTCATCGGCGTCGGCGGTCGGGTCGTCCAGCACCTGGACGTGGAGGTCGGACCAGGCGAGATCGTTGGCGTCGCGGGCGTTACCGGGTCCGGCCGCGAGGAGATCTGCGGTCTGGTCTTCGGCGACCACCAGCGCTCCGGCGAGGTGCTCATCGAAGGGCGCTCCGTGCCGCCGGAGAGGCCCGACCTGAGCCTGCGTCTGGGGATGGCCTACGTGCCGCCGGAACGGGCCGCCAAGGCCGCGTTGCTCGACCAGACCGTACGTCAAAATACGACGATCAGCTGGCTCAAGCCGTTCTACGGTCCCCGCGGCTTGCGCCGTGCCGACGAGCGGGCCGAGACCAATATCTGGCTCGACCGCCTCGAGGTGGTGCCGCGCGACAGCGAGGCGCTCTTCCAAACGCTGAGCGGTGGCAACCAGCAGAAGATCGTCCTCGCCCGCGCGCTGCGGATCAAGCCACGCGTCCTCGTGCTGGACGAGCCGACGCAGGGTGTCGATGTCGGTGCCAAGGCAGCGATCCACGACATCCTGCGCAATGCGGCCGCCGAGGGAGCCGGCGTGCTCGTTGCCTCCGCCGAGTCCGAGGAGCTGGTCCAGCTCTGCGATCGCATCATCGTCATGAACCAGGGCCGGGCGGGCCGCGAGTGCCTGGCCGCGGAGGTGTCCGCCGATGAGCTGACCGAGTACACGCTGCGAACACTTGCGGCCGATCCCGCATAGCTAGGAGTGGACGTTGTCAACGCAGAATTCGAAAGAAGAAACCATGACCGCATCGCCAGTCCGAGAGCCTGCGCCGCCGCCGACGGGGCTAGCCAGCTCGGGGTCATCGCTGCGCTCGAAGCTCCCGGGGCTCAACAGCATCAGCCTGCTGCTGATCTGGGCAGCGGTGATCGTGCTCTTCGGCATCACCCAGACGAGCACGTTCCTGACGACCGAGACGCTCAAGACCTTGGCCGCCGATCAGGCGATCACGGCGATCATGGCGCTCGCGTTGCTCCTGCCGCTGGCCGCCGGCGCATACGATCTCTCGATCGGGGGGGTCATGGGGTTGGCGGTCGTCCTCGTCGCC
The DNA here is from genome assembly GCA_003165655.1 of Solirubrobacterales bacterium. GTDB lineage: Bacteria > Actinomycetota > Thermoleophilia > Solirubrobacterales > Solirubrobacteraceae > Palsa-465. Next base: position 3,092 of record PMOY01000361.1, read on the forward strand.
TATTTCCAGTCCCACTATCACTTGGGGTTCGTCTTCGCTATTTTGCTGACGCTCTGCGCGGGCCTGGGGATCGGGGCGATCAACGCGTTCGTGATCGTGCGGCTGCGCGTCGACTCCTTCATTGCCACGCTCGGCATGTCCTCCGTCTTACTCGCGGCGGTGGAGTGGATCAACGGCGGCCAGGAGATCGTCACCGGCATCTCCACCAAGTTCACCAATCTGGGCAGTGATCAGCTGCTCGGATTCCAGTTGCCGTTCTATTACATGCTCGTCATCGGGGGGATCCTGTGGTACGTCCTCGAGTACCGGCAGGCCGGACGCTACATGTATGCGATCGGTTCGAATCCGGACGCGGCCCGACTCGCCGGCGTTCGGACCGGCCGCCTGACCGTCACGGCGCTCCTGGGATCGGCCTTTATCGCCTCGCTGGCCGGTGTGATCTTCACGGCGGAGATCGGCTCGGCGACGAACCAGGCCGGGCCGCCCTACCTGCTGCCGGCGTTTGCCGCCGCCTTCCTCGGGGCGACGCAGTTCCGGGCCAAGGTGGTCAACGTGCCCGGCACGCTGATCGCGGTCTACGCGCTGGCGACGGGGATCAAGGGCCTGCAGCTCTCAGGAGCGGCCTTCTGGGTCAACGATCTCTTCAACGGCCTCGCGCTGATCATTGCCGTCGCGTTCGCGGTCCGGGCGAGTCGCAAGCGCGCATAACCGGATGGGCCTGCTCAGCGGGGTCCGGGTCGTCGACTTCAGTCGCTTACTGCCGGGCGCGGCGTTGACGCAGCTCTTGGCTGATCTCGGGGCTGATGTCATCAAGATCGAGCGGCCGGGCTCCGGTGACGATATCCGGCGCGCCGGCCCGGCCGCGCACGGCAGCTCGGCGGTCCACCTGTTCCTCGATCGCGGAAAGCGCTCGGTTGCGCTCGACCTGAAGACGTGCGAGGGCCGCCTCGCGGCGACGAAGATCGTCGGCACGGCCGACGCTGTCGTCGAGTCGTTTCGTCCGGGCACCGCTGACGCGCTCGGGCTCTCGTACGAGGCTCTGCGGGAAGGAAATCCGAGGCTCGTGTATTGCTCGGTCAATGGCTACGGCAACAGCGGGCCGCGCGCGCCGGCGGCCGGCCATGATCTCAACTACTGCGCCTACGCCGGCATCCTCGACTTCGGCGGCTGGGGAGCTGAAGGGCCGCGAGCACCCGGCGCGCAGATCGCCGACGTGACCGGCGGCGCCGTGGCCGCGGTTGGCCTGCTCGCGGCGCTCGTGTCCGCCGGGCGCACGGGGGAGGGTACGCGGATTGATGTCGCGCTCGCGGACGTGGCGCTGTGGACAATCGGGATCCACGTGTCGAGCTACCTCGCCGGTGGTGCGCAGGGGCCGCGCAGCAGCGACCTCAACGGGCACTGGGCGTGCTACGACGTCTATGAGTGCGCCGACGGACGCTTCATCGCTGTCGCCGCGCTCGAGCCAAGATTCTGGACGAAGCTCGCCGAGGGTCTTCGGCGTCCCGATCTCGCCGTTCGCCAGTACGACCGCGCGGTCATCGCGGAGCTTCGCCAGCTGTTTCGCTCGCGCTCGCTGGCTGAATGGCTCGCGAGCCTCGAGGGCTACGACGCCTGCGTAGCTCCCGTCCAGCGCTTCGACGAAGTGACGGCCGACGAGCAGTTCGTCAACAACCGCATGTTCATCGAGGCCCCGGCGGGGACGGGCAGAATCACCCAGGTGGCCACGCCGCTGCGCTCACCGGCGATCGAGGAGCCGAGGCGCTCGGCGCCGATAGCCGTCGGTGAGCATACCGCCGAGGTGCTGGAGGAATGCGGCGTCGAGGGGTGAGGATCGTCGCACACTGGGTGCTCATCGACGGAAGCGTCTGACCCCGTCATCGCCGGTCTCCGAGACGGCTTGTCCGGTCGTTTCGAGATGCTGCAACACGCACAGCGTGACCGAGAGCATCGACTGCCGCCGATTGTGGTCAGGGTCGCCCTCGACGAGCTCGAGCACGAGCGCGTGTGCGCTCCGGGGCTGCGTCGACAGCGCGGCAAGGATTCGCTGTGAACGAGCGACCGCAGCGGCGCGCGCCTCGCCCAGCCGCAGCGCGGGATCGTTGACTGCGCGGCCGTGACCTGGCAGCAGCAGCGATGCGTTCAGCTCACGAATCCGATCGATCGCCGCGAGGTGCTCGCCGTACGGGTCCGGCGTGTGGCCATACTCGAGGAACGGCTCCGGGCTTCCGTAGGCGAGATCAGCGGAGATCAGCCAGCGTCGCGGCTCGTTGAAGAGCACCACCTGGGTCGGCGAGTGCCCAGGTGCCGGGACCACACGCCATCGACCAAGACGCGTCGCCAGGATGTCGCCCTCGGTGAGGAAGCGCTCGGGAGATATGCGGTCGTGATGGACGTCGTCGGCGAGGCGGGCGTCGACCCATGCGTCGAGCTCTACTCCCGGGATGCCTTCATGGAGGCCCATGCGTCGACGAGTCTCCACGGGAATCGCCGGGTCCCGCAGCACGTCATCGATCGTGTCGGGCCCGATCGCTCGCACGAACTCACAGCCGGTCTGCTCGACGACCGTCGCGGCGCCTCCTGCGTGGTCGGCGTGGAGATGGGTGCACAGGAGCAAGCGCACGGCGCCGGGCTCGACGCCGGCCAGCTCGAGGGCGCGGGCGAGCGCGGACCACCCCGGGGGGAGGCTCGTTCCGCAATCGATCAGGCAGAACCCGTCGGCCAGAGCGAGCAGATAGCAGTTGACGGACGTCGGAGCGCGGTAGGGAAGGGGCAGGCGAAGGCACCACAGCCCGTCTTCGATCACGTAGACGCTGGTATCGGTGGGCCGCCGCGGAACCGGCCGGAGGTCCGCCGGGAGGAAGCGGCCGGTGGTCATGAGGTCGATTGCGCGCGGCGATCAGGACTGGCGATTCCGAGCGCGGTGATCAGCCGTTGCTACCGCGCCACGCCAGCGACCCTCCGTCGATGAGGTGCGTCGAGCCGTTGATCCACGATGCGTCGTCCGAGGCGAGAAAGCACACGAGCTTCGCCACTTCCGCCGGCTTGGCAAGACGGGGCATCAGGTGTGTCGAGACAATCATCCGGTCAACAGCCTCCTTGTCGGTGGCGGCCTGGCGCCAGCGATCGACCATCTCGGTGTCGATTCCACCGGGTGCGATGCAGTTACATCGGACGTCTGGGGCGAGATCGAGCGCGGTCGTTTTCGTGAGCGCCTGAACCGCAGCCTTGGTGGCGCTGTAGACAGGGCAGCCGGGATAGGCATTGAATGCTCCCGTGGACCCGGTGTTCACGATCGCCGGCCCGCGCGTCGAGCGACGCAAGTGCGGCGCGGCGAACCTCGTCGCGAGCCAGACGGCTCTGAGGTTCACGTTGCAGACCTTTTCCCACACGGCTTCGGGCAGGGTGTCCACCGTGAGATCCGCTGTATAGAACGACTCCTGGATGCCGGCGTTGTTGTGAAGCACGTCCAGGCCACCGAAGTGCTCGACGACCTGAGCGACGAGCGCGGCAATCTGCGCCGAGTCTTCAACGTCACAGTGGAAATACTCGGCTGAACCGCCGATCTGGCGAATCTGCGCCACGGTCTCGATCCCGGCGGCATCGTTGACGTCGGACACCGCCACGACTGCGCGCTGCCGCGCCATCTCCAACGCAGAAGCACGCCCGATGCCGCTGCCGGAGCCCGTTACGAGACAGATCTTCTCGTCCAACATCCCTCGTCTCCTTCGGTCGATTGTTGGTATCTACCGGACGGGCCGACCCCGCGGACCCTGAGCATAGCTTACCGACCATACGTTTGGTATAATCGCCGCGGCGGTCATACCACCGCGCAGCGGTTGCGCGGAGCGCGCAAATCACCCCGGAGGACGCGTGCCGCGCGTCGAGGAGGATCTTCCATGACGGTCTCGATGTCCGAAGCGCCAGACATTCTCTCGGAGGCGCACGGGCGCGATCCATACTCCTCCTACCGGATCCTGCTCGAGGACTTCCCGGTGGTGTTCCATCCCGGGACCAGCGCCTGGCTCGTGAGCCGACACGAGGACATCACCCGGGTGATGAAGAGCAAGGAGATGTCCTCAGAGCATTACGCGGCACAGATCGAGCCGGTGCACGGCCGGACGATCATCCAGCTCGAGGGCAAGGAACACACGATGCACAGACGGCTGCTCGCGCCTTTCTTCCGCGGCAACGGTCTCGAGGCGTTCAAGCCGACGATCGAGGAGGTCGCCGAGTCGCTCGTGGCTCGGCTCGTGGACGATCAGGACGCAGCCGTCCGCGGCGCCGACGGACGTGCCGAAGTCGACCTCAGCCGCGCGTTCTTCAAGCCGTTTCCGATCACCGTGATCGAGCGGATGCTCGCGCTTCCGAGCGCTGACCACGAGAACTTCAGCCGGTGGTACCGGGACATCATGGGCTTCATCGGAAACCTCGCCGGCGCAGCCGAGCCGATCGCCCTGGGTCTTCAGGCCCGCAAGGAGCTGACGGACTACTTCTTGCCGCTCATCGACGAGCGCCGGAAGGGGACAGGCACCGATCTGCTGACGCTCATGTGCCAAGCCGAAGTCGATGGCGATCATCTGACCCGAGAGGAGGTTCGCGCCTTTGTGAGCCTGATGCTTGTCGCAGGGGGCGAGACCACCGACGGGGCTCTCGGCAACATGTTCATGAATCTGATCAAGAACCCCGACCAGCTCGCCGCCGTCTACGAAGACCGCAGCCTGATCGTGGATGCGTTTGCGGAGACCCTTCGCCACACGCCGCCGGTCCACCTCTCCGCGCGTCAGCCGCTCGCGGACATCGAGCTCGGGGACGTGACGATTCCCGCTGGGGCCACGATCTTCTGCATGATCGGTGCCGCCAACCGCGATCCCCGGAAATTTGCCGATCCGGAGCGCTTCGACATCTTTCGCACGGACAACGACACGTCACGCGCGTTCAGTGCCGCCGCGGATCATCTGGGGTTCATCAACGGCCGCCACTTCTGCGTGGGCGCGATGCTGGCCAAGGCGGAGATCGAGATCGGTGCCAACGCGGTACTCGACCGCATGACCGACCTTCGATTCGCCGACGGCTTCGTGCCGCAGGAGGCGGGCTTGTTCACCCGTGGGCTCGACAGCCTCCGGGTCACGTTCATCCCGGCGTAGGTGGAGTCACTGCTGACCCACGTCTTTACCTCGGCGAACATCGCGGAGCACGCCTAACCATCAGGAGTCTCTACATGAGCGACACAAGTGAGATCATCCGGCTCACCCTCGACTACGCCTGGTACCTCGATAACCTCGACCTCGACGGCGTCATGGAGCAATTCACCGATGACGCGGTCATGGACGCGACGCCAATCGGGCTTACTCTGAACGTTGGCAAAGCGGATGTTCGCGCCTTCTTCGGTGACGTCGTGTCACAGCTTTCTCATGAGAGCCATCTCACTTCCAACCATCGTGTCGACGTTGCAGATGACGCCGCCACCGCTGTCGGCACCGTCTACTATGATGCGCACGCCGTCACGCTCGAAGGCGTGCACGCGCGAGCTCGTGGCTTCTACGAGGATGAGTACAGACGGACGCCGTCGGGTTGGCGCATCAGTTCACGGGTGGTCAAGGCACTGACACCGCCGAGTATGCAGGCGTTCTCGATGTATGACTCAGAGCGCGATTCGGATACCAGCGCGCGGACGCCCTGAGTCTCGGAAGCGCCCGACCTTTCCTTTCCTTCGACGACGCCCTGGACATGGAACTGACGATGATGCGCGGCCGCGGTCCGGGGCTCGGGACGTATGCCTCGAGATTCGAGCTCCCTGAGCGCACGCTGCTCCACGTCCTTCGCCACCAGGCGCAGGCGCGCGCCGATCATCCTTGGCTGGTCTTCGACGGGTCCGAGACGCTGACGTTCGGCGCGGCCCAAGAGCGTGTCAACCAAGCCGGCCACGCGCTGCGCGCGAGGTTGATTGGCCCAGGCGACAACGTCGCGCTCTTTCTTCGCAACCAGGTCGAGTTTCTCCCCGCGTTCCTCGGGGCGCAAGCAGCCGGCGGCGTCGCGGTGCCGCTCAACGCCGGCTCTCAGGGTCCACTGTTGCAGTACGTGATCGAGGCTTCCGCGGCGAGGGCCATTGTCGCCCGTGCCGATTTGCTCGACCGGCTTGAAGCCCTCGACGCGCTCGGTGACGTGCGGCTGGTCGTCGTGTGCGGCGAGGGCCCATTGCCCGCTGATATCCATGGTGCGACGACCGTGCGGTGGCCCGACTTCCTCGACGGCCACCCCGTCACCCCGGTCAGCGAGCTGCCGCGTGGCACCGATGTCGGGCTGATCCAGTTCACGTCTGGGACGACGGGCAACTCGAAAGGCGTCGTCTACCCCAATCAGTTCCTGTACCTGTACTCGGCGATGGTCACCGACACGCAGGAGCGCAAGCACGACGACGTTCTCACCACGCCCCTGCCGCTCTTCCACGTGGCCGCGCTTCACATGATCGCCGGATCTGCTCTCCACGCGGGTTGCACCGCCCACCTGAAGTCGCGCTTCTCGGCAACGAACTACTGGCAGGAGGTGGCGGCCGATGGCGCCACGTTCGGAATCCTCCTCGGCCCGATGGCAGAGATCATCCTCAAGCATGGTCCCGAGGTTCCTGAGCACCGCATGGAGAGCATCTTCTGCGTGCCGTTCCCGCCCAATGGCGCGTCGTTTGAGAAGCGCTATGGCGTGACGCTGCTGTGGCAGGGCTACGGCATGACTGAGATCTATCCGCTACCGATGCCGAAACGGCTCGAGGAGGGGGTCCCACGCGACACGATCGGACGGCCCGCTTCGTGGATCGAGTTCGCGGTCGTCGACGCGGACGATCGGATCCTCCCGGCCGACGAGGTCGGAGAGCTGGTGTTCCGGCCTCGCCTGCCGCATGCGATGGCGCGCGAATATTTCAACGCGCCCGAGGCGACGACGAAGGCCTTCCGCAACTTCATGTTTCACACGGGCGATCTCGCCTGCTACGACGACGAGGGACGCCTGCATTACCGCGGGCGCCAGCAGGATCGGATCCGTCGCCGCGGCGAGAACATCTCGGCCGACGAGCTCGAGTTCGTCGCCATGAGGCACCCCTCGGTCGTGGAGGCGGCGGCCTACGGCGTCCCGGGTGAGTTCGGCGAGCAGGAGGTCAAGCTCGACATCGTCCCGCGGGACGATCTCGACTGCCCGGCGCTCCACGCCTGGCTCGCCGACCAGCTCCCGCGTTTCATGGTGCCGCGCTACATCGAGCTGAAGCACGAGCTTCCGAAGACACCAAGCCAGAAGATCCTCAAGTACCAGCTGGCCGAGGCGCCCCTCGACCGCAACGAGGTCTTCGTGTTCGAGACGGTCACCAAGCGGTGATGCGATGATCACGGCAGCGGTTCCGAACGACGACCTCATGTCGGCCGAGCTCCTGGCCGATCCGTATCCGGCGATGGCGGCGTTGCGCGAGAGCGACCGCATCCACTGGAGCGACGCGCAGCGGGCTTGGCTCGTGACCCGCTACGACGATGTCGTCGAGGGATTCGGCAACCCCCTCCTGTCGTCGGACCGCGTCCGGCCGTTGCTCGCCACGATGACCGACAAGCAGCGTCAGTCGGCGGGCCGGGTCATGGAGCTGCTCGCCGGGTGGATGGTCGTCACCGACCCGCCCGAGCACACTCGCCTCCGGCGCCTGGCCGCCAACGCATTCAACCCGCGCCGCGTGGCGGCGATGGAGGGGCGGATCCGGGGCCTCGTCGACGACATGCTCACGCGTTTCATCGCCGACGGCTGCACCGATCTCATCGCGGACTTCTCCTTCCCGCTCCCCGCCACGGTGATCGCCGAGCTCCTCGGCGCGCCGCCCGGGGACCGCGACCGCTTCCGCCACTGGTCCGAGGACCTCGCGCAGGTCGCGTTCGGCGCCGGCGGTGCGGGGCGCCCCGACCGCCACGAGCGCGGGATGCGGGGCCTGCAGGAGCTGCTCGACTACTTCGAGGGCCTGATCGAGGACGCCCGCGCCGATCCCGGCGGCGAGAACATGATCGCCGGGCTGCTCGAGGGCGACGGGAAGGGGAACGTCCTCGACCTCGAGGAGACGAAGGCGATGCTCGCCCTGATGCTGTTCGCCGGGCACGAGACGACGACGAACCTGATCGCCACCTCGACGGTCCGGCTGCTCGAGCGCCCCGACCAGCTCGCGCTCCTCCGCGAGCAGCCCGACCTGATCAACCAGACCGTCGAGGAGACCCTGCGCTACGAGGGCGCCATTCGCGTCCTCATCCGTTGGGTCATCGAGGACTTCACGTGGCACGGGAAGGAGGTGCGCGCGGGTCAGCGCGTCTTTCTGCTCCTCGGCGGCGCGAACCGCGACCCGGCGAAATTCAACGATCCCGACCGCCTCGACATCACGCGCAAGCCCAACCCGCACGTCGCGTTCGGCAAGGGCGTGCACGCGTGTATCGGCGCGCAGCTCGCGCGCGTGGAGACGCGCATCGCCCTGGCCGCCGTGTTCGAACGGCTTCCCGGACTACGCGTGGCCCACCAGGAGCTCAAATGGACGCCGAGCCTGGCCTCGCGCGCTCTGCGCTCCGTCCACGTCGAGCACGATGCCACTCAGACCCGCGGCTGACCGCGGTCGTCTGTCCCCACAGGAGAGCGCATGCCCAAGTACGACGTGGTCATCATCGGGGCCGGCGCCGCCGGTCTCACAAGCGGGGCCCTGCTGGCCAAGGAGGCGAAGTCCGTCTGCGTCGTCGAGGCGGGCAAGTACCTCGGCGGCCGTGGCATGGCCGTCCCGGAGGAGGGGTTCAAGCTGAACCTCGGCGGGCACCTGCTCGAGGACGGCGGCGGCGGTCTGACGAAGATCTTCGAGTATCTCGGCAAGGAGCTCACGCACGGCGCGGCCTCGGCGGACCAGCTGATCTGGGACCACGACAAGCTCGAGTGGGGGTCGATCCGCGACCGCTTCCAGGGCGACCGCAGCGAGCTCAGGCGGGTGATCAAGATCCTCCTCGCGACGCCCTACGGCGAGCTCGACCGCCTCGACGATCAGCCCTTGCGCACGTGGCTGGCGCAGCACACGTCGGATCCGGCCGTCTTCGACCTGTTCGAGTTCATCTCGGTCCTCGAGTGCATGACCGACGACTGGTATGACCACTCGGCGTCGGAGAACCTCATCGCCCGCAAGATGCACTTCGAGGAAGCGGGCAAGGCGGCGTATTCGTTCTGGCCCGGCAAGGGCTGGGACGGGCTCTTCGACGACCTGCGCGATGCCGTCGTCGAGCATGGCGGCGAGGTACTGCTCAACACGCCCGTCGAGACGGTGCTGATCGAGGACGGGCAGGTGAAGGGCGTCGCCCTCGGCCGCGACAAGGTCCTGCCCAACGAGGTCCTCGAGGGCGACATCGTCGAGGCCGACTGCGTCATCTCCACGCTGCCGGTATGGAACGTCCTGCGCGTCGTGCCCGAGCAGCACCTGCCCGACTGGTACACGGCGCAGATCCGCTTCCTGGCCCAGGACCACCTGCGCATTTCCTGGCTCGGCCTGTACATGGCTACCAAGCAGCCGGTGCACATCAACGACCCGACGGAGCTCGCCACGTGGCTGCACGCGCCGACGAGCCGCCTGTCAGGCTTCTTCTTCAACCAGACGGCGATGGACCCGTCGACGTCCCCGCCCGGTAGCAACCTGTACGTGTGCGGCGGCATCATCCCGGGCTTCAAGGCGCGCGACATGGAGTACGTGAAGAGGAAGTTCGAGGAGTTCGAGGCGGACCTGAAGGTCATGTACCCGGGCCTCAAGGAGACGTACTGGCGCCGGCGGCACCTCGTCCACGATCCCTCGTTCGGCGTGATCCAGAAGCCCGGGCTCGTCGGCATCTTCCGGCCGCACTGGCGTGCCCCGAACGTCGATGGGCTGTACTTCGCGTCGGAGACGTTCCGCAGCCGCGGCATCGGCGTGGACCGCGCCGCCCGCGCCGGCCTCACGGTGGTGGAGGACTATCTCGGACGCAAGCTCGATGGTCACTTCGGCTGGCACTACTAGACAGCTGATCCGCTTCGGCTGCGCGGGCAGTGACCGCAAGGGATCGCACCTAGCTCATCGAAATGGGCTTGCGGGCGCGTCACTGGCACCCGTAAGTTGGCCAGGGCTCCAGGGGCGGACGGTTGTGCCACCGTCCCCGGTGGTCTGCTGATAGTCCGCCGTGAAGAGGTTATACGGGTGGGCCGGCGGCATGGCGCTGACCCGATCGAGCAGCGTGCGCTCCCCGGGCGGAAGCTCCAGCTCCAGTGCGGCCAACGCGTCGTCGAGCTGACCAAGCGTGCGCGCGCCGATGATCGGCGCGGTGATGCCGGGATGGCCGGCGGCCCAGGTCATGGCCACCTGCGCCGGCGGCCGGCCGAGCCGTTCGGCGACGGCGACCAGCGCTTCCAGGATCGGCCAGTCCCGCTCGGTGAAGCGATTCAGGAGCGCCGCGTAACCGGGGCTCGAGCCGAGTCGTCCCTGATCGTTGGCACCGTCGCGGGAGTACTTGCCGGTCAGGAACCCACCTCCCACCGCGCCCCAGGGGCAGACCCCGATGCCGAGGTGCTGGGCCGCCGGTAGATGCTCGCGCTCGATCGTGCGTTCAACCAGCGAGTACTCCGGTTGGAGGGCGATCGGCCCCGCCCGCCCGTCTCGCTCGGCGAGCGTCTTGGCGCGCGCCAGGTACCACGCGGGGACGTCGGAGAGACCGTAGTAGCGGATCAATCCGGCGGCCACGAGGCCGTCGAGCGTCCTCACCACCTCGTCGACCGGCGTTGCCGTGTCCCAGTGGTGCATCCAGTAGAGGTCGACGTAGTCGGTGCCCAACCGCTCCAGGGAGTCGCGGAGCGAACGATGAATGCTCTTTGCCCCATTGCCGCCGGCATTGGGATCTCCCGGCCGCGTGCCACCGGAGAACTTCGTGGCGAGCACGATCGCATCACGCTCGCCGCCCTCGCTGAGGAACCGACCCACCATCCGCTCGCTCGAGCCGTCGTTGTAGATATTGGCGGTATCGATGAAGTTCCCGCCCGCCTCGCGGTAGCGGGTCCAGATCTGGCGCGAGATGTCGACGTCGGCGCCCCATCCCCAGTCCGTGCCAAAGGTCAGGGTGCCGAGCGCCATCGGGCTGACCCGCAAGCCCGAGTGACCGAGTGTCACGTAGGCGTCGAGGCCCATCGCTACACGCGCTCGGCGGCCTGCCGACCAAAGGTCTCTGACAGACCCTCGATCGACAGGACCGGATGCGTGCTCATCGGCTCATGCTCACCGGCTCGCCGCGCTGGTGTTCAGCTGACGTGCCAGAGGGCTTTGAATGCTGCCTGGTAGTTGGGCGGGTCCCAAGCGGTCGCGTTGGTGGTGTTGGCCTTGGTTTGGAGGATGGTGGGGCTGGCGAGTGGGTCGGTGATTTGGGGGTCGCCGACGAAGTGGCGGGCGAGCGCGTCGATGTCTGCCCACGAGATCCACGCCACGGGGTAGGCCGTCCAGGCGTATTCGGTGCCGTTGAGGATGTTGGCGAGGTTCGGCGCGGACGCGTTCTGCCCGACGATCTTGACTTTCGAGCTCAGGCCTGCGCCTTTGAGGGCCGCGGCGACGCCGGAGGCGAAGTTGCCATCGGCGAACGCGACGTAGTTGATGTCGGGGTTCGCCTGCACGGTGCTGACCACGGCTGCGGGTAGGGTCGTGCCGACGTCGGTGAGTTCCTCGTTGATGATCTTGACGCTGCAGGCTGAGCAATCGCTCGTGATCGTCTTCTGGAGCGTGTTGGACAGTGACGTCAGGATCGGGAAGACCGGCATGTTGAACATTGCGACGTGGGCGTCGCCCTTGCTGTCGGAGACGATGAAGTTGCCGAGGATCTGGCCGTCGCGGTTGAACACCGGTGTGTGGGTGACCTCCGTGATGATCGGCGGTGACGCTGTGTCGGGCACGCCGGAGTTGACGACCGGGACGTGCTCCGCCAGGGCGTGCTTCAGGGCCGTCTCGGTGACCGCGTCTTGGAACCCGTTGAGGATAATTCCGTCAGGATGAAGCGCCAGCGCCGCGTTGATCTGCTGGACGACGTTCTCCGGTGTGCCGGTGGAGACGAGCGGCTTGAACTTCCAGCCCAGCGCCGCCGCGGCTTGACCGGCCGCGCTCAGGCCGGCCGCGCAGACCGGCAGGTTGCACTCGACAGCAGCGATGAGCTTCCCGGTCGGGGGCTTCTTGGTCAGTGGTGTCGTGATGCCGTTACCGGTCGGCTCCTGCAGATAGGGCGCCACCGCTTTCGTCGCCGCGGCGACGTTCGCCGACGACGCGCCACTTGACGCGGACCCACCACTCGACGCGGACGTAGAACTCGAGCTCTTACTGGTGCTCCCACACGCCGCGACCAGGACCACGGCAACAATCACTCCGGCCACCGCCAGCAACCGTCGACCAATCAGACTCACGTCCATCACTCTCCTCAGGCCTCGCAATGCAGAAAGGGACAACCAACCGCTCGGTTGAGCGTCGGGAGGTTCAAGCTACTAGCACAAATTCCAAAAGTCAACCATTCGTTTGGTTGTTTAGCATCGTCTTAACGTAAACCTGAGGAAGTCCTCACGGGCCGGTGCGGACTTAGGCCCTGACGTAGGCGATCCGATCATTCGCCGCGCTGGAGAGCCACAGCTCGCCGTCGACCTCGAGCGCAGTCGCGGCGGTTCCGAAGACCTCGTGCTCGAGGCGGACGAGCTCCTCGACGGCCAGGGTCTCGGGATCGATCTTGAGCGCGACCACCGGGAAGTTGCACGACGCGTAGGTCGTGACTCCGTCGAAGACGGTCTTGGGTTCGCTGATCTGCCCGGCGGTGAGGACGTGGCCATCCTCGCTCCACTTGACGTTGTCGGGCAGAAAGTCCAGCTGGATCGTGTCGCGCCTCACCGGTGAGACCCCGCGCGACAGGCGAACGAAGGTCTTCGTCGCCCAGGACGCCACGTAGAACCACCGACCGTCGGGCGAGACGTTGACGCCGTTGGGGGCGCTAAACGCGCTCTGCGGCACTTCCTCCCATCCCTGCCCGGCATGCCACTCCATGAGACTGCCCGTGATCCTGCCGGCGTAGACCTTGTCAAACGCCGTCGGGTCGGCGAGGTCGAGGTAGTTCGTCGCCACGATGCCACCGTCGGGCAGCGGCGCGACCGCGTTGCCCCAGACGCCCGGCGCCTGGAGGATCGCGCCAATCCACCGGACCGCCGGGCGGTCGGCGGTCGTGTCGACCTCGAAAACCTCGATCGACTCGCGCTGGCCGTGGTTGACGAGGTAGAGCGTGTGCACGTCGCCATCTCCCGGTCGCAGCGCGAGGCCGTGCGCGTTGAAACTGGCGATGTCCGGCGCCTCGACGTCGCCGTAGATGCCGCCGGACGGCGCGAACGCGACCTGCGACGGAAACAGCTCCTCGCCGGTCTTGGCGAGGCTGTCGACGAGGTACATGTGGCCTTGGGGGTGTTCGGGTCCAGCCATTCCGCTGGCAATCAGCCAGCGTGTGCCGGGGACGCGTGCCAGATCTTCCGCGTTGTACAGACCGGTGATGAAACCGAGCTCGGTCGACGTCATCGTGCTCATCTCGCTCCTCCTTCAGGGGCCTGCGATGTGACGGCACAAGCCCGGGTTCGAATCAATAGGTGTGCTTGCCCATCGCGGCGGCCCAGGGACCTTGGCAGGTGGACGTGACCGGAGAACGCTTGCGGTTGACGGTCAGCGGTGGTTGAACACCGGCTCGCGCTCCTCGAAGTGCGCCTGGATGGCCTCTTTGTGGTCTTCGGAATAGAGCGATACCCGTTCAAGCTCCGCAGCGAACTCGAAGACGCCCGCTCCGAGCAGCTCCGCGACCTTGGCAAAGATCCGCTTGGTCCCGCGGATCGCCTGGCCCGGACCATCGGCCAGCTGACGCGCAATCGCTGTCGCCCGGATGAGCACTTCGTCTCGCGGCAAGACCTCGTTGATGAGCCCGATCTGGAGGGCACGCTCGGCGGGCATGGGCTCTCCGGTGAGCAGGTGGTAGCGGGCAGCCGGAAACCCCGCGTTGAGCGCCCACATGAGCGCCCCGCCGTCGCCGGCCGTGATGCCCGCCTTCACATGCGGGTCCATGATGTCGATGCCCTCACCGGCGATGATGATGTCCGAGTTCACCGCGATGGTCGCGCCGACGCCGACGCAGTTGCCGTTCAGGGCAGCGATCAGGGGCTTATCGAGGGACAGGATGTTTTGGACGAGGCGACGAACCGTGCGGAAAACGTCGTCGTACTCTCGTGGATGTAGGTCGCGGATGTAGCTGACGTCGCCGCCTCCGCAGAATGCGTCCCCCGCGCCGGTGATGACGATGACGTAGACGTCGTCATCACCACCCAGGAGGTAGAAGGCCTCCGCGAGCTGCTCGTGCAGTCGGCCGTTCATCGCGTTGCCGGTCTCAGGGATGTTGAGCGTGAGCGTCGCGACGTGATCGTCGACATCGACCAGCAGCGTCTCTAGGTCGCTGTAGACCGCCATTGCCTTCTCCTGACCTCGTGGGATAAAACAACCAAGCGCTTGGTCGAGCCTATCAACGCGGCGCCGGAGCGTCAACGCTCGAAGGGACGCATTGGCCCACCGATCGGTGGGTTGATTATGATCCGACGCCGACCAACCGGCGGTTGGTCATTCAGGTCGTCTACCTCCAGACGGAGCCAGACTCATGACCCAGCGCCCCAGGACGCAATGACGGCCACGTCTCGGACGCACCCGGGCGGCTGGGCTGAGTCGATCACGATTGGCGACCTCCTGCTTCGGAGCGCATCGCAACGCGGGTCGGCCGACGCCGTCGTCTTTCCCGAGGAGCGCCTCGCCTACGTCGAGCTCGCGGCGCGCGCAAGGCAGCTGGCGCGCGGGCTCATCGGGCTCGGCGTCTGCCCTGGCGAGCACGTCGGCGTGCTGATGGCCAACAGCCCCGAGTGCATCGCCGCCATTTACGCCGTCGCCCTGGCGGGAGCAGCCGTGGTCCCGATCAACACGCGATATCGCGCGGTCGAGCTGCCATACGTCATCACCCATGCTGATCTCGCAGCGATCATCACCAGCGACCGCATCGACGAGCACGTCGACCTGCTCGGACTGATCCAGGGCGCGCTGCCCGCCCTCGCTGATGCGTCCGAGCCCGGTCGCCTCGCGCTCGGGTCTGCTGCACCGCGACTGAGGGCCGTCGTGGTCTTAGGGGCGCGACGGAGCCCGGGCACGGTGGATGAGGCGCGGCTGCTCAGCCTGGCCGAAGGTGTCGGTGAGGAGGAGCTCGATCGCCGCCGCAGCGGTGTCCGCGTGCGCGGGACCGCGGTGGTGCTCTACACCTCCGGCACGACGTCCCAGCCGCGTGGATGCATCCTGACCCACGAGGCTCTGGTCCGCGCCTGGACCGAAGTGGGGAGGATCTTGCGGATGGGACCGCAGGATCGCTGCTGGGCGCCATGTCCACTGTTCCATCTCGGGGCTGTCGGGCCCCTGTTGATGTGCGCCGCTCACGGTGCCGCGTTTCTGTCAGACACGTTCTTCGACCCCGAGCGCGCGCTCGAGCTCATTGAACGCGAGCGGGCGACCATCCTGTATCCCGCTTATCCCCCGATCACGCAGGCCGTGCTCACGCATCCGACGTTCTCCCGCACCGACCTGAGCACCGCGCGCGCGATCGTCAATGTCGCTCCACCCGATTCGCTGCGCCAAATGCAGGCTGCGCTTCCCAAGGTGATCCAGCTATCGCTGTACGGGCTGACGGAGGGCGGGGCGCAATCACCTACAACCGGCTCGACGACGACCTCGACGTGCGCGTGGGAACCTGCGGCACGCCGCTCCCTGGATCCGAGGTGCGGATCGTCGATCCCGAGACCGACGCGGACCAGCCAGCCGACGGCGAGGGCGAGATCCTCATTCGCGGTGTGACCGTCTGTGAGGGCTACTACCGGGATCCTGAGAAGACGGCGGCGCAGTTCGATCGGTGCGGCTGGTTCCACACCGGCGATCGGGGATCGCTCGATCCGGAGGGTCACTTGCGGTTCCTCGGCCGCCTCAAGGACATGCTGAAAGTGGGTGGCGAGAACGTCGCCCCGGCGGAGATCGAGTCGCATCTGAGTCTGCACCCGGCGGTCAAGCTGGTGGTGGTCGTTGGCGTCCCCGACGACAGACTCGAGGAGGTTCCGGCCGCATTTGTCGAGCTCATCCCTGGTCGCGCGGTCAGCGCGCACGACCTGCGCGAGCACTGCACCGGCCAGATCGCCCGATTCAAGGTCCCCCGGTACATACGCTTCGTCAGCGAATGGCCGATGTCTGCGACCAAGGTACAGAAGGACCCGCTGCGCGAGCGACTGCTCGAAGAGCTTCGGGCCGAGCGTGTCGGGGCCGGCACGCTGGTCGGCGAAGGTGCGGTGCCGCTGGATGACCAGGCGGCGCTGCCGGTGGACGCCGAGACGACGGTTGACAAGCACCGCGCGGCGAGTAGGATCGACCGCTAGCAACCAAACGATCGGTCGATCAACGACCAAGAGGGGAGACCTATGAAGTACGACGTCATCGTGGTCGGCGCCGGTACGGCCGGATTGGTCGCCGGGTCGCTGCTGGCCAAGGAGGGCAGGCGCGTGGCGATAGTGGAGAGTCACCGCTACCTCGGTGGCCGGGCGATGTCCCATCGCCATCGCGGCCACGAGATCGGTCTGGGTTCGCATCTGGTCGAGGATCCGGGTGACAGCCTGTCGCGGGCGTGTGAGTACATCGGCGTGACGATGGAGCACAGCGAGCGGAGTGATTCGATGCCGTTCTGGGATCGCAATGGGTGGAAGCCGATTCAGGAGTTCTACGGGGGGGCGGCGAAACAGGGACTGAAGCGCTGCATCGAGGCGGTGACCGGGACTGAGTACAGCGAGTTGGACAACTGGGATCACGCGTCCTTGCGCGAGTGGATGGCGCAGTACACGAACGACGAGGGGGTGTTCCTGGTCTGGGAGGCAATTTCGGTGCTCGAGCAGATCACCTTCCGCTGGTGGGAGCACTCGGCGTCGGAGAACCTCTACACGCGGAAGCTCCATTACGAGAAGAAGCGGACCGCCGGCTACTCGTTCTGGCCGATGGGCGGCTGGGAGAAGCTATGGAACGAGATGGCCGAGTCGTTCACAGCGATGGGTGGAGAGGTCCTGCAACCGGAGACCGTCGAGCGCGTCGTGGTGGAGGAGCGTCAGGTCAAGGGCGTCGAGCTGCGCAATAAGGAGGATCGCGAGCGCCCCGGCACGTTCCTCGAGGCAGACCAGGTGGTGATCAACGCTCCGGTCTGGGACCTGTCGAAGCTGTTCGACGAGGGTGTTCTCCCCTGGGATCTGCAGCAGCGCATCCGTCTGCTCGCCAACAACCGCAACAAGGCCTGCTGGCTCGGTTATTGGATCGCGGCGAAGGAGCCGGTGATCGCCTCGAGCGAACGGGAGATGGCCTCGTTCTTCGCCACGCCGCGAACCGGCATGCCCGGGTTCACGCTCAACTTCACCGGCTATGACCCGAGCATCTCTCCCGAGGGCGAGTACCTGACCTGTTTCGGTGCGGCGTTCGACGCGACCGAGCACTACGGTGACCGTCAGTGGTACGACTCGATGTTCAAGAAGCTGTGGTTGGACGTCGAGGACATGCTGCCGGCGGCGAAGCACGCACTGTGGAAGAAGCCGCACATCGTCACGACGTACGGTGTGATCTGTAAGCCGGGCCTCGTGGGCTCGGTCCGGCCCGATACCTATGTGCGTGGCCTCGAGGGCGTGTGGTTGACGGGCGACACGACACGAGCGCGCGGGATCGGGATCGACAAGGCAGCGCGCTCGGGAATCACCGCGGCCGAGGCCGTCCTCGGCAAGCGCCTGCCGTTCTTCGCCGACACGGTGCGTTACTGACGCGTCAGCGCCTGTCACAACCAAACATTTGGTTGACACTCTTGGCTATCCCGGGCTTCTGACATACTGGGTAGCGTGAGCGAGGTATCTGCCGCGGTCGCCCTGTCGCTTCCCGAGCGCAGGGCAGCTGCTTTAAGGAAGGGCAAGACCGACGATACGTCGCGCACGCGCCGGCGGAGGAAGCGCGACGAGGAGGTTCTCAACGCCGCGGCCAAGGTGTTCTCCGAGCGAGGCTATTCGGATGCGTCCGTGCAGGACGTGGCGGACGAGCTCGGGATCTTGAAGGGGAGCCTGTATCACTACATTCGCACGAAGGAAGATCTTCTGTTCTGGCTCCTTGAAGAGGTTCACCGTGACGTCGAGGAGATTCTCGACGAGATCGCCGAGATGGACGGCGTCAACCCGTTGGAGCAACTTGACCTCTACGTCCGCCGACAGGTTGTGTACAACCTCGAGAACCTGAAGAGGATCTCGATCTACTACCAGGATCTCGATCGTCTGAGTGAGCCACGCCGCAAGCACATCATCGAACGGCGGGCGGAGCACGACCGCTTCATCACCAGCCTCATCTCCGATGCCCAGGCGCAGGGACTTGCCAATCCTGATCTTGATCCTCGGCTCCTGAGCAACTGCCTCTTCGCCACGATCATCTGGACGTATCGCTGGTACAAGCCGCGGGGTCGGGCGAGTCGCGAGGCGGTCGCCGACGTGTGCGCGAAGTTTGCTCGGGCCGGCATCGGCGGCGCCCCGGCAATCGAAGCGACAAGCGCCAGCTAGGGCCCGCGGCCGTTCGGACCCGGCGCCCACTCCGCCGTGGATCACAGCCTGATCCCGGCCGTCCCCTCGAGCACCTCGATCAGCGCCGCGAAGTCATCCTCGCCGTAACCGCGGCCGGTCGCGGCCGTGAGGATCTCACGCGCGTAGGCCGCGGACGGGAACGGCGCTCCGAGCGCCTTGCCTTCCCCGAGGCAAAGATTGACGTCCTTGAGCATGTGCTCGGTCTTGAACAGCGTGGCGTAATCGTGGTTGCGCATCGGCCCGGCCTTGAGCTCGAGCATCGTCGAGGATCCGGCGCCCGCCGCGACCACCTTCGTGAGCGCGTCGAGGTCGACCCCGGCGCGCTTGGCGACGAGCAGCGCCTCGCCCACGGCCGCGGCGTTGATCGCCGCGAGGGCGTTGTTGATGAGCTTCACCATCTGGCCATGGCCGAGGGGTCCGGCGTGGACGATCAGCGACCCCATCGCCTCGAGCACCGGGCGGGCACGGTCGAAGTCGCCGGTCGTGCCGCCGGCCATGATCGTGAGGGAGCCGTCCTGCGCCTTCGGGGAGGAGCCGGTGACGGGGGCGTCGACCAGGTGAACGCCGTGGGTGGCGAGGGCCTCACCGATCGTTCGCGTCGCCGTAGGGCCGATCGTCGAGCAGTCGATGCACAGCAGGCCTGGCCGGGCACCTTCGACGGCGCCGGCGGCACCGAGCAGCACCTGCTCGACCTGGGGACCGTCGACGACCATCGTGACGACAACGTCGCTCGCCGCGGCGGCCTGCGCCGGCGTGTCGGCGAGCGCCGCGCCGTGCTCGGTGGCGAATGCCTCCGCCTTCGCCCGGGTTCGGTTCCAGACCGTCAGCGCAAAGCCCGCCCGGCTCAGGTTGGCGGCCATGCGCGAGCCCATGATCCCGAGTCCGAGGAAGGCAATGCGGTCAGGCACGGGGGACATCATCGCGCTTCTGGCGGCAGGGGCGAGCCGTGAGCCGTGGCTGCTGCGTCACGGCTCCGATCAACGGGGTCGCCGTACCCGCCGCCGCCGGGCGTCTCGATCCGCAGTCGCTGGCCGGGAGCGAGCTCGCCGACCACCTTCGCCGGCAGCTCCTCGCCGTCGAGCGAGTTTCGCCCCGGCTTCCCGGGCGACCCGCCGGCCGCGCCGGTGGGGGCGTGGCGGCGGCGCTCGGTGATCAGCGAGTAGCGCAGCGGCGCCAGCGCCTCGAGCTCGCGGAGCACTCCGTCGCCGCCGCGGAACCTCCCGGCGCCGCCCGTCCCGCGCCTGAGCTCATAGCGGGTCACGCGCAGCGGGAACTCGAGCTCGAGCGCCTCGATTGGGGTGTTGAGCGTGTTGCTCATCGCCACGTGCACGCCGCTGGGCCCATCCGCGTCGGGGCAGGCGCCCTGGCCGCCGCCGATCGTCTCGTAGTACGCGAGCTGCTCTGACCCGAGCGTGAGATTGTTCATCGTCCCCTGACCGAGCGCGCGCCCGAACGCGCCGAGGACCACGTCGGCGACGCGCGATGATGTCTCGACGTTGCCCGCCGCGACGGCGGCCGGGGAGCGCGCGTTCAGGATCGAGCCGTCGGGGGCACGCACGTGGACCGGGCGGTACGCGCCGGCGCTCGGCGGGATGTCGGGGTCGGTCAACACGCGGATCGCGAAGTAACAGGCCGATCGGGTGACGGCGAGGGGACAATTCAGGTTGCCCTCGTGCTGGACGGCGCTGCCGGTGAAGTCGAGCGTCACCTCCTCGCCGCGAATCGTCGCCGTGAGCACGATCTCGAGGTCGCCCGCCTGAGTCTCGAGCACGTCGCGGGCGGTTCGCGTCCCGTCGCCGAGCGCGCGGATGCATGCACGGGTGCGCCGCTCCGCATAGTCGAGCACGGCGGCGAACGCCTCACGCAGCGTCGCGCCGCCGGCCTTGTCATGCAGCTCGGCGACGCGGCGCGCTCCGGCGCGGCCTGCCGCCAGCTGCGCCCGGAGGTCGGCGCGGCGCTGAGCGGGCTGGCGCATCATCTCGCTGAGCTCTTCGATCGCGCTGTCGTCGAGGACGCGAGGGGCGATCACCACGCCTTCGTCCTCGAGCGTATGGCTGTCCGCCGGCATCGAGCCGGGCGTCGGCCCGCCGACGTCGGCATGGTGGGCACGGCTGGCGGCGAAGGCGATCAGCGCGTCGCCGGCGAACACCGGGAGGATCACCGTGATGTCGGGCAGATGGGTTCCGCCGGCGTACGGGTCGTTGAGGATCCACGGGCGGCCGGGGGCGTGGTCCTCGTCGAGCACCGCGGCCACGGCCGCGGGCATCGCGCCGAGGTGGACGGGGATGTGCTCGGCCTGCATGACCATCTCTCCGGAGGGCTCGAACAGCGCCGTCGAGGCGTCGCGGCGCTCCTTGATGTTCGCCGAGTGGGCGGAGCGGACGAGCACAGCTCCCATCTCATCGCAGATCGCCCGCAGCCCGCCGGTGAGGACCTGGAGCTCGATCGGATCGATCATCGCTCGAGCCTGATCGTGCCGGTGGGATCGACGTGGCCGGACCATTCGGGGGGAACGAGGAGGGTTGCCTCCGGGAGCTCGACCACGGCGGGACCCGAGATCTTCGTCCCGGACGCCAGGGCGCCGCGCAGGAGCTGGACGTCGAGGGTTTCGCCTCGGAAGGTCGCCTGACGGGTCAGCTCGGCTTCGCGCGGAGATGACTGATTGTCGTCGGCGGTCAGATCCGGCTCGGCGCCCGCGAGCGCGGCGGCCACCCTGACGGTTACCAACTCGAGCTCCTGCGCCGGGTCGCGGTAGCCGTAGCGCTCCTCGTGCTCGTCCTCGAAAGCCTCGCGTAGCTCGCTTGGGCTCGGACCGACGCCGGCGGTGATCGCGAGCTCGAACGCCTGCCCCCGGTAGCGCAGCTCGTAGACCGCGGTCAAGCCGGCGTCGGGCTCGCCGAGCGCCCGGCGCGCGTCGTCGCCCAGCTCCGAGACGGTCTCGCGGAGCGCTTCGTCGCTCAGCGCCTCCCCGCTCAGGAGCACGGTGCGCTGGGCGTCGCGCCGTCGGGGCGCGACGATCAGCCCGAGCGCGGCGAGCACTCCCGACGCGCGGGGGCAGACGATCGTCCGGATTCCGAGCTCGTCCGCGATCGCCGCGGCGTGCAGCGGCCCGGCGCCTCCGAACGCAAGCAACGCGTACCGCCGCGGATCGACGCCCCGCTCGACGGTGATGACGCGCAGCGCCTGGATCATCTCGGCGTTGGCGACGCGGATGATCCCCTCGGCGCAGGCGATCAGGTCGAGTCCGAGCTCCGCCCCCAGCTCTCCCACCGCGGTTTCGGCCGCGCGGGGGTCGAGCGCGACGCCGCCGGCGAGCTCGTTCTCGGCCGAGAGGTAGCCGAGCAGCAGGTTCGCGTCGGTCACCGTCGGCTCGATGCCGCCGCGCCCGTAGCAGGCCGGTCCCGGGTCCGCGCCCGCCGAGCGCGGACCGACGCGCAGCGCGCCGCCGGGGTCGCGCCAGGCGATCGAGCCGCCGCCGGCACCGACCGTATGCACATCGAGCATCGGCAGCGCGACTGGACGGCCGGCGAGCACGCCGGAGCTGCGCTCGCGGACCACGCCGCCATCGACGACGCATACATCGGCCGAGGTGCCGCCCATGTCGAGGCAGAGCACGTCGGGTGAGCCGGCGGCCGCGGCGGCGTAGGCGCCGCCCGCGGCACCGGCCGCCGGTCCCGACAGCACCATCCAGGCGGCGTGGCGGCCGGCGGCGCCAGCGTCGATCAGCCCGCCACCCGACTGCATGATCGCGGGCTCCGGAAGGCCCGACTCGCTTGCACGCTCGACGAGCCTGCTCAGGTACCGCCGCAGGAGGGGCGTCAGCGCCGCGTCGATCTCGGTCGTCGCCGCCCGTTCGTACTCGCGGAAGGTCCCGACCACCTCGTGTGAGAGCGAGACGTGCGTGTCCGGGAGCGCTCGCGCGAGTGCCTCGCCGATCGCGCGCTCGTGCTGCGGGTGGCGGTAGGAGTGCAACAGCACGACAGCGACCGCCTCCGGGGCGGCGCGGGCCACGCGGTGCGCGAGCGCGTCGACGTCGTGGGGGTCAAGCGGCCGCAGCGGTCCAGCGGGCGTCATCCGCTCGGGCGCCGCGAAGCGCAGCTCATCCGGCACCAGCGGCGCCGGCCTCATCGCACAGAGCCGGTACAAATCGGCCCGATTCTGCCGCCCCAGCGCCACCAGATCCGTGAACCCCTCCGTCGCCACCAGCGCTGTCCGCGCCCCCTTGCCCTCGAGCAGCGCATTCGTAACCACCGTCATCCCATGGGCGAAGACCTCGACATCCTCCGCGGAGCGCCCCGCGCGCTCCAAGGCAGCGGAGACCGCCGCCATCACACCAACCGATTGATCGTCCGGCGTCGTCGGCGCCTTCGCCGTGACCACACGCCCATCCACGGCGATCACGGCATCGGTGAACGTCCCGCCAACATCGACACCCAAGAGCACCACAAGGAAGGTATCTGACGGTGACCCGGCACCAGCCATGAACCGAGGAGCCTTCGCCGGTCTTTACTCACAAAATCGACGCGACTGGAGGCAGAGATGAGCACCGTAGTGGTCGGACTGACGACGTCACTGGACGGC
This sequence comes from Solirubrobacterales bacterium, assembly GCA_003165655.1. Classification (GTDB taxonomy): domain Bacteria; phylum Actinomycetota; class Thermoleophilia; order Solirubrobacterales; family Solirubrobacteraceae; genus Palsa-465. Next base: position 26,387 of record PMOY01000361.1, read on the forward strand.
TTTATCGCCGGCCCCAACGACGGTCCTGGCAATCCGCTCGGCGACGGCGGAGGCAGGCTCTTCGATTGGTGGTCCGCCGGCACCGAGCGCATCGGCCCCGACGACCGCTTCAAGCCACCGGCGCGCAGCGTCCCGGTGGTCAGGGAAATGTTCGAATGCGGGGCGATCATCACCGGCAGGCGCACCTTTGACGGCGAGCGGACCATCGCCGTCGGCGCGGCCGACGTCGCCCAGCAGTACCTCAAGGCTGGCCTGCTCGACGAGATCCACATCAACCTCGTCCCCGTCCTCCTCGGCGACGGCGTTCGCCTATTCGCCAACCTCGAGGATCAGGTCGACCTCGAATGCACCCGCGTCGTCGAATCCGACGGCGTCACCCACCTGCGCTACCGGGTCAACGAGTAGGGGTGGCTGCCGGGCGTCACCGACTGCGGCGATGTCGCTGAGCGTCAGTCCTCGAGGTGCTCGCTGTCAGCCTCGCCGTACACCGACTCCGCTGACTCCTCATCGGGCCCGGCGTCTCGCATGATCCGGGCCGGAGTGTGCTGGTCGCCGTGCGATGCATGGTCGATGAGATCCTGCTCCGCGAGCTCAAAGCCCTCGGACTGACCGCCTCCACCCTCATCCACGGCTCGTCGCTCCTCGCGATGGCGCTCGGCGCGAGACATGATCGGGTCTGCGGGCGTGTCGTCGTCCATGCCCGGACTGTACTCCTCCCATATCAAGATTTCGAAGCGCCGAAAGGGGCGATCATTGGAATCTCATATGGAGAACGAAAGTTGGGCCAACCTTTCGACACGCTTCGCGTTTCTACTGATCGTGGGGGTCGGCGGACGATTCGGTATTCCTCGTCGTCACGTGACGGTCTTGGGGGCGGCGGCGCCCCGGGTTAGGGATTCCCCCGGGGCGCCGTCGGGCCGACCGTGATGTTCGGGTCGGCGGGGTTTCCGCGGTCTGCGTCGACCCGGGCACTTCGGTGCCGGGGCGGTCCCGAATGCGTGGTGCGTGCTGGGCGCTTCGGTGCATCGCTCGAGGTGCAGGAAGTGGCTGATCTTCGGGACGCGATTTCGCGGACCGAAGTTCAACCAACCTTTCTCCTCACTCAGGCGTTGATGTAGGTGGGGGCTACTGGAAGTCGGCTTTTCCCAGGTCGTCGGATGTCGGCCACGGGAGACGCGGCGCCTCGAGGGAAGTCGCGTCTTCCTTCGGGGCGCCGTCCGGCCGACTGGCGCAGAAGGCGGGCGCGGGGGCCGTCTTGCCGGCGGGTGTGCTCGAGCCGAGGGTGCCTCGTACGACCTCTGCGGATATCGGCGATGCAGTCTGCTGGACTCTCGCCGCCAGATAGCGAATAATGCGCGCATGCGGGCGACGGCGGCAATCTCAAGCTTCCGCCAGGTGGGGGAGCTCAGGCTCCTCGTGGGTCAGACTGACGACCACCTGGTCGCGCAGGTGCGTGCCGGAGACGAGGCCGCTTTCGAGGCGATTTACGATCGATATGCTCGCGGCCTGCTCTCGTTTTGCACGCAGATGCTCGGGAGTCGCGAGGCGGCGGAGGACGCGCTGCAGCTGACCTTCGTCTCCGCGTATCGGGCGCTGTGTAGTGGGCAAAGCAACATCTCGCTGCGGCCCTGGCTGTACACGATCGCGCGCAATCGCTGCCTGTCTGAGCTGCGCACCCGGCGCGATGCCGTCAGCACGGATGGAATCGATGTCGATCGACCATTCGACGGCCTCGCACACCAGGTCCAGCAGCGCGAGGAGCTACGCGAAATGCTGGAAGACCTGCAGCGGCTCCCGGCTGACCAGCGCGCGGCGCTGGTGCTGTTCGAGCTCGGCGACCACTCGCACCATGAAATTGCTCAGGTGCTGGGCGTGCGCCGGGAGAAAGTGAAGGCGCTCATCTTCCAAGCCCGCGAGGCGCTCGTGCGTAGCCGGCAGGCGAGGGATCGTCCGTGCGCGGAGATCCGGCAGCGGCTGGCAACGCTCCAAGGGCGGATCCTCCCCCGCAGCACGACGCGCGCCCACATCGATCGCTGCCCGAGCTGCGCGGCGTTCGAGCACGAGGTCGGGCATCAGCGGACCGTGCTCGCGCTCGTTCTGCCCGTGATGCTGACCGGCGAGCTCAAGGCGTCGGTGCTGGCCTCGGTGCTGGGGGGTGGCGGAGGTTCGGTTGCGGTCGGCGCCGGCGCCGGAGGCGGAGCAGTCGTCGCGGGTGGCGCGGGCGGCGCGGGCGCCGGAGGGAGCAGCGCCGTGGTGGCGGGTGGCGCGACAGCCGGAGGCAGTAGCGCCGGCGTCGCGGGTGGCGCGACCGCGGCCGGTGCCGCGACCGCCGGCCCGGTCGTCGCGAGCGTTGGCGCCGCGAGCAGCCTCGCCGGCGTTGGCGCAGGTGCGGCCAGCTCAGCGGTGGTCGCCGCCGCGCCGGTCGCGGCGGTCTCGACCGGGCTGGCCGCGGTGGGCACGGACTATGCCGGCACCGGGGTCGCTGGGCTGAGTGCAGCCGGGATCGTCACGAAGATCCTCACCGCAGCCGTGATCGCGACCAGCGTCGCCGGAGTCAGCCGGGCCACCAGCCACCAGAGCCGACTGCCTTCAGTGCCGGCGCTGATTCAGCAGACCCCGGTGACGCCCGCCCCCACCTCGTCCGCGTCGACGACGTCTGCGCCGAGCGATCCCACCTTGGTCGCCTCGACGACGTCTTCGGCGAGCGAGCCCGCGGCGAGCGACCCCAGCTCGATTACGCCGACGATGTCTTCGGCGGGCGGTGCCACCACGAGTGGATCGACGACGTCTCCGGCGGGCGGTGCCAGCACGAGTGGATCGACGACGTCCACGGCGAGCGATCCCACGGCGAGCGATCCGACGGCGAGCGATCCCGCGGCGAGCGATCCCGCGGCGAGTGATCCCGCCTCAAGTGATCCGGCGGCGAGCACGGCGAGCGATCCGACGGCGAGCGATCCGACCGCGAGCGATCCCGCGGCGAGCGATCCCACCCCGAGCGGCGCTGACGCGAGTGGATCGACGACGTCGACGGGGAGCGGTTCTGACGCGAGTGGATCGACGACGTCGACGGGGAGCGGTTCTGGCTCGAGCGGATCGACGACGTCGACGGGGAGTGGCGCTGGCTCGAGCGGATCGACGACGTCGACGGGGAGCAGCTCTGGCTCGACTCCGCCGACGACGTCCACAGCAAGCGATCCCGACTCGGCCGCGTCGACGACGTCCACCGCGAGCGACCCGGACTCGACTGCGACGTCGACGTCCACGGCGAGCGACCCCGACTCGAGTGCGACATCGACGGCAAGCGACCCCGACTCGGCCGCCGTTTCCACCGACGCACCTGCAGACACCGACTCCTAGCCTCGCTCTCCGCGCCGCGCTTTCTTCGCAGTTACCGCGTCCCCATTTAGCGACGGTAGAGGGCCGGGCGGCACCATCAGTGCCATGCATCCCGGTTACTGCCCCCAATGTAAAGAGCGAGTCACTCCGTTTGCCGCCGGCTGCGCGCTGTGCGGCGCTGACCTCGACCCGCGGCGTTGGCAGAAGCCTCCGTCGGTCGGCCAGCGCTTGTCCGCACGCCTCCCCGCGCGCCTCCCCGGACGCTGGCGACGCTCGCGCCTCGCTCAAGCAGCGAGCGTTTCGAAACACGGCGCCCGGTAAGCGGCGGGGGCGCAGGGCGCCCGCCAGGCTCCGGGGCTCACGAGGTCAGCGAGCTAGCGCGCGCCTTCCCAATCCCGGGAGCGCCCGTCTGAGACCCGCTGCCAGTCCTAGCCGCTCTCGACCGCGCGCCGGAGCACGTCGCGCAGCAGACGCTGGTCGGTAAGGGACAAACGCCCGATCGCTTCAGGCACCTTGGCCATGTGGCCGCGGACCCGCGTGCGGACGTCGGTTCCTGCCGGGGTGAGGACGACGTGCTTGACCCGGCGATCCTGGGCGTAGGGGCGGCGGGTGACCAGCCCGCGAGCCTCGAGGCGGTCGACGATGCCGGTGACGTTGGAGTTGTCACACGAGAGCATCATCGCGAGCTCGTGCATCGGCATCGCCGTCCCGGGCTCCATCTTCATGAGGGCTCCGGCCTGGGCCGGATGCAGATCCAGCTCGGCTGCCGCAGCGAGGAAGCGGCGTCGTTCGGCGCCGAGCAACTGGCGCAGTATGTCCCAGGCCTCCTCGGCGGGTGAAAGCTGCGTCTGCGCGACCGTGGTCATGACGGATGAAGTCTATTGACCTGGTCGATAGTTGACTACATCAAGGTTTGAGGTAGGGTGGGCGTGTGAGCGATGGCGCCGCAGCGATCGAGGTCGAGGAGCTGGTTCGTGAGTTCCGCAAGGGCCCGCGAGCGGTCGACGGCATCGACCTTGCTGTTTCCCCGGGCGAGATCTACGGTTTCCTCGGGCCCAACGGCGCAGGCAAGTCGACAACCGTCCTGATGCTGACGACGTTGCTGCCGCCGACGAGCGGGCGTGCGCGCGTCGGCGGTTTTGACATCGTGCGCCAGGGCTCGCAGGTGCGCTCGACGATCGGGGCCGCATTGCAGGAAGCCGCCTTGGACCCGATCCTCACCGCCCGGGAGCATCTGCTGCTGCAGGCAACGCTGCAAGGGATCGGAAAGGCGGAACGTAAAGTCAGGGCGAACGCGCTGCTCGAGCGTGTCGGCTTGACCGAGGCGGCCGATCGCCGTGTGGGCGGCTATTCGGGCGGCATGAAGCGGCGGCTCGACTTGGCCTTGGCGCTCGTCCACGGGCCGCGGATCCTCTTCCTCGACGAGCCCACGACCGGTCTCGACCCCCAGAGCCGGGCCGCGCTATGGGAGGAAGTCGCGCGGCTCGCGCACGACGAGGGGATGACGGTCTTTCTGACGACCCAGTATCTCGAGGAGGCCGACGTACTGGCCGACCGGGTCGGCATCATCGACCACGGCAAGATCGTCGCCGAGGGCACGCCGGCACAGCTCAAAGCCGAGATCGGAAGTCCGAGCGTCGAGGTCTCGCCGGTCGACGGGGGTGCCGACGAGCTGCTTGCCGAGCTCCTGGCCGGCTTTGGCACGCCGACGCACAATGGCCGTGGCAGCGTGACGGTGCCATTGCCGGGAGGCGAAGCTCAGCTCGCTGAGATCGTCCGCGCGCTCGACCAGGCGGATCTCCACGTGGCGTCACTGCAACTGCATCAGCCGTCGCTTGACGACGTATTTCTCGCCAAGACGGGCCGCAAGCTGGAAGGAACCGCGGCAGAGACCGCTGATGAGCAGCCCGCACCCGGCGCACGCGGCCGCGGTCGTCGTCGTGGACGCTGAGTGGTCGATGGCGATTCGTGGACGCTGATTCGTGGACGCTGAGCTGAGCGCGGCCCCGGGACTGCTCGAGCAGATCGCCGCGGTGGCGCGCCGGTCGATTACGCGTACGCTGCGCCAGCGCGCGCTGCTCGTGTTCCCGCTGCTCTTTCCGTTGATCCTGTTTGCGATCAACGGCAGCTCACTCAGTGCCGCGACGAAGATTCCCGGCTTTCCCACCAGGAGCTACCGCGCCTTCGCCCTGGCCCTTCCCTTCATCCAGGGAGCGCTGTTCGTCGCGATCGCTACCGGCACCGACCTCGCTCGCGACATCGAGACCGGCTTCTTCAACCGCCTCGCGCTGACCCCGCTGCGTGGCTCAGCACTCCTCGTCGGTCAACTCGGCGGCGCCCTCGTGCTGGCATGCATCCAATCGGTCGTCTATCTGCTCGTCGGACTCGCGACCGGCGTCGGCATCGCGAGCGGTGTCGCGGGCGCGTTCGTCCTCCTGGCGCTGTCGATCCTGATCTCCTTCGGATTCGCGAGCCTCGGTGCGCTGCTGGCTCTGCGCTTCGGCACCGGCGAGGCGGTCCAGGGGATCTTCCCCTTGCTCTTCGTCAGTGTGTTCCTGAGCTCCTCGAGCCTCCCGCGCAACGTGATCAAGGTCCACTGGTTTAAGGAGGTTGCGACATACAACCCGGTCTCCTACCTGATCGAAGGCGTCCGCAGCCTAATCATCACAGGGTGGGACAGTCGGGCGCTGGCGCTCGGTTTCGGGTTCGCGGCGCTGCTCGTCATCATCACTCTCGGGCTCGCCAGCGCCGCGATGAAGACGAGGCTGGTGCGGACGTGAGGCGCTTTCTCTATGTGGCGCGGGGGGTTGGCTGGCGCTCGATCCACAACACGCTGGTCAGTCCCGCGATCCTCCTGCCTTCGATCATCTTTCCGCTGTTCTTCCTCGTGGCATTCGCCGGTGGACTCTCGCGGCTCGCCGATGTCCCGAGCTTCCACTACGCCCCCGGCTATACGTCATTCCAGTACGTGTTCGTGTTCCTCCAGTCGGCGGCGTTCGGAGGCGTGTTCACGGGCTTTGCCGTCGCGCGCGACTTCGAATCGGGATTCGCCCGGCGCCTCCTGCTGAGCGCTCCCCGCCGGAGCGGAATCATTGCCGGCTACGCCATCGGAGCCCTCCTGCGCTGGCTGATCACCGGCACCGTTGTGACGCTCGCTGCCCTGATCGCCGGGATGAACGTCGATGGGACCCGGACCGACCTGCTGGGCCTGCTCGGACTCGGGATCCTCTTCAACTTTGTCGCGGCGCTGTGGGGGTGCGGTCTCGCGATGTTCCTTCGCACCGAGCAGGCGGGCGCGGTGATTCAGATGCCCGTGTTCGTCCTGCTGTTCCTGGCGCCGGTCTACGTCCCGCTGCCCCTGCTTACCGGCTGGATCCACGACGTCGCCCGCCTCAACCCGGCCACCGTCGTGCTCGAAGCCGCGCGAGGGCTGCTCGCGGGCTCGCCGGTCAAGTTCGCGCTCGCGCTCGCCCTGCTCGCCGGCGCCGCGGCGTTGCTGGCGATCTTCGCCCGTCGCGGTCTGGCGTCGGCCGAACGCGCCGGCTAGCTGAGATCAGGCCGTCTGAACATGCTCACCACGCAAGAAGTTCGTGATCGACCCGCACGGATTGATCAAGGCCTGATGATCTCCCGCCGGAGGCGCGCCGCAGGTCGGCCTGCTGCGCGCATCCGGGCTTCGCTCATCGCATTCGGGCTTTGCTCACCGGATCCGGTCAGCTGCTCAGCGCCGCGGCCATCGGTATAGATTGGGACGAGCTCGCGTTGCAGGCGGGCGGGCCGTGGTCAGACAGAGGAGGGAACTGTGAGCACAACCGTGAAGGCCGGGCAACTACTGATCGGCGGTGAGTGGGTCGAGCCGGTCTCGGGTGGGCAATTCGACACACGCGATCCGGCGACCGGAGAGATCCTCGGCATGGTCGCCGAGGGGACGGCTGAGGACGTCGACCGCGCCGTCGCTGCGGCTCGCGCCGCGCTGCGCGATCCGGCTTGGCGCGATCTGCTTCCGGCGGCCCGCGCCCGGCTGCTGTGGCGGATGGGCGAGCTGATCGACGAGCATGCTGACGAGCTCGCCGAGCTGGAGACGCGTGACCAGGGCCAGCCGTTTGCCATCTCGCGCAACGTGAGCATTCCCGCGGCCGCCGAGCACTTCCGTTACTACGCGGGCTGGGTCACCAAGATCGAGGGCGAGGTGCTGCCCAACTCGTTCCCTGGCACGCGCGTCTTCAACTACACCCGCCGTGAGCCTGTCGGCGTCTGCGGGCTGATCATTCCCTGGAACTTCCCGCTGCTGATCGCGAGCTGGAAGATCGCGCCGGCGCTCGCCTGCGCCAACACCTGCGTCGTCAAGCCGGCCGAGCAGACTTCGCTGTCGATGCTGCGTCTCGCCGAGCTGGTGGCTCAGGCCGGTATCCCGCCGGGCGTGGTCAACGTGGTCACCGGCGACGGCGTAGCTGGTCAGGCGATTGCCGATCACCCCGACGTCGACAAGGTCTCGTTCACCGGATCCACAGAGGTGGGTCGTTCGATCGTGCGTGCCTCGGCCGGCAACCTGAAGCGGGTCACGCTCGAGCTCGGCGGCCAGACGCCGGTCGTGGTTCTTGCCGATGCTGACCTCGAGGCCGCCGTGGCCGGAGCGCTTCAGGGCGCCCTGCTCAACAGCGGTCAGGTGTGTGCGGCGTACAGCCGCTTCTACGTGGACCGCTCCCGCGCGGAGGAGTTCGCCGCGCGTTGCGCCGGGGCGGTGGCAGCCATGAGGCTCGGCCCGGGGATGAACCCCGAGACACAGCTCGGACCGCTGGTCTCGGCGGAGCACCTCGACAAGGTCACGCGCATGGTGGCCCGCGGCCGCGAGGCCGGCGCCGACCTCGTGGCCGGGGGCGAGCGGGCCGGCGGGGAGCTCTCCGCCGGATTCTTCTACCGCCCCACCGTGCTCGCCAACGTCACCTCGGACATGCCGACAGCCCGCGAGGAGGTATTCGGGCCCGTGCTCTCGGTGCTGCCCTACGACGACCCGGCGGAGCTGGCCGACCTCGCCAACGGCACCGAGTACGGGCTGGCGGCGTCGATCTGGACGCGCGACGTCGGCCGGGCGCACGAACTGGCTGCGCAGATCAGAGCGGGGACCGTGTGGGTGAACATGGCCAACCCGGTCGATGCCGGGTCCTCGTGGGGCGGTTTCAAGGCCAGCGGCTGGGGTCGTGAGATGGGGAAGTACGCACTCGAGCTCTACACCGAGCTCAAGAGCGTCTGGGTGGCGCTTGACTGAGCCTGCGTCGGGGCGGCTCTATCCGGCTTTCCTGAGGTGCTGGTCGATGGTCCCGTCGGCGAGCGCGGCCTCGCCGAGGTGAGTGATGCGCCAGACCGGCAATCGCGAGTATGAGATCGAGGAGACGAGGTCAGCGCGCTCGAGACTCTCCAGAGCTTTGGTCACACATCCAAAGAGCTGCATGGCCTGCTGGTTCCCGGCACCGGGAAAGCCCCTGAGGAGGTCGTTGCACAGCAGTTGGACTCGCACACTGGACCCCGGCTTGACGCCGTTCGGTCCCAAGCCCGGCAGCACTAACATGGCCAGATCTTCGGCGCTGAGCGCCTTGAGGCGCTTGATCTCGACCTGGGCTGCAGCCTCCTCCGCCACCTTCTTCTCGCTCTTGCGGAATAGCGGCGACATCGGGCAGGCGAACAATAGACGAGCCCCGACGCGTGCTGGATCGAGGCGAGGCGACGTCGCCGCACCGCGATGATCTGGGCGCCGTCGCGCGCTAGGTTCTGGCCTGACACGTGCCGGTAGCCAAGCCGCGGTTCTCGGAATCGTTCCAACCACGCCAGGGCTAGCCGCTAGCCCTGGTTGTGGTGTGCGGCGTGCAGCTGGATCTCGCTGAGGACTGACCCGGCGAGGTTGGACAGGATCTCGACCTGTTCGGCGGTCCAGTGTCGGGGTTCGTGGTCGATCGCGCACAGGGTGCCGAGGACGTGTCCGTTGGGAGTGATCAGTGGCGCGCCGGCGTAGGCGATGACGCCGAGATCCCGAATCGCGGGGTTATCGCGGAGCACGGGGTGCTCGCGCGCGTCGGAGATCACGAGCGGGCGGCGCGACTGGACGACGTGCTGACAGAAGGAGTGTGAGAGGGGAGTCTGTCGCTGCGACGCCCAGGGCTGCTGGAGTCCCAGGCAGCTCTTGAAGAACTGCCGGTCGTGGTCGACCAGCGACACGAGCGCGACCGGCACGTTCAGCACGGTCGCCGTCAGCCGCGTCAGGCGATCGAAGCTGTCCTCTGGCGGACTGTCGAGCAGGAGAGTGCGATGCAGCTCGTCCAACCGCTCGGGGGCCTGCACACTGCTCGACGGCGCCCGCGCGTGCTCATGGCGGCGTGCCGCTCGCTCCGAGATCGCCTCGATGGACTGCTCGGAGTCGGAGTCACCGCGACGCCCGGCAAGAAAGGCCAGCCGCACGATCGTCGCGTCTCTCACGAATTGCGCAGCGCTGATTCCCTGCAGCGTCGACTCGTCCTCCAAGAGCTGCCAGAGATCTTCGCTGAAGCGGACGGTGGTGGCGCGCATTGGCATGACACACATCCTACCGATAGCGTCAAGGGGATGTTTTAGGTCTCGCTAATGCGCCAACAGCCCTCGGGTGGTAGCATCCGCCATCGGATACGACATCGGTTGTCGTCGGTGGAGGTCTACCCACAGGGAGGCCATGTCGCCGGTCACGCCGACCACCCACACGAGCGGCCAGTCTCGACGGTCCGAGAAGGCGTCTTGCTCCTGCTCGCGACCGACGCGCGGATCGCGTCCGTGGCAACTCTCAACGCAAGCCCATTCCCACACCCAAACCGAAAGACGATTCATGTTGCAATCGACAACCATGCAGTCCCGCAGGTCCGATGTGAGCGGCGATTTCGACACGCGGGCCGGTGACGTTCGCATCGCCGACCCGGGCGACTTCGCGCGCGGTCAGCGCAACCTCGGTCGCGGTCACGTCGCCGGCGATTTCGCCACGGGAATGCGCAGCACAAGCGTGCTGAGCGTCACCGGGGACTTCGCCACCGGAACGCGGCGCTCACCCAGGCTGACAAGGATCGGCGATTTCGCCACCGGGATGCGCGCAGTTTCGGCCGCGGTCATCGTTGATGACTTCAGGAGCGCCGAGAACGAGCTACCCCTCGCTGCGTGACGCCAATATCCCAGGAGGTTCACCGTCGTCTAGAGGGGGCCACCTGCCNNGATACACGGCGAAGGGCGGCAGGCGTGAGATCGGCGATCGTCGGGTAGCCGTCAATGCCCATGAGGAGGTCGGCTTCGGCGAGCAATGATCGGAGGACGTGAACGATGCGGTCCGAGCCGCCGAGGGCGAGGCCGTAGGCGTAGGG
>PMOY01000068.1 GCA_003165655.1 Solirubrobacterales bacterium
GAGGGCGCCAAGACCGCCGGCGAGCTTTACGGCCGCGCGCTGGTCGTGATCGCCGCCGAGCAGCACGCCTGCCGGCTCGTCGTCCCCTCAAGCCAGCGGTTCGGGGCGAAGCGCTGGCCGTCGCACAAAGACCACGCCGCCAAGGCGCTCCAGAAGCTGGCGGGTCCGCACCTCCCGGCGACGCTCAAGCAGCTGGAGAAGGCGATCGCCAAGGCAGGCGCCGAGCTGCACGAGGCGCAGGAGCAAGCTCGCGCCGAGAGCCGCAAACGGATGACCGCTGATCGCAAGGCCACCGACGCCGCTGCAGATGTTTGCGCCGTGGATGAGGCAGACGGGCCGGCCGAGACCTGCGACGAGCTCGACGACGACCTCGTCGACGGCCAGGTCGAGGACGAGGACATCGTCGACGTCGGCGACGAGCTCGAGCCCGACGAACCCGGCCTTTAGGCGGATCTCCGCAGGGGAGGGTGGCCGGGCGCCCTCCCCTTGGGGTGTGATGGGCTCGTAGTCAGACGCTCCGCAGCAGCTCGTGAGCGCGGGCAATTTGCGACAGCAGATCTCCGCCTCGACCGGGGTCTAGCGCGGTCCACACGAAGTAGTGAAGTTGAACCGGAAGCTGAGCGACCGGGATACCAGCGAGGTCGGCCAGCGGGGCTCGAAACGCCTTGGCCTTTCGGTCAGGCACAAGCGCTGCGAGCTCGGCGGCCGTCTCCCAGGGCTCCAAGCCCTCTGGTCCGAGCCGCAGCGCCTCAACTGCGAGGATGAGCCGGTAGGCGCGTGCTCGCCAGCCCCAGGGTCGTAAGTGCGCGGGCAGGCGCAGGCCCGACTGCTGTGCGGCGCGGATCGTGAGCCACGGCTGCGCCTGCTCATCGAGGCAATCGCCCCAGCGCTCAAGCCGCGCGCGCATCCCGTCGAACGGCTCACCCGGATTGACCGCGGCATCGCAGCGTTTGCATTCCTCGGCGTAGCGCTCGCGCGAGTAGTCATTCAGCGCCGTCCAGCGGTCGACTCCAAGGCGGGCGAGCAACAGGTCGAGGTCGTACATCTGCCGGGGAACCGCCGCCGCGCGGGTTGCCTCGTCGATGCCGACAGGCTCGGCCGCCAGCGTCATCAGCTTGATGCCGATCTGGTAGGGCAGCTGTGGGAGCGCCGCCGTCATCTCCGGCGTTGCTGCGGGCCCCAGCGTGCCTGTGATCGACTCGGAGGCGGGCAAGCGTTGCTCGAAGTGGAACTCGACCTTGACCTCGTTGTTCTTGCTGTGGCCGTGGTCGAGAAGGAGCGGTACCGGGACGACGTAGGTCGCGAGCAGCAAATCACGCACCGGCTTCTTGGGCTGGTACGGGCGGGGTTGCATCAGCTCGCCGAGCTGGGCGAAGCGCCTGCCTAGGTGCTCCATGAGCCGCTCGATGTCCTCGGGCGTCGCCGCGGTTAGGTAGTCGTTGTCACGCGACCCGCGCTGACTGACCGCGTCGAAGCGGAGCGAGGCGCCGTTGCCGCCCATCAGCAGGAGCTCGATCCCGAGCTCGGCCGTCAGTTCCCGCAGATGCTCGTGGATCTCCCCGCACCAGCCGGCCAGCTCTGTCGTGTAACGATCCGCGACGCCTGCAGCGCGCATGCGCTGCGCCAACAGGTCGGGATCGGCGATCCAGTCGGCCTTGAACAGGCCGACGTGCTCTCCGAACGCGCTCACGCCGCGTAGCCAGCTGCCAGCTGGTTCTGCTCGACATTGGTCGGCGAGCGCTTCCCGAGCGCCGCGTCCACCCATGCGAGATAGCCGACGCTGCGTGCGTAGGTGCGAACCCTGTCGATCGGGACTCCGGCACGCTCCATCGAACGCAGGATGCGCCCGAGCTCTCCGTAGTCCAGGCCGAGCTGGCTGCGGCGGACTTCGCGCAGCAGGTCCACCCAAGCCTTCTCGGGTAGGGCTAGATGGCCCCGCACTGGGTAGCGGCGCTCATCATGGGTCTGTCCGCGCACGATGACCATGCGTTCGTGTGGTCCGCCGAGATGCACATGGCGGCCCGCCGGCAGAAGCAGCCAATCCTCGGCCGAGAGTTCGCTCGCGAGGCCGCTCACGTGCGACGGGTGGCAGTAGACGAGGTGCGTGTAGTAGGAGTAGACAAACTGGTGCGCGTATGGCGCAAGCACGTCGAACCCGGTCAGGTGGGCGTCCGCATCGGAGTCGCGCAAGAGCATGAGCAGCTCCTCGCCCTCGGAATTGAGCTCAGGCTCGACGGGGCGGCGACTGTAGACGCCGCGTGCCCACCTGAACAGCAGATCGTCGGCGAGAAGGGCGCTCAGCTGTCGGTCGAGCGTTCGCGGCGGAACGCCCGCCTGCTGCACGAGCGTCGCGTAGTCAACGGCATCGCGGTCGCGGAACAGCTCAAGCAGGCGGACAAGCGCTGGGTCCTCTATCGAAGCGGTCGGCGGGGTCGATGCAGACATTGGCGTCTCGTACAGCATTCTACTAAATCCCGTACAGCCCGCCAGTGGCGGTTGGTACGGCATTACTGTGCATCCCGTACTTGTCGCCAGCGGCGAGCGGGTCACCGTGGTGCCGAACGACCCGACTTCCCGCGCTCGCCACGGCGCGAACACGGGGAACGAAAAGCGCGCCTGGCCTGCTCGCCGCTCAAGCGAGGATCGCCTCGAGCGCTTCGCGCACGCGGCGCTCGCCGCCCAGGCGGCGCGCCAGACCGGTGAGGCGAAGCGGATCAGTGCCGCGCTGGCGCGTGTAGCGCGCCAGGGCCGACAGGGCGATGTTGCGCCCGACGACGTGCTGCAGGCGCATCGCGTCGACGACGCAGCGCTCCGCGGAGTAGATCCGGAACGGCTCGTTCGCGTCTGTGGCCTGTTCGAGCCGCTCCAGCTCGAAGGTCTCAGCGGCGAAGCGGTGCAGTGTCGTTGCGGGGGTGTCGATCTTTGGCCAGTGCGCGCCGCGGGGGACGGCGAGGTGGATGGTTGCTGGCAGCTCGTCGGACAGGTCCCAGTAGGACAGCCCGGAGTTCAGGCAGATCGTCGCCTTCGGAACGCGTGCGGCGAGGGCGGCGAACTCGGTGTTCATCGCGGGGTCGCTGTCGACGGGCTGCATGACGCCGCGGGAGAGCATCTGCAACGCCCCCTTGTCGCGAAGTCGGTAGAGCGCGTGGCGCGGGATGCCGGCGTCGACGGCCTCGCGGACGCGGAACGGCCGGTTGCCAAAGCGCTGCTTGATCGTTGTTAGGTCTGAACGCGCCACGCGACAAATACTAACCACCTTGGCAATCCGTGGTGAGGATTTGTTGCTAACCGATCCCAGCGTCTGTGCAAGGGATCGTCGACGACCTCGCGGCGTCCCACAGTGGTGCCACGACGTCACCGGCTGCGGGGTCGACCCCTCCCGATTGTTGCGCCCTGGCGGGCGCCTTGGGGTCGGGGATCGGCCCCGCACCCGGCAGGGCCCCACGACACGGAGGGCAGACGGATGGCCGTCAAGCAACGAAGGCAGCTCACCGACGAAGAGCGGGCCGAACGTCGCGAACGCGATCGCGAGTACGCCCGGAAGGCAGTCGAACAGCTGCGCAGCTCCGACGGTTGGAAGGCGTGGCTTACTGCCCGCACCAGCTTTCACAGTTACTCACTCGGCAACCAGCTGCTGATCGCGATGCAACGGCCGACGGCCACGAGGGTCGCCGGATTCCAGGCTTGGCTTCGGCTGGGCTATTGCGTCAGCCGTGGGGAGATCGCGATCCGGATCTGGGCACCGTGCCCACCCACGCGCAAGCAGCTCGAGAAGTGGCGGCAGAGCGGGGGCGATCCGGACCAGCGACCCCGTACGTTCTTCAAGCTCGCGGCCGTCTTCGCCGACGACCAGGTCGCGCCGCTCCCGCCGCCGGCGGTGCCGGCGCCCCTCGATCCACCGATCCGAGACGTTGAAGGTGACGAGCTCGCCCCGGTCATCCCGAGCCTCGTCGGACTCGCCGAGGAGATCGGCTGCACCGTCGCGTTCGCGCCGATCTCGGGTGGTGCGCACGGTTACTACCAACCGTCGACCGACCGGATCGTCGTCGACGACGGCCTGTCTGCGAACCAGCGTGTGAAAACGTTGTGCCACGAGCTCGCTCACGCGCTTGTTCGCCACGATCGCCAGCCCAATGACCCGGCGTTGGACTACGCCGGTGAGGAGCTCGTGGCCGAGTCGGTCGCATACACGTGCGTTGGCGCGCTTGGCGTGTCAACGGAGGACTACTCGATCCCGTACCTCGCCTCCTGGGCCGAGAGCTCGGATCTTGAGGTACTCGAGCGCACGGCCGGGTTGATCGATCGGCTCGCCCGTCGGATCGAGGGAGCCACCATCCACGACCTTCCCGGCAACGTCGACACTCACGCGGCAACTGCGGACCAGCAGCCGGTGACCGCATGACCGTCACGCGGATCGAACCCGGACTGTGGGAGCTGCGCAGNNNNGAACGGCCGGCGCACGATCGAGTGCACCCGCACGTGCGACTGCGCCTGTCGCGCGTGTAACGCTCGAGTGGGCTAAGTCGCGAGCGTGGTCGAGCGCCGGGTTATCGACGACCGAGCTTTGGTGAGTCGCCCCAGGCGTCGATCTGCACTGTGAACCGGTCGCGCGGATAGGCGTTAGTCGCCCAGTCGGAGAACACGACGTGGTCATCGAGCTCGATCGTGCGGCGTTCGGAGCCCAGGATCACCCAGGGGCGGTCTGGGTCGTGAGTGAACACCGTGAAGCCATACGAACGCACGTTCGCATGATGCCTCAAGCGGTCATCAATCTCAAGGGAACGATCATGTGGCGTCGAGCTCGGCGAGGAGTTTGGCCACGCGCTGGGCAATCTCGTCGCGTGTGGCGCGCACCTCGTCCATCGGCCGGCCTTTCGGGTCGGGGAGGTCCCAGTCGAGGTAGCGCTTGCCGGGGATGTACGGGCATTGGTCGCCGCAGCCCAT